>JANPLC010000117.1:0-12057 GCA_031426335.1 Planctomycetota bacterium
CCACCGCGCTGCGTCGCGGTTTTCTGCTGGTGCTGCTGGCGGCGGTGAACCTCGCGCCGTTGCTGATCCTGGCCTTCGAAAGCGGCAGTCAGGAGAAAGAAAGCCTCGCCGGGCTGTTCGCCTACATCAGCCCGATCAAGGGCATGATCGAAGTGATGGCGGGTTACTCCGCACGGCGCGAAGCGGTCTTGATCGTGGTCCTGCTCATGGGGCTGGCGTGTTTCGGCGTGTTGCTGATGCAGGGCCTGCGCCTACGCATCGCCACCCAGCGCATCGCCGCACGGCAGGATGATCGCAACCCCAGGGGGGAATGAGCCGTGGGCGGCACGCCGACCACTGCCGGCACGCCGACCACTGCCGACCGCTTGGCCCGTTGGAGCGTCATGCTGGAGGCGTTCGCGGACTCGCTCAATCCGCTGACCATCCGCCTGCTGCGCCAACATGGCCGCAGCCTCACGCTGATCATCGTGCTGCACCTAGTGCTGCTGTTCGGCGTGAGTGCGCTGGTGGTGGCTGCCAGCGTCGCACCCGACCAGCTGTTCGGCGCCCGCGTAGCGTTGCTGCGCAGTGAAGTGCTGTTCCTGCTGGTGGTCACGCTGTGGAGCGCGGTGGCGTGGATCGTCCTTCCGGTGATGTTCATCGCCACCGTGCGGCAAGAACGCGAAGAAGCGGCCTGGGATCTGCTCGACCTCACCGGACTACCGCCGCTGCGCATCCTCCTTGGCCTGATCGCTGCTGCGGCGATCCAGCAGCTCATGCTGCTGGCGATGATGGCGCCGTTTTTGGTGATGGCGTGGATGCTCAACGGAGTCGATCCGCTGGTGATCCTGTTGGCTGGGCTGGTCATCCCGCTCAATGGTTTGCTCTCGGTCTGTGTCGGTGTGAAGGCCTCAATCACCGGTAAACGCGGCAGCCTTGCCGGTCGTCCCGGACGGGCGGCGATCGGCGCCAGCCTTGGCTGGCTGCTGGCGATATACCTGTTGTGGATGTTCACCGTCAGCCGGGGATTCTTCCCAGGAATGCCCAGCCTGCGCTTCCTCGGCGACGGCGCGGCGCTGGCCATCCTGCTGCTGTGCAACCTGGCGTTGCAGTTTGGCGCCGCGTCCGTGGTCGATGCCGCCATGCGCATCACCCATACGGCTGCCAACCGCAGTACCGCACCGCGGGTGATGACGTTGGTGTTCATTGCCAACCTGCTGCTGGTGATGGTGGGGCTGGCGTTGCTGGAGGTGGTCGAGTGGCTGGCGGCGCTCGGCTGGACCGCGCTGGTCGCAGCGCTGTGGAACGCCTTCACCAGCATCGATGGTATCGCCGAACCCTTCGACCAGTCCCGGCGCCAAGCGCAGGCCAGCAGCAAACACGCTGGCCTGGGTCGGTTGTTGGATCCCGGGGCCGCGGCGGCACGACGGTTCCACCTGGCCATCGCGCTGCCGGCCTTGGCTGCCGGCATCACGGTGTGGCTTTTGGGATACGGCGACGAGGTCGGCGCCATCGGGGCGATCGCGGTCGGCGTGGTCGCGTACGGTGCCCTCATCCTGATGATTTCCGACACCATCGCGCGCGGCGGTGATGTGCTGAACTCTCGGCCGGTGGTGCATCGCCGCTGGGTCTGGGGCTTCATCGTTCTGGGAACCCTGGGCGGCGGATTCTTCAGCGCGCTGGGCGGCGGCTCCGCCGTCATCGCGGCGATCAGTCCGTTGTTCGGCCTAATTCCCTTCGGGATGGCTGGCGCCGGCTCGGTCCATAAGGATGCTCCGATCGCGGTGATACTGGTGTGTTTCGCCGGGCTGTTCGCCCTGGTCGCCATGGCGCATCAGTCCAACCGCAAACCCGCGGTCCGAGCCCTGCGTGGAGAGCCAAGCTGATGCCGACCTGGGATGAACCTGCCGTACAGGCCACGACCAAACGCGTGCGTCTGGGCGTCGATGCGCGCCGACGTCGCCTCGGTGCCGGTTCGCGTTTGGGCGCTGGTCCAGGCGCGAGTCTGGAATTCCACGATCACCGCAGCTACGTCGCCGGGGATGATCTTCGGCACCTCGACTGGTCGGTGTACGCGCGCACTGAACAACTGATGCTGCGGCGTCATCGTCAAGAAGTCAGCCCACGCGTCGAAGTCGTGCTCGACCTCAGCGCCAGCATGGGCGCATCGCCGGCCAAGCTCCACCTCGCGCTGAGCATCGCAGCGCTGCTCGCCACGCTGGCGGAGTCAGACGGCACGCGGCCGGTGGTGTGGTGCGCCACCGACGCCATCCGCCGTCTGCCGAGCGATTGGCGTCCAGCACTGCGCCACACCGCGTGCGTAGGAACGATCGGCCTGGAGGCACGCCCGGCACCGATGCTGGGAGCGGGATCGGAACGCTTCCTGGTTTCTGACGGCCTTTGCCCAGGCGGCGGCGCTCCGGTGGTCCAATCACTCGGTAGCGGCGCGGGACGCATCGCGCTGGTGCAGGTGCTGACCGCCAGCGAACGTTCGCCAGAAGCAGTCGGTGCCGCCCGCCTGGAAGATCTCGAAGGCGGCGCCGGCGATGTGGTGTTGGACGAGGCGACCTGCGCGGGCTACCGCGAACGCCTCGCACGCCATCAGGCTGGCTGGCAGTCAGCACTCGCCGGACGCGGTGCCGGACTGGTCACCTGCGCGGTGGAAGACGGCTTGGATCGCGCGCTCACCAGCATGTTGCAAGCGGGCGTGCTCGAACCGCGCAGCGGGTGAGTCTAAATCCGGAGATAGAACACAGAGCACCAGAGAACCAGAGCTGACAGAGATTTGGATTCTCGTGCACAACCACCCAATGGGTGCAGTAGCCATTGTCCTTCAAGCCTTGGCGAATCCTCTGGTACTCTGGTGCTCTGTGTTCGGCCCATCGCCGCGGATAGAGCAAGCCTCAGGCTACGCTAAGCCTTCGCTGCTTCGTAGGCGCGGCCGTGGCGTTTTTCGATGTAGTTGATGAACGCGCGGTTGACCACGCGGAAGCCGCCCGGTGTCGGGTAGTCGCCGGTGAAGTACCAGTCGCCGGTGTGATTCGGAATCGCCCAGCGCAGGCCGGCGACGGCTTGGAAGACGATCTGGACCTCGCCCTTCCATTCCAAGTCTTTGGGCTTCACCAGATCGCTGATGCGCGCCGAGATTTCCTCATCGGTGAACGGCGCGTAGATGCGCTTGACGTGGTTGACCGGCTGCGGATTCGCCATGGCCTCCTCGGCCTTGCACAGGCGATAGACCTCGTCGAGCACCTCGCCCTGGCCACGTTCACGCAGCAACGACACGGCGGCTTCGAACGCGACGAAACGCCCGAGTTCACTCATGTCGATGCCGTAACAATCCGGGTAACGGATCTGCGGCGCCGACGACAGGACCACGATCTTCTTCGGGCCGAGGCGCGACAACATGCGCAGAATGCTCTGGCGCAGCGTGGTGCCGCGCACGATCGAGTCATCGATGACGACGAGGTTGTCTTCGCCTGGACGCAGGATGCCGCGGGTGATGTCGTAGGCGTGGCTGACCAGATCAGTGCGGTCATCATCACCACTGATGAAGGTGCGCAGCTTGGCGTCTTTGATCGCGACTTTTTCCTGCCACGGGCGGACTGACAGAATGCTCTTGAGCGTGTCCTTGCCCAGCGTGCCGGCCTGCACGTGGCGCTGGATCTCCTGTTCCTTCCACTCGGCGAGGTGCGCTTCGAGGCCTTCGAGCAGACCGTAGTACGCGGTCTCCGCCGTATTGGGAATGTAACCAATGACCGTGCGCGCGAGGTCGTAGTCGATCGACTTGAGCATCGCCGGCACCAGCTCGCGACCGAGCGCCTTGCGCTCGCGGTAGATGTCAGCGTCGTTGCCGCGGCTGAAGTAGATGCGTTCAAAGGTGCACGACTTGCGTTCGCGCGGCGGAAGGATCTCGACCTCCTGCGCTTTGCCTTCGTGGCTGATGATCAGCGCACAGCCGGGGGTTACTTCCTTCACCTGTTCCGGCGGGCAGTTGAAACACGTCACCAGCGCAACGCGTTCGCTCGCCACCGCGACGACATCACCGTCCTCGTACCAGTACCCAGGACGGATGCCGTTGGGATCACGCAGCGCAAACGACGCGCCGTGACCGACGAGGCCAACCATGAAGTAACCACCGTCCCACGTGCGCGCGGCTTTGCGCAACACGCGACCGAGGTCGAGTTCCTTGGCGATCTTCTTCGCCAATTCGTCCCCGGAAAGCGCCTTGGAGTCGGCCTGACGCGCGAGCGCTTCGTTGGCCACATCGAGGAAATGGCCGATCTTCTCCATCATCGTGGACGTATCAGCGTCACCGGTGGGATGCTGGCCGAGCTTCACCAGCATGTCGAACAGCTCATGCACGTTGGTGAGGTTGAAGTTGCCGGCCAGGCTCAGGTAGCGGCTCGGCCAGTTGCTGGAGCGCGCGTAGGGATGGCACACGTCCATGCCATTGCCACCGTGCGTGCCGTAACGCAGGTGACCCATGTAGGTCTCACCCAGGTACGGGTAATGACGCTTGAGCGCGACTTCATCGGTCGACTCGATGCGCATATCGCGCGTCAGCCGTGCGAGGTCGTCATGCACGTTTTTCCACAGCCGATCAAGACACGCGGAGCCGTACTCACGCGAGCGGAAGTAGTACTGCTGACCAAACGGCATGCCCTGCTTGAGCACGCACAGGCCCGCGCCGTCCTGGCCGCGATTGCGCTGCTTTTCCATCAGCAGGTACAGCTTCTTCAGGCCCCACAACGGCGTGCCATAGGTTTCGCGGTAATGCGCCAGCGGTTTCTTCAACCGCACAATGGCAACGCCACATTCGTGTTTGATCGGGTCGCTCATCCGGCTTTTCCGATGCGTTCGAGACCACCGAGGTACGAACGCAGCACCGGCGGCACGATCACCGAGCCGTCGGCTTGCTGATACGTTTCCAGCAACGCGATCAAACAGCGCGGCAGCGCCAAGCCTGAGCCGTTGATGGTGTGTACGAACTGCGGTTTTTCACCAGCAGCCGGACGGTAACGCAGATTCGCGCGCCGTGCCTGGAAGTCGGTGAAGGTCGAGCAGCTCGACACTTCGAGCCACGAGTTGGTGCCAGCGCTCCACACTTCGAGGTCGTAGGTGTGCGCCGAGCTGAAGCCGGTGTCGCCGGTGCACAGTTCGAGCACGCGGTAGTGCAGGCCAAGTTGTTGCAGCAGCGACTCCGCATGACCACGCAACGTCAGCAAGTCGGCGTCGGAATTCTCCGGCTTGGCCAGCCAAACGATCTCGACCTTGTCGAACTGGTGCACGCGGGTCATGCCGCGCGTACCGATGCCAGCGGCGCCGGCTTCACGGCGGAAACACGGCGTATGCGCAGTGTATTTCACCGGCAGCTGCGCGCCTTCGAGGATCTCGCCGGCGTGGAAGTTGGTGACCGGCACCTCGGCGGTGGGGATCAGGTAGAGCTCGTCGTGCGCGCACTTGTACAGCTGATCGCCGAACTTCGGCAACTGCCCAGTGCCTTGCATGGGACCGGGCTGGACCAGGTACGGCACCGCGAGTTCGGTGTAGCCGTGCGCGGTGGTGTGCACGTCGAGGAACCAGCTGATCAACGCGCGCGCCAGCTTGGCGCCAGCGCCGCGCAGGACGACGAAGCCCGAGCCCGAGAGCTTGGCTGCACGATCAAAATCCATGATGCCGAGCGCGGGGCCAAGGTCCCAGTGTGCTTTCGCCGCGAACGTGAAGGTCGGCTTGGTGCCCCACTCAGCGACGACTTTGTTGTCACCGCTGTCTTTACCCACCGGAACCGAGGGCAGGCACGGATTGGGCAAGTGCAGGAGTTGATCGTGGAGTTGTTTCTCCACGGTTTCCACGCGCTCGTTGCTCGCCTTGGCCTGATCACCCAGTTGCCGAGCCTTTTCCTTTGCTTCGCTCACGTCCTGGCCGCTCTTGGCAGCAGCGCCGATAGCGAGGCTCACGGTTTTGCGCTCAGCCGAGATCGACTCGTAGGTGGTCTTCAGGGCACGCACCTGCCGGTCGAGTTCAAGCAGCGCGTCCACATCGACGACCGCGCCCCGAGAGGCCCAAGCCTGACGGAAGAAGGCGGGGTCCTTACGCAAGGCGGCGAGGTCGATCATGGCGCGGGCGGGCTTTCCAAGAGGCGGAGAACAGGGCGGCGGCGGGGTCGGCGAACTGTACGTCGCCCCCCCATCGGGCAAGGGGAGCGGGGTGGTGAGGCAAACCCTGGGGAAATCCGCGGTAAAACCGCACCTCTGACGCGGTGGTTGCTGCCCCGCGCGACAACCAGCGAGGGTGGCTGTCCTGGGACCGCAGGCTTCAGCCTGCACATCGCGATGCGGTCCCAGGGCGGACAAGCGACAACCGGAAGCGCTGCCATTGACAGTCGCGCAGGATTCGCGAGCGCCGCAGGTGCGTTCTGAAGAAGGCCCTGGGCGAAGCCCGGGCGAAGCCCAGGGTACGCCATCACCACTCGTTCCGGAATCTCAGCAATGCCACACGCTCTCGGTGGTAAGTTGTCACTCCACGACACGCATCTGCGGATCGAGCCAATCCCTGACCGCTTCGCACGGGTGTCCGACGTGTTCGACCATTACACCAACGAGTGCCTCGCCGCTGCCCAACGCGCTCACCAGAATCTCTGATACGTCGCGCCACCGGCTGACGTGTCGCCCCCACAGGAGTCTCCAGTCCATGATCCTCGCCCCGACGCTTCGTCGCCTGCTCGCCCCCACCCTCGCCGTGCCCCTGGTACTGCTGGCGGAACACGCGCATGCGCTCGACGCCGCCTTCCAGATCAACGACTTCGCTGGGCCGCCGAACGCCAACTACCCGACCGCCATCAGCGCCGCGCCGAATGGCGACGTCTACGTCTCGTCCGACCGCAACGGCTCGCTCGGTCACGCCAAGAAGATGGGCAAGATCGTGCTCTGCCGCGATACCGACAATGACGGCAAGGCCGACAAGTTCATCGACTACATTCCTGATCTCGACAGTCCACGCGGTGGTCACCTCGCTGGCGGGGTGTTCTACGTCATCCATCCGCCGTACCTGAGCAGCTTCGTCGACAAGGACGGCGACGGCGTCGCCGATGAGAAGAAACAACTCGTCGACGGTCTCGGCGGCGGCATTGAACACCCGCGCGGTGCCGACCACACCACCAACGCCGTGCGTATGGGCATCGACGGCTGGCTCTACATCGCCGTCGGCGACTTCGGCATGTTCGGTTCGAAGGGCACCGACGGCAAACGCGTCGAGCTGTTCGGCGGCGGCATCGCACGGGTGCGTCCGGATGGCAGCGAACTTGAAACTTACGCGATCATGACGCGCAACAACTGCGACATGGCCATCGCGCCGACGCTCGACCTGTTCACCCGCGACAACACCAACGACGGCAAGGGCTGGAACGTCCGCTTCCACCACTTCACCAACCTGGGCGACCACGGTTACCCGCGCCTGTACCAGCACTTCAAGGACGAGGCCATCGTCCCCCTCGCCGACTTCGGCGGCGGCTCGGGCACCGGCGCGTTCTGGCTCGATGAGCCGGGCATTCCCGCCGCGTTCAACAACACGCTGTTCACCTGCGACTGGACCACCGGCAACATCTACCACAACCCGGTGGTGCGTGAATCCGCCAGCTACACGGTCAAACAAGACGTGTTCCTGAAACTGCCGCGCGCGATCGACATGGACGTGGATGGTTTCTCGCGCCTGTACGTCGCCGACTGGCGTGACGGCGGCTTCGACCACTCCAAGGACGGCAAACCGGTCGGCCGCATCCAGCGCATCGTCTGCCCAAGCGAGAAACCTGCGCAGTACGTCGACGTGACCAAGGCCAAGGACGCCGAGCTGACCAAGCTGCTGGCCTCCGCGAGCGCGGTGCAGCGCCTGGAGGCCAGCCGCGAGATCATCACCCGCGGCAAGAAACTTGCCGGCGACGTGCTCGCCCTGGCCAAGGACGCCAAGCAGCCAGAGACCGTGCGCGTCGCGGCGGTGTTCACCTACAAGCAAGTGCTCGGCAAGGACGCGACCAAGGATCTGGTCGCGCTCGCCGGCGATGCCACGGTGAAGGAATACGCCCTGCGCGCCCTCGCCGACCGCAAGAGCGAACTCGCCGGCGTGCCGGTGAAACTCTTCACTGACGCGCTGAAAGACAGCAACCCGCGCGTGGTGCTCCAGGCGATCACCGGCCTGGAACGCATCGGCGACAAGAAAACGACGGCGGACCTCCTCGCTGCCTCCGCGGGCTGGAAGGACAGCGGCGTGTCGCCGCGCCTGCTGCACACCGCGCGCACCACGCTGGTGCACCTCGCCAACACCGACGCGCTGTTCGACGCAGTGAAGGATCCCGCGACGCGCGCCCTGGCGCTCGGCGCACTCCAGCGCCTGCACCAGCCAGAGGTGGTGAAGAAACTCATCGCCCAGGCCGACGCGGCCAAAGACGCGGAGCTGCGCTTCGCCGTGCTTGGCGCCCTCGCCCGCCTGACCTATCAGGAAAAACCGTGGGATCTGAAGTACTGGTGGCAGACCCGGCCCGACGACCGCGGCCCGTACCACGAGACCGTCGCCTGGAGCGAGACTCCGACGGTCATCGCCGCGTTGGAGAAACACTTCCCTTCCATCGCGCAGGACAAGCAGAGCCAGTACCTCGACTTGCTGGCGAAGAACCGCATCGCGGTGACCGACCTGAAACTGCCGGGCATCGATCCGGTGACGCTGGCGCTGGGCCTGGGGAAACTTGACGAGACCTCGGCCAAGCTGCTGGTGCAGGCGGCGCAGGACGGCAAACGCGACTTCGCACAACGCGTGATGGCCTTCAAGGCGCTCGCCCGCGCTGAGACGCCGATCATGCTGCGCAGCAAATTGGAGGTGCTCGCCGGCTGGTCACACGAAAAAGGCATCCATGCCGAAGCCACGCAGCACCAGAACGATTTCGTCAATGAGACCGAACGTGGCACGCAGGTGAAGGACCTGCACAAGTTCGCCCGCGAAGGCAGCGACGGCGTCAGTCGCATCGCCTGGGCGTCATTGCTCAACATCCTGACCAGCCCACTGGCCAAGGATCAGTGGAAGAAAGACGTGCAGAAGCTCGTCGACGGCAATCCCAAGGAAGTCGGCTTCTTCCTCGCCATCAGCGATCGCAAGCTTTCCGGCTTGGACAAGCAGATCGACGCCGCGCTGAAGTCCGACAACCGCAAGCTGGTCGAAGCTGCCACCGCGGCCAAGAGCGGCGCTGGCACTGGCGCCGCTGATGCTGGCATCAGCGGCAAGAAGGTGATGGAACTGGCCGTCAAAGACGTCGCTGCCGCAGCCATGACTGGCAAGGGCGATGCCGAGGTCGGCAAGCGCCTGTTTACCCAACAGGGCTGCATCGCCTGCCACGCCGTCGACCTGAAGGCAGAGCAGAAGGGCCCGTACCTGGGTGCCGCCGGCGCCAAGTTCACCCGCGACTACCTGGTCGATTCCGTGCTCGATCCCAACAAGGTCGTCGCTCAGGGCTTCCAGACGTTCCTCTTGGCGATGAAGGACGGCTCGCAGCAGATGGGCTTCATCACCAGCGAAGTCGACGGCAATATCGAACTGCGCAACATCGCCGGCCAAGTGTTCAAACTGAAACGCGCCGACGTCGAGAAGGAGAGCCACCTGCCGCAGTCGATGATGCCACCCGGCCTCGCCGGCCCGCTGACGGTGCATGAGTTCAATTCGCTGGTGGACTATTTGGTCTCTCTGAATGAAAAGGGCGGCTGAAGAAGCACTCTGACTGCGGTATCAGTCATCGTAGTCGGACCCTGGTCCGTCTCCGTTTTTTATCGTCACACCAGCAGGCGTGGGCGCGGTTTTCTCCGCTTCATCCCAGAACTGGCGGAGGAATACGGTCAGAGCCTGGTAGCCAGTCCAGTCCTTTGGTTTTGCCCGATAGTGACCCGCACCGAGTCGCAGGCAGTCGTCGACGTCGACTTGTCGCGTCGAAGAGCTCAGCATGACCACGCGAAAGCGCGCTAGTTCAGGGTTTTCACTGCGGTAGCGCAGGAAGTCCTTGCCGTCTTTCCCCGGCATATGGAGATCGAGAAGAATGATGGTCGGCTGGAGCCGAACGCCGGACGTGCCGGCACCAGTGAGCAGGCTGATGCCTCCATCGACGCTACTCGCCACATGTAGCGTGATACTGCGGCTCTCGCCCTCAACTTCGATCGCTTCCCGAAAGAGCATCGCGTCTCCGTCGTTGTCATCGATCAGCAGAATGGAAACCGCCTTGGGGCTGGACACAGATATCCTTTCAATACGCGAATATCAAATTGGGCGCGCTCAAGCCGAGTTCGCAATGTGTAAATGATCGGTTTCGCTGGAAGACAACTGGAAGCGGAACACCGAACCGCTACCTGGCACCGACTGGACGGTGATGGTGCCGCCGTGTTTCTCAATGGCCTTGCGACAAATCGCCAGGCCGATGCCGGTACCAGCGTAGTCATCAGAGGAGTGGAGTCGCTGGAATACAGAGAATATCTTCTCGTAAAACTGAGGCAGGATCCCGATCCCGTTGTCGGTGACCGCAAACGACCAGAACGCACCGCGACGCTCCACGCTGACATGCACAGTCGGACATCGATCCTTATGGCGGAACTTGATCGCATTGCTGATGAGGTTTTGGAATACCTGACCGAGCAACACCGGTTCTCCGATGAGCGTGGGGAGTTGATCCCGCGTGACCGTTGCACCGCTATCTGCGATGATGTCCTTGAGATTGAAGAGCACCTTTTCGATCACCTCATTGCAATCTACCAAGGCATGATTCGGTAACTTTCCGATCTTGGCAAAGGCCAGGATGTCGCGGATCAAATCCTGCATGCGGCTTGCTCCGCTGACCAGTTGACCAAGGAACATTTGACCCTTCTCGTCCAACTGCTGGGCGTATCGTTCCGCCAGTAACGACGAATACGACGACACCATGCGCAGCGGTTCCTGCAGGTCATGCGACGCCACATAGGCGAATTCTTCAAGCTCGGCGTTGCTGCGTGCGAGTTCTTCCATCTTGGCCATCAGCGTCGCCTCCGCCATCTTGCGGTCGGTGATATCCTCAACCAAACCATCGATATGCCGATTACCGTTGGCATCGGTAACTAACACCTTCGACAGCGACACCCACATATGGGTTCCGTCGAGATGGCGCTGGCGCACGTGATAGTCCTGCACCTGGCCTTCACTTCCCAGACGGGCCATGAGATTCGCGCGGTCCTCTTCCTGCGGGTAGAGCCTGGCAAGGTTGAAGGTCTCCGGAGCAATGGCAGGGTTGATGCCGAAGAGCCGGAAGAATGCCGGATTGGCGCTAATGAGAACCCCATCACCCGTGGCGCTGAAGACTCCGACGTTCAGTCGATTGAGCAGATCCTCGAGGCGGATTTCAAGGCTGGACGCCCGGCGCTCCGCCTGTTTGCGCAACCACTCACTTTGGTATTGGATCTTCTGGGACTTCTTAAAGAGGTCGATGAACACCGACACCTTGGCACGCAGGATATCCGGATCCACCGGGGCAAAGATATAGTCGACCGCCCCTAAGGAGTAGCCGCGAGAAGCGGGCATTTCGGTATCGCTGTACGCCGTAATAAAAATGATCGGCGTATGTTCGCTGCTCTTGCGCTGACGAATCAGCGATGCCGTCTCAAGGCCATCCATGATTGGCATGCTGACATCAAGCAGGATGACCGCGAATTCATGCGCCAGCACCAGTCGCAACGCTTCTTTTCCTGACCGCGCAAGCACCAGTTCCAGGGCCGGGCCGGCCAAAATAGATTCTAGTGCAACTAACTTGTCCGGACGATCGTCGACCAATAGCACCTTCACTGGTTTCTCCGCCACGATCTGGCTTCCCGAAGTCGGCGTTTCATTCCCCTGCGGATTTTTCATCACTTTTTCTCCTGTGTCAGGGCAAGGCTCTGATACAGCCAGATGCACAGCAAGCTAAGCAAGCTGTCGGTATCCACCGGCTTGGAGATGTAATCTGACGCACCGGCATCAAGACATTTCTCGCGATCACCTTTCATCGCCTTGGCCGTCAACGCGATGATCGGAAGATTCTTGAAG
>JANPLC010000118.1:0-4473 GCA_031426335.1 Planctomycetota bacterium
GGATCTCGTCGATGAACAGGTATTCCAGGCCGGGTTGCGCTGGTTCGGTCGAGCGCCACAAGCGGATGACGGTGTCGAGTCCCGCGAGTTTCAACAGCGGGTGGTCAAAGGTCACGTACAGGATGTTGGCGGCAGGTGCTCCATCACCGATCAGGTCTTCGATCGCCTGCGAAAAAAGCGTGGTCTTGCCGATCTGCCGTGCACCACTCATCAGCACCGCTCGTGGTGCGGGCGGGTTTCTGAGCCAACGGGACAACTCGGCGAAGGCTGCCCGTCGCCAGGTGGGAAGGTCGGGAACGCGCTTGCCCTGCCACCAGGGATTCATCTGCCGTAAAACGGCTATGAGGTCGGCATCGGGAGTCAGCATGGGCATCGATTACTTGAAAATACGAAATAAGTCAAGTATACTATGCTTAAAACTTCAAAATAGGCAATCAGGGCCGTTAAGCAGTCAGAGGTCGCGTCACCGCCGGCCAAAGATCTGCGACAACACCTGGCTGCCCAGGTCGCCGAGGGTGGCGCGGAAGGCGCGGCCTTTGGCGACCTCGACTAGGCGGCTGACGAACCGTTCGAGGTACGGATCGCTCGCGACCATGAATACTGACAGATCGATCTTGAGCCGTGGATACCGCGCGCCCTGGTTGAGCGTGGCGGTGACGATCTGCGGATCGAGGCCGTAGCTGCTGTTGATCATCAGTTGGCGTTTGCCGTGGCGGTCCGGCTTGGGGCTGAACAACGCGGTGGGTTTGCCATCAGTGATCATCACCACGCGTTTGTTCGGTTGATGTTGTTTGGTCAGCACCTCAGCGGCCCGGCGCAGGGCTTCGCAGGTGTTGGTGTGGAAGGGGCCGTTGCTGATGTACGGCAGTTCGCCGACGGTGACTTCCTGCACGTCGTCACCGAACAGCAGGATGTTCAGCGAATCGCGCGGGAAACGTCGGCGTTGCAGCTCGGCGAAGGCCATCGCTACGCGTTTGGCGGGCGTGATGCGGTCTTCGCCGTAGAGCGTCATGCTGTGGCTGACGTCGATCAGCATCACGGTCGCGGCGGCGGTAGAACGATCGCGTTCCTGCACCACCAGATCGTCGTGGTGCAGATGGCCGCGGCCGCTGCGCAGCGCGCCAAGCAGGCTTTCGCGGTAGTGGATGTCGTAAGATTCGTCGCCTGGCTGCCACGGACGCAGCACGTCGGTGGGTTCGCCGTGGGTGCCGGATTTGGCGATGGCGTGTTCGCCGTTGCCACCGGCGCGGAGTTTGCCGAACACCGCTTCGAGGCAGCCGGAGCGCAGCGCGCGTTCACCGCGCGCCGACATCTTGCGGCTGCCGGGCTGGCCGTTGATGAGTTGCCGTTCGCGCAGGTGGCGTTCGAACTCCTCGCGATCGAAGCCGAGTTCAGTGCGGTAGCGTTCGCTGAGTTCGCCGAGGTACTCCAACGCGCGTTCGACATCGCCATTCGCCGCCAGCATCAGCTCACGGAACAACTCATCCATCCGGCCTTCACGTGCCAGACGGTTGGCCAGTTCGCGCCAGTCGAGGTGTTCGTAGGTGAACTGCATGTCAGCGGGCCGGTGGTTGGTAATACGCGTTCAGCGTCTCGGTGACCCCACCGCCCCAGACCTTGCCCTGCACCGCGGTGCGCACCTGACCAAGGTGGTGCTGGTTGTGGTTATGGATGAACGCCAGCACTTCGGCGAAGGTCTTGCGGCCGATCTCGCTGTGGATGCCGGCACGTTCAAAGCGTTCGGCTGGTACCAGGGTCGCCAGCTCGTCGATGGTGTCGATGGTGGCGGCGAACAACGCGCCGGCGAGCGCCAGGTCACGGCGGTCGTAATGCAGGTGGTGGTTCCAGGCGTCCTGGTCGAAGGCCCACAGCAGCGGTTTGGCATCGGCTTGCAGGCGGCGCAAGCGATCGAGTTGCACGCACAGGGCATCGGTCAGGTGCAGCAACACCTGGCGAGCGGTCCATTTTCCTGGGGCGTAGGGCCGCGCCAGCAACGTCGCATCGGTGGCGAACAACACGAGGGCTTCCGTGCGGTCACGTCGCAGGTCTTCGCTCAGCACGGTGGTCATAGGCGTTTCCGTTTCTTGTCTTCGCGGCCCATCAGGTTGGCCAGCAGGTCGCTGTAGACCAAGCCGCGGGTGCTGTCCTCACGCCCGAGCGCGCCGCCGTGGAACAGGCCTTCGAGGACGAACTCCATCCACAACGCCTTCTCGGCGGGCGGCGGAGCAAGCGCGCCGTCGGTGGCGTGTGCTAGGTTAGGCACGGCCATGAGCGCGGCGAGGTGCTCGGTGGTGGTCGAACGATCGCTCAATGTCACTCGGTTGCCCTTGGCGAACCACGCGAGGATGTCCTTCCATGGTCCCTGGTCGCGCTCGTCGACCGCTTTGCGTTCGTCACCGCGTTTGCCGGCGCGCTCCGGAACTTCCTCGGGGATGACCGGAGGCAGGCGTTCAGCCCACAACGTCTTGATCGCTTCGGCAAGCACGTGCCAGCCGACTTTGAGCGGACCTTCCTGTTCGCCTTCGTAGGCCAGTTCGATCTTGCCCGTCATGGCGGCGAGCGTGGCCGGCAGATCGACCAGGCGTGCCACCGGCGCACGTTCCTTGGTCAGCAGGCCGCGCGTCAGCACGTTGGCGTGCAGGGCTTCGAGCGCCGCGATGGTCAAGCGTGCGCTGACACCGCTCTTGCCGTCGACGAACTCGCTGTGCCGCGCTGCACGGGCGGCTTCCTCGATCAACTGATGGAACAGGGGCGGGATCACCGGGGTGCACTGGGGTGTCGGCGCGACGTGCGCTTCCTGCGTCATGATGCGCACGCCTTCGTCTCGGGTCTTGGGATAGTGCGTCAGCACCTGTGCCCCGATGCGGTCTTTCAGCGGCGTGATGATCTGACCGCGGCTGGTGTAGTCCTCGGGATTGGCGGTGAACACCAGCATCAGGTCGAGCGGCAGCCGCAGCGGGATGCCGCGGACCTGCACGTCCTGCTCTTCGAGAATGTTGAACAACGCCACCTGGATACGCGGCGCGAGGTCGGGCAGTTCGTTGATACAGAAGATCCCGCGGTTGGTGCGCGGCACGATGCCGAAGGTCACCGCGCGCAGATCGCCCAGGTCGTAGCCTTCGCGGCTGGCGCGGATGGGATCGACGTCGCCGATCAGGTCGGCCACCGACACGTCCGGTGTCGCGAGTTTTTCGCCGTAGCGTTCCTCGCGGGCCAACCACACGACTTTGGCCGCGTCGCCATCGCGCGCGACGATCTCCTCTGCCATCGCACCGACCGGCGCGAGGGGATGTGAACGCAGTGGGTCGCCCGCCAGCGCCGGCACCAGCGGATCAAGGAAGCGCATCAGCGCGCGCGCCAGCCGCGTTTTCGCTTGGCCACGCAGGCCAAGCAGCAGCAGATCATGTCCGGCGAGGATGGCGTTGACCACCTGCGGTATGACCGTGTCGCCGTAGCCGATCAACCCAGGGAACAGGGCTTCACCTTGTTCACCGCGCGCCAGGGCCGCGACCAGGTTGTCACGCAGTTCCTGTTTGATCCCACGGGGAGCGGCGCGTCCATCACCGCGCAGGGCGCCCAGCGTCGTCGGCAATCCCGCGCCAGGGACAGTGACGGACAAGTGAGACGAATTCGGCATCGCAGCAGGCTCCTGGCGTACGCAGCGTGGTGTAGATCGACGGCGACTCGGTGGTAGGCCCAACCTGCCCATATGCCACGGGGCTGTGTACCAGCGTGATCGTGGATCGGCCGGTGACCGGGACTTGCGCCCAGGTGGTTGTCCGAACTATGCCGCCCCCATGCGCTATCCCCTGCTGCTCATGTTGTCCGCCACCCTGATGTCCCTGGCGGCGGAAGAAGACGTGATGCTCAGCGGCGCCCATCTGAGCTACACCACGCTGTTCAACGGCGAGGTCAAAACCGATGGCCGCAGCAACGACTGGGACGAAGGCTACCGCGTCGAACTGCACCTGCGCGACTACTACTTCCCGCAGCGCAACCATCACCCCTTCGCCGAGATCGGCTTTTTCTACGAGGATCATGCGGCAAACAGCGACGGCTATGAGGTCGACGTCGAAACCATCGCCTTCCGCGTGGCAGTCGGTTCCGCCATTCCGTTGTGGAATTCGGTCGATGGGCAAATGGCCGCGGGAGTCGCCCCCGAGCTGGGCGCTCACATCGGCACCTTCGCGCTCGACGTGCGCAGCGACAATCAGCACAGCGACGACGAAAGCTTCCGGTATGGCTGTTCGGCCGGCATCAGCGGCTGGTTCCTGTACAATCGCAGCGTGTCGTTTGGCCTCGGTCTGATCGGCTCGTACTGGCGCGCCACCGAAGTCGACATCACCGTATCGGATGGACAAGGTGGCGGCATCAACCGCAGCACCACGCCCTCCGGTTGGGACCTGGGCGCACGCGTATCGGTCGGCTTCTTGTTTTAGCGGAGTTTGCGCCCAGCTGCGCTGGGCGACACCG
>JANPLC010000119.1:0-1815 GCA_031426335.1 Planctomycetota bacterium
ACGTGGTTCGCCGCGATCATGGGCGGCGCAGCGATGGCCGTCTGGCCCGGTGTGTTGGCGGGTGGAATCATGTTGGCGTTGCACCTCGCCCTGAGTGAACAACGCATGGCCGTGCTCAATCGACTGGTGCTGGCGACCCTCATCGGCGTGGTGGTGGATACGGCGCTCATGGCGTCGGGCATGGTCTCGTTCACCGGCTGCGCCTGCCTCACGCCACCGTTGTGGATGGTGATCTTGTGGCCGTGTTTTGCTTCGTTGTTCGATGACCTGTTGCGCTGGGTGCCGTCACGTCCGGCCATCGCCGTCGTGCTTGGTGGGCTTGGTGGCCCGCTCGCGTACGTCGGTGGTGATGCGCTGGGCGCGTTGGCGTTCCCCAGCGGGAACGTGGTTGGATTGCTGGCAGTGGGTGTCGCCTGGGCGATTGCCACCGGCCTGTTGGTGCTGGTGTGGCGTGTTCGTCCATCGACTAAGGAAAATACATGACGCCGATCTGGTGGCATCTCGCGATCGTCGCCGCAGTCATCAGCCCGGTGATGATGGTGTTGTGGGAGATCCAACGGCGGCGCAGCGATGCCAGCTTGGTCGATGCCGGCTGGTCAGCGGGAATCGGCCTCGGTGCTGTGCTGTTGCTGGTGCTGGGTGAGGGGGACTCCACCCGTCGACTCATCGCTGCGGCGATGATCGCCGTGTGGTCGCTGCGTCTGACCACACATCTGATCCGTGATCGTCTGATCGGTAAGCCAGAGGACGGGCGTTATCAGATGCTGCGGGAAAAATGGGGTGCGCAGGCGCAGCCGTGGTTTTTTGTCTTCTTTCAATTCCAAGCGGTGCTGGTGGTGTTCTTCGTTCTGCCGTTTGTCGTTATCGCTGCGACCGCGGTACCGTTCGGCGCTTGGTATGATTGGCTGGGCATCGCCGTGTGGTTGGTTGCGGTATCCGGCGAATCATTGGCCGATCATCAGTTGGCGCGCTGGCGGGCTGATCCAGCCAATCACGGTCGCACCTGTCGCGGTGGTCTGTGGCGGTACTCACGTCATCCGAATTATTTCTGCGAATGGCTGCTGTGGTTCTCCTACGTCGCGCTTGCCGCCGCCAGCGGGTGGTGGCCGATCGCCTTGATCGTGCCCATCGTGTTGTTGCTCCTGCTGCTGATGGTGACCGGAATTCCGTATACGGAAAAACGCGCCCTCGCTTCGCGTGGTGACGACTACCGCGCCTACCAACGTTCGACCTCACCCTTCATCCCTTGGTTCCCCCGCTCGGAGTCCACGCCATGACCGATCTCACTGCCCCGCTCCCAACCATGGTCGCAGCCCCGCGTCAGCATTGGACCATCGATCTCGCTGAGCGTGGACTCGTGCCCGATGCGATCCTACGTTTGGCGATGCGTCGCCTGCTGCGTGATCGTCTGGTGGAGGAAGTGGTCGATGATCCCGAAGTATCCCAACGTCGCCTGATGCTGTTCATCGAACGTATGCGCCGCAGCCCCATCGCGGTCGAGACCGCCGCTGCCAACAGTCAACACTACGAAGTCCCGGCGGCCTTCCATCGCCTGTGCATGGGTAGCCACATGAAGTACAGTTCGTGTCTGTTCACCACCGGCAAGGAAACGCTCGACGAGGCCGAGTCAGCGATGCTGGCACTCACCTGTGAACGCGCCGATCTGCAGGACGGACAGGAGATTCTGGAGATCGGTTGCGGCTGGGGATCGCTGAGCCTGTGGATGGCGAGTCACTACCCTCAATCGCGCATCCGTGGCGTGTCCAATTCGAACTCGCAACGCGAGCACATCATGGGCCTGGCTCGTGAGCGCGG
>JANPLC010000120.1:0-18543 GCA_031426335.1 Planctomycetota bacterium
GTGATGACGGTCGAGGATGCGCAACGGATGCGGCTCGATGATCACGCAACCGCGCTCGCCTATCTCACTGGCCGCTTCGGGCCTGGGCGTTTCCGGCTGACGCCGCGCAGTGACCAGGGAACCAAGCTGCCCGGCACACAATCATTGGTCGCCATCATTGATGAGGACACCCCCATGCAGGTCACGATGAATCCCACTGCGACCGCTCCCACGTTGGCACCCGCTGGCGCTATCGACCGTGAGACGGCGATCGAGATCGAGCGCATGCGGCTCACGGCTGAGATCGAGCGCGAGCGCGAAACCCGCCGCGAGCGGCAGCGTGATGTGCGGGAGGAACGTCGCCGCGAGAAGGAAGCTGACCGTGAGCGGCGGCGCGATGAAGACCGCAAGCGTCGTGATGAGGACGAACGTCGGCGAGCTGACCGGGAGCTTCAGATGCACACGCTCATGGTGCAGATGCTCAAGGAGGTCGCTGGCGGACGCGCAGGCAGCGGCAAGGAAGACGCCTTCATGGCTGCCATCCTCGCCAAGGTTGGGCAGCCCGATCCCTTGGTGCTCAAGCTGCTCGACACCCACGGCAAGCGCGAAGAACTCACCGACTTCTTCAAGGTTCAGGCCGAGAGCATGCGCATGGCGTCGACGCTCCAGACCGATTCCCTCAAGCAGGTAATGGTCGCGAGCCAGGAGGTGCAGGGGCAACTCATGCGTCAGGCGGCCGAGGTTGCGGCGCAGCGTGATGGTGGTGACGGTTGGGCTGGCATCGGTTCCGTTCTGTCGGCCACGGCCAGCATCGTTGCCGCGCTTCGCAGCGGTAATCCCAGTGGCTCGCCCGCCGCACCGTTGCCGGTTACTCCGGTGACGATGGTGGAAAGACGGCAGGCCATTGCCGTGCAACGACCCCGGCCGCCAATCACTGCTGCGTCGTCAGCACTAACCAAGCAGCCCGATCCTGTTGGTGAGAGCCTACGTCGGGTGCGCGCCGTTCATCGAGACGGTCAGGGCGAAGATGACAACGCCCTGCGCCAGATCGTCGCCGGCCTTCCTCCTGCCTTGAGTCAGGCGATCCGTGTAGGGAACGTTGCCTCAATCCAGCGTGAGGTGATGCCAGCCGTCCAGGTGGACCCGATGTTAAGGGAGTGGTTGAGCCAACCAGAGGTTGGGGACTGGCTCACGTCCTATCTGCAACGGCTTCGCGTGGAGCTGACCGGTGGGGCGGACGCAGAGAACATCGTTTCGTCACAGAAGATTATCTCCCAGGTCGCTGACGATGATCGCATCGTGTAAGCGGGCATTGTAGACTAGGGGCGATCTGTAATTTATCACTGATCACACAACCTACCGTGACAGGCAGGTAAAGTCTTATGCAGAGACGCGGCGCGAAATTACCTCCTGACCAGCCTTGCCCCTGTAACAGCGGGGTTCCATACAAAGATTGTCACCGGCCAGTCCCGAGGGTTCTCCCACGAAAGGAGACTGTGTTTCCTGAAGGGGCTTGGTACGCACGGCATTTCGCAAAGGAGCACCAGCGCACTCGGCAGCAAGGGTTGGGGAATCCCATGTTGAGTACCGAGCATAGAGGCCAACGGGCGGTAAGCGTTGGCAATAGAGTTCATTTCGGATTCTGGAAGACCTTCCATGAGTTCCTTGCCTATCTGGTGGTGGAGACTCTTGGGGTGGAGTGGCTTAAGTCTCAATCAGAACTATCAGAAGGTGAGAGGCATCCACTCTGGCAGTGGTATAAGGATCTCTGCGCTACTGCGGAAGAAATTCGATCAGCTAATAGTGATGCCCCATATCACTGTGAGCTAATGACAGGATCGGTGGGCCTGTTAATGCGTCTTGCGTACAACATCTACCTCATTGACCACAATCATCACCGCAGCGAGGGGCTGTTAGATCGACTGCGAAAAAACGGGGAGTTCTGGGGGGCATTTTACGAGACCTCAGTCGCTGCCACTTTTATATCAGCCGGTTTTTCGATCGAATGGATAAAGGCGACACAAGAACAGACATGTGAGTTTGTCGCTACCCATAAAAAAACAGGGAAGAGCTTTAGTGTTGAGGCCAAGTTTAGAAAACCAGGGAAACCAGACTCTAACGTCGCGACACAATTGAATAAGGCGTTAAAGAAAAAGGCGGATCACAGTCGGGTCATCTTCATTGAGATAAACCAGAAGGATGATGGCTCTGGGAGTTATAATTTTGTTGACCGAGCGATTGACACGATTGAAGAGCGGGAACGAAGAAATCGCGAACAGCCTGGGGGAGATCCCCCTGCATATATCTTCCTGACAAACAATCCCCACGAGTACTATTTTGGAAAATCTGGCTATCGGATGTCGACGATTCCTTATGGCTATCTTATCCCATCATTCCCCCCAGGGGGAAATGCGACTTACATTGACGAGGCGTTAGAGGCTCGTCGTGTACATCATGAAATGGTAGCGCTCCTCGATTCGATTCAGTTGCACCACCTCATCCCTGCGACATTCGATGGGGAGGTGGCGGGATTCTCGTTTTTGGAGAAAGACAGGAGACTGCTTGTTGGGGAACGTTACGTCATTGAGTGCGACGGCGTCGAACATTCGGGAATTCTCATCGACGGGTCTGTCTCTCCGATCAATCGAACGGCTTATTGCACATTCCGCGTCTCGAACGGATTGATAACGCATGTGTCTTTTGAGTTGTCTGACGGAGAAATGGCGGCCTACAGTGAAAGCCCTGAGACGTTCTTCGGCGTTCTTAGCGCAACTCTGTCATCGGTGGAGACGCCGCTCAAATTCTACGACTGGCTATACGATTGTTATAAAAAATCGAACAAGGAGCAGCTGATCAAATTTATGGAAAAGCATCGCGATATTGAAAACCTGAGGAATCTGACCCAGGCAGAGCTTACAGACATGTATTGCCGACGATTCGTTCAGGCCACCGCAAGAAGGAAGCCCAATGCGAGCAAGCCGGCCTGAGTGGCGTTCATTGTTCATTCGCTAGCAGGAGAGTAAATTTCTTTTCTGTTTGGTCTATCCTTTGGGAGCGCCAGGGCGAAGATGACACCACCCTGCGTCAGGTGGTCGCTGGGATTCCTCCCGCTTTGAGCCAGGCGATCCGCGCGGGAGACGTGGCCTCCATCCAGCGTGAGATGATGCCTGCCGTCCAGGTCGACCCTACATTGGGTGAGTGGTTGAACCAACCAAGTGTGGGGGATCGGCTCACGTCTTATTTGCAACGGGTACGCACAGAACTGGCCGGAAGAGCTGGCACATCCTAAGCCATCCTCCCTCCTGTTCTCTGTGGCCAAAGCAGCCACGCGGATCTCATCGTCTGAACTATCGTCGCTTTATCATTCAGGAAGTGTGATGGGAAAATATAACATCTTTGACGTGATGGCATTTTCTCGGGGTCAGTGATAAGACGCCGCGATAGCTATTTCATCTATTCTATAAAGTATCCAATTAGGCAGCCGATCCAGCGCAGATTACCATCGCGAATCCAGTTTTGTTGCCGAATGAGAAATCAGTTTGTATAGCGCATTCGACTACAGGCTACGGCATTTTTCGCCTTGTGCAAAATTCGGCAATGATCTCGATTGGTAGTTTGAAGGGACCAAGGCAGCGAGCCAGCGATTTTGGCAGATGGTATTAGGGTGGACCCAACTCAATCTCCACTTGACCGTTCCCGAGGTCAACCTCGGAACAACGAATCCGTTTTGGTTCGAGGGCCTCCTGAATCTCGCATATCCAGGGAACAATTTTTATCAGAAGTCTCGATTAGTCCGGAAAAAAGGTCCGAGCGCTGACTCCCCTCTTCAGTCAACCAAATCAGACGGGCCGTCAGGAGCACCGGGCGACGTGCCGCCTTCTTTTGAACCTGCCGATAAATCCGAAGAATCTTTATGTTCCTTGAGCTGCTCTTGGAAGGACTCCTCGCTGAATTGATTCATCATGTTGGCTTGCAGGCGGGCGATCTCGTCGACGCTCAGAAAGTCGATTCGACCATTCGGTAGAAACCGCACTCGTGCAATGCTGTCGATTGAGCGAGAAAGACCCTGCGCGATATGAAATTTCCCGTCTGCGATTTGCCGATGCAGCAAATTGAAGTTCCGCTCGAACTCTGCCCGGGTGCGTGGTGTGTTCATGCTCTTCATGTCTTACATCAGTCGATTGTTACGCTCATCCACAACGCTCACGACTTTTTCGTTCAGCCAGACAATCCACACCAGCTTGAATCCGGGCGGAATCTTCAAGGCTTTGCGGGGGACCGATAGCGAGCAACCACCCCTCTCAGGCTGGCCGAAGCCGAGAGCTTCGTTTCGGCGGCCATATCGCCAGTTCTGCCGAACAAAGTCATCGTTCTTCGCACCCACGAGGTTGGAAAATAAGGGAAGCGGAGTAGCCGGAGTTAAAGGGCCGAAGAAGACGACTTCGGGTTTTAGTCGGCAGCACGTTTCGAATGGCGTCCTATTTGTCGAAGCCACGGGCAATTCAGACGACCGGAAAGACTGGTCAAGTTGCGGATCGAAGGAACCCCGTTGAATTGAAGCAGGCTGAAGCAGGCACAACACTTCGACATGATATAATCCATCCTTGGTAGGCTTTACGGCCATGTCGTGATAATTGAGTAACACCACGACGCTTGAGCCGAGGACGGCTGAGTAATCGTTTGATTTGATGGCCGTCATCAATTGATCGGTGATGGAGTTACTCATCCCGAGCACAGTCCTCTCAGGTTGGCTTGGATTATAGATTCTCAGAGTCGCCTCTATCATTCCCGTATCGGCTCGCGACACGTTCGGCCACAAGGCGAGATTCAGCGCGTGGCGCAGTTTGGATTCCCAGCGATCGAGTGGACCAAGGTTCTCTCGGAACGAAGTCAATACTGACGTCTCAAGTGCCTGAGTATCCTTGATGGATAAAGGAGAACAAAGCTGCTCCAGCTCTCTCTCCCAGGCTGAGATAGAGTTAGAATTTAATAAATTCTGCAATCGGGGCCACTCTGAGGCGAGAACATCAGCCCATGCCGGTAACTTCGGACGATCGAGAGTTGGGCGTTTCCCGGTGAATGATGCTTTAATCAATCCCAGCGCGGCTTTGGCCGTGGAAGACCCAGCCTTTTCCGCACGGGTAGCCAATCGCTCTAAAACAACCATTCGCGAGAGATGTCGAAGCTCCTGCATGATCTTGGTCAGATCAAGAACGCCCGAAATCTTATCCCACAACGCTGCTGGATCGCGGGCCGACGCGCCATCAAGCACGCCACACAGCACGTCTGGCCCGTAACCTTCGTCCATTGAAAAGGCTGTAGCCACCGCATCGGAAAAGAGATCAGGAACCTGCTCAACGAGCCAAAGCAGCATTGCCGCAGCGCGATCCCTCCGCAGCCACTGTGGGTGATTACACAGCCAGACGATAAATCGGAAAAACTCGACATTCGGACTCTCTTCGGCTGCGTCATCAGCCAGAAAATCAAAGGCCTGAATTTCATGCGGTGCGTCTCCCACCACGAGTTGGATGTGGTCGATCACTGCGTCAAGTAGGCGCTGACCTTCCGTCTCGCTAAGCAGCGAGCCGACTCTTCCGATGAGGCGCTGGGCTGGGATCCACTTCGGGGCATAGTGTTTAGCCACGAGCAACGGGGCGTAGTAGCGGATAACCTTCGCAGCGTTCACCTCCCCCTGAACAAGTATTTCCTCGGCCCGCCGAGCACCAGCTGAGAGGTTGCCCCAGATGTCCCAGCCTCCATCCTGAGCCGTTTGCAATACCTTTACAGCCTGCTTCTTTGCTGCATTTCGATTGCCCAAAGCCCACTGCTTTTCTGCTTCCTCAAGGATCTTGTCCGCGTCTCGAAGGGACTTCTTTCGCCCAAACACTCCTGGATTAAACAACCCACCGTCTGCATCCTCATCGTCGATCTCGCGTTTGTCCAAGGGGGCGGGGGGATCAGGCAGTTTGACCGGTGGCAAGCCGACTAACACCGTTGCAAAAGCAGCGTGCAGTTCAGGCTTCAATGCACTTTGGAAGGCTGATCCGAACGAAGCCCTGTCATCACTCGGGGTTTCTGCGTTTGTCACGATCTCGGCACGTCGAATCAGCTCGGGTAAGGCACCCACTTCGCTCGCAATTTGCGCGAAAGCTTCCGCGTAGTCAGTCAGGTGGCGACTATCTCCGCAGTGAAAGATCTCCAACAACGCCCAGCGCAACGCCCATGAGACCGTTCTAGAGTTTCGCACCAATGCTAAAATGGCAGCCTGATCATCAAGCGCGCCACCGGGGAACCTGTTTCCCTTCAATGGCCCGACTTTATCGATTGGTCCCTGTAGCGCTTCGGCCCAGAGTTCCGCCGTCGAACCGCAACATTGACGACGAAAGTATGCCAGAGCCGCACGGAATTTTCCTTGCCGCGCGATCTGCCCGAGCAAAGCCGACTTCTCAGCCCGAACGTAACGTTGAAAGGTCATTTCGCCGGATGCTCTTTCCAAATAACCAGCGACCTTTGGCAGCCGCAGCACGACCTCCTTACCGACGGAGATGTTGCCCAAAACTTCGGTCATGATACCAAGCTGACCTTCTTTATACCACGTCGGCCCCATCGAAACAGAAAGCAACTGTTGATACAAACTCTCAGCCTCCTCTTGTGCCCCGAGGAGTGAAAAGATAGGAATCATCCGTAGGATCTCGGGCACGAGCTCATGACGATTCTCCACGCCACGAAGCACATGGTCCCGCCAAGAGTGCAGCAGGCCTAAAAGTTTAGAAGACTGCTCGTCGCTCGGTTTTTCCCGCGTCAATTGTTCCAGCACCTGAAAAACTGAGGCTCGGAATCCCTCGGAATACATTCCCCATTGGCCATCGGCACCCGCCAGGAGGTTTTCCAACCATTCGGACAGTTCTTCCGGAAAACAATCGATCAGCAGTTCAGTCAACTGGCGATAAACCCCAGGTAGCGTATTCTCTGGGATGGCATAGCAGTCGCTCCAAGCCGAACGCTGCTGCAGTGTGAAGCGGAGCGGCTCAATCACTTGCGCCTTTAGTTGGTCACGACAGACGATCCGCGCGGGCTCATCGGAATCAGCCTTGGCTCTACGTGCTCTGCCGTCACAGCAATAAAGTGCTCCAATCAGATGTTCGATTGACGCAAACCAGCCGGTGCCGGCGATAATTCCTGAGGAAGGACCCCGAAATGTGCAGTCGAGGAATGCAGCAACCCGCCAATCGCAAAGACACTCCTGAAGGTCTTTGTGGTTCACATCGACCCCGTTGTTCGCCTTGATCTGAATGGGCCGCGGTGGTTCTTTACCTCCTTTCGCACCGAATAACTCCACGACGCTTACAGGGGCGCCAAAGCGTATCAAAGTGTCGGTGACGGCACTGGCCAAGGGAGCTTCGATGTCAGCAGTTGGAATCAGTTCCTCAAGGTCCGCGAAGAGCCTGACCAGGGACTTTCGCTCCTTATTTAGGCCGTAGGAATCAACGGCGGATTCGAAATTCAGAAGTGCGATACAGAGTGATTTAAAGTGACGGGGAGGAGGGAATGCGGATTTAGGCAGTCCCTCCGTCTTTTGATACTCTTTGAGCCGAGTGAGGTCGGCATACTCATCTCTGAATGTGAGAAAGTAGGTGGGCGATTCGGCATTGAGATCCCAAATGGAATCGTCTAGTGGAGTTTTCTCGTCCGCGGATGTTTTAGCACATGCTTGATGCGCCATCCGTAGTATCGCCAGGACCTGCTTCATTCCATTCCGGCCGTTCGCTAGTCGGACAAAGAAAACTAACTGAATATGCCAAGAGCACAGTCTCAAAAATTCACCCAAATTCATCGGGGTATCGTAGCACTCAACAATGCGTAGATGAAACCGATCAAGAAGTATCTGCGCTTCATCATCGTATCCATGGCGATGGAGCAGGAATGCGATCTTGAGCGCATCGTCCGGGCCGACGATCAGGGTTTTGAGACGCAAAACATGTTGGAGTGCCTCATTCGGGCGACCCAAGACAATTAGAGCCTGTGCGATTAAGCGTGCCGATTGAGCAAACAGCGTGTCGTATCGAAAGCTGATTCGTTGTGCCAAAAGTGTGATGCGAAAAAACTCGTCGGGAGCCCCTTCGATGGCAGCGCGTTTGACCACCTCATCGACATCTGCAATAAGAGCGTCGGGCTCCACTCCGAGCGTTACCGCCGTGTCAAACCAAGCCTGATTGCACTCTGCAAAAACGGCATTGTCCGCCGCACGTGAGAGATGAAAGACACGGTTGAGCGCGCAGTAACGCACCCCAGGCTCGTCGCGGCAAAACTTGGCGAGGCGACGATACGCAGAATGATCAATCGCCGCCGTCTGCTCTATAATGAAAGCTGCAAACGATGCGTGATAGATGGCAGTATTATCGTCGTCGGCCAACAAGTGGCGAATCCCGCGCATGACCGAGATGAACTGCGCGTTTTCTCCCGGATGAAGAGTCTTTGCGAAATCCGCCAATGACACCCCCCAGCGCAATCGGGCCATCAATGCGAGCAAGTTCACATCGTCCGGCAAAAGCTTAACCCAGATGCCTTGATAGTATTCCTCGATTGGTCCAGTCAGGATCGGGAAGTCGTCCAGAGCGTCATCAGTTTCCTGAAGGTTGGCATATTCGATCAAGTATCTGAGATACAGTGGATGGCCCTTCGCCTTTTCACATACCCGGTCAACCAATGCGGGTGATCTCCGCTCGGGATTCAATGCCACTTGGCAATAGCTGTAACAGGCGGAATCGGATAGTGGCGGCAGCTCAAAAACATCGCTCTTTTTCACCTTTCCCAAGAGCGGCACCGCAACGTTGTCGAAATTCGGGGCGGCCAGCACTACACTGACGTGGGGTGGCAGTTTGGCAGGAAGCAGCCCAAGCAGTCCATCCAACAGCGCTCCATCAGGAATCTCGTTCAATCCATCGATGAAGAACATTCCCTGCCGCCCGCTTTGTGCGCAGTATTTCGAGAACTCGACGAGATATTCGGACGTTTGCCGAATCTGTTCGGGATAGCTTTTCTCCTCCTTTCGTGACGGTTGCCCTGTGATGAGTACGGAAATCTTGGTGGTCAACCAATCGAGGAAGACTTGGGGTTGCGCTCGATAGTTCGCACCTAACGCGCTTTCTGGATCGGAAAGACAATAAGCGCCTAAACTGATCAGCTTCTTCTCGTCTGCTCGAAAGCTTCGGCAGAAAGTCGACTTCCCATATCCGTGTGCGCCCTCAAGGAACAGATAGCTGCCGGGCCGTCCATGCACGGCTTCGGCAAAATCTTCGGGGAAATCTCCTCGGTCAGCAAGCTCCAGCGTCGACGGAGTCGATGATTTACTCTGAAGGGCTACGCCATTTTCGGCCAAGAAGGTTTCCAATTGATTCAAACTCAAAGCCGCGACGGTACCATCTACTTTGAGGCGAATCATGCCAACCACAGCTCCTTCGCAAACAACGGCGGCACCAGACAACCCCCCGTAGACTTGAAGCCCAACGTTCGTGTCTATCGAAAGGTCGAGGTCGATCTTGAGTATTGGGGTCTCCAACACTTGGGCAATATTTCCGGATAAGCGGTGCCCCAAGGTTGCCTTGCCCCGTGGATAGCCGAACGTCTGCCAAGTTTCACCTTCGCGAGGCAGTTCTATACTAACAGGCAGTGGCTCGGCGGCGGATGTGGCTTCCAAGGACAAGAGGCATGCATCCCAGTCCTCAGATTGAGCGACAATCTTGCCAGCGACGGAACCGTCATCTGAGTCTGGGAAGAACAACTCGACTGGTTGGCCATCTTCTATGCATGCAAGAAGGCAATGGCGAGCAGTGAACACCCGATCTTTCCCGATCAACCAGCCGGTTCCGGATTCGGTTCCACAAGCGACGCGGCAGGTTGCCGCTTTGATGAGATACTCAATCATATCGCGTTCGGGCCGTTGATTGCTACCCAGTCTGTTTCGTCTTCCTTTACCACAAAGTCAGCGCCAGCAACGCTCTGATACATTTTCAGTCTGCGTGACGCTGGTGTGGAGTAGTTGAAATGCAGGGTTCGGCAGAACGCCGCCGGTCGATCCACGATGGCTTTAAGGACCGCGAAGTCAGGGTGGTCGTGACCATCACCATTGGTAGAGATGAAGAAGTGTGGGCTGTCCAAGAGCTTGAGCAAATCCAGGCTGGTGTTACGCGCGCTGCCATGGTGCGAGATTTTTACAGCGTCGAAAATCGAGCGTCCGGTCGCTGACAACGCGGCGACAGTGTCGTCGGCCCACGAATCACCGAGAAACAAGAGTCGACGGCCTTCAATTTCCACGATCAAGGAAATCGAACTACCGTTTGTGACGGAACTGTCCGGGACATGAGCTGCGGCTAGGTCAGCATCCGAGGAGGCGAGCATTTGCTCGCCTGGATCAACCACTTCGTAGGCGCAGAGATATTCAAAGGCATCGTCGAGATGTTCCAAAGAGCCAACGAATCCCATGCGACGAATTTCTGACGTCCACCATTTCGTCAAAGCATCCAACCGAGTTTTATTTGGGCCAAGAATAGTGATCTTTCCCTGAGATAAGCGGAGCTCGACAAGACCTTTTCCACCTATTGGAATTGTTCCGGTGTGCGTGTTCCATTGATAACCCCCATCGCACAACATTTGTGCAAGTGAACTGCCTTGGCGTGCACTAATCTCCTGCTCCTTGTTGTTTGCTGCGGTTGGCTGTGGATAACCTCTCAAGCGTATATCCCGCAGAAGCGCCACATCATCTCGCCGCATGGTGGCTTGCCCCTTCGACGGAGCGATCAAACTACGGAGACTGTTGTGCAACACCTCGCGCACTGGAATAATAACTGGTGCTTGAGCCGATCCATTCAACTGGAAGAACGTCAAAAGTCCGGAGATATGGTCCGCATCGACATGTGTCGCGACTACAACGTCGAGTGTATAGCCATTGGCCGCGAGGCTTTCCAAATCAGGTTTAATATGCCGATGAAAAGTGTCTGCATAACCACCATCAACAAGCACGGCTAATGGAGTAGCAGACGCTTTCACGAGGAAAGCGTCACCATTTCTTGCGGGATAGCTTTTAATCTCAATCATTACAATTCACGCTGAGAGGTTGGCTACTGCGTGCCGAGTTTCGACTCTGCGAACGAACATCGTCATCATTGCGGTAGTTACCATTTCTTTCGGCAATCGCCTGAATTTTTCCTCTAGAATGTAGAGATGCGCTAGTGCGCAGGGTTGTGTCTGAATCCTTGAAGGGCGGGTTGGCGAGGGCGTAGTCGCCACGCAGATCTGGATAAGTATCTCGACGGAAGGTGTCTGCGTGCTCGGGGCCGGAGTCGGCCTCGATGCCGCGCAGCGCCAGGTTCATCACCGCCAGCCGAAGGGTGGTAGGGTCGCTCTCCTGGCCGTAGATGGAGATGTTGCCCAGCTTGCTGCCGTGCGATTCGACGAACTTTTCCGACTGCACGAAGATGCCGCCGGAACCGCAGGCGGAGGAGCCATCGGCGGGGACTTTGGCGAGGAGGGCTTGGGAATCGGAGGGGCTCATGAGGCCTTAAAAGGGACGAATGCGTGGTCGATTGCGCCAGTGCCTAATGGTCCTGGGCAATCAACGCGCCGGAGTGTACGGGCTCCTGAGCAACCGCAAACCTGCACTGACACCGGTCCGCGGAATGTCCAGGAGTGAGAAGCGACACGGCACGAACCCCGCTGATGGGGGGTTAACCTATCCGTGGGATAAGAGCATTGTCGCCTGATCATGTACCCACGCTAGTTGCGCAGGTGTACTATGGATCATCATCGACTCACTGCATTCACCATTCGATCCAATGAAATACCTCACCTACCGACTACCAAAGGCCAATTCGTTCGGCCATTCCCGCAAATCGGTCGCCGTCATTCAGTTCGATGAGATGTGCGAGCGGTTCAAGCATGAGGTATGCCGGATTGGTCACTACCACACTCTTGAGATGACTGTTCGCTTTTACGGACAGGCTGCAGTCGCAGGGGTTGAGATCATCAAAGACCTCCAACATCGCATGGGCGGCACCGGAGTGGAATCGGTCTATATCCAAGGGTATGATCCGCCCAGTGCGTCCTGCACCTGGAAGCTCGCTGATGCGAGAAGTGATTTGGGCGACTACGCGAAGGCGAAATCATCAGCGCTGAAACTCTATCTCGACACGCGTGAGCAGTACGACGGCGACCAAGCGGTCTTTGAGGTGTCAGAAGCAGTTTCATTTTTCTTCAAAGATCTGGCGGGATACGACGAGCGAATCGCTGAATTGAATGAACAGGAGCGCAAGCAGATGGCATCCCTGATTATAATGACCAATGGGAGCGACCGCTACGTGCAACCGACCTTCAACTTTCCGCTAACGGACGGCCTGGGAATCGCAAAAGAAGCCATTGCTCAAATCACTCGATCAGGCTTATTCAAGTTGGCACCGCATCATTTCCGGATCGTGGAGATCGCAAAGAATCGCAAGATGATACTCAGAAAGCTGCCTGCGGGATCGCTGCCCTAAGTTGTCATCCGGTTGAGGAGGCAGGCGGTGAGTGCACCATAGCATGTTTCAACATGGCGATGGTGTGCTCTCCCCGCAGGCCCTCGATGAGCGCGGTCAGACGCTGGTAGTTGACCGCCTGAGCGTCCCGCTCGGCTTCGCCAGCCTTGGCCTGCGCAGGAGCGAGCACTAGCCACGCCGTGTCGGCGACCATGCCGCCAACGCCTGGGACGAACCGCAGCACCCCAAGGGCGGCGGCACCGGCACCCGCGAGCCAGCCCCACCACGGCACCACGGTGCGCGCATCCTGCACGGACTGCTGAGCGTCGGCAGCGTAGGCGGTCGGGTCGGCGACGATGGCGGCGGGCGACCGTTTCGGTGGCGGCAAGGGTTCGCCTTCGGCGATGGCCTCGACGTGGTCATGCGCGCCAGCGAGCGCTGCGGCGGCGACCGGATCAGCGGCGACGCGTGGTTCGGCGGCCTCGATGCCGGCAAGGCCATCGGACAGGTTCTGCGCCTGGCGCGCGGTGAGTCCGCATCCAGTGAGCGACAGGCTGATGAGGACGAGCAGTAGGTGGCGCATCATGGCGTGGCTCCTTTGGTCAGGCGGATGAGGTCGAGCACGAGCGCGCCCAAGCCGGAGGCGCCGGCGGTCGCAGCGACCGCCCACAGGATGCGGAACTGCGTGCGCAGGACGACGACCTGTTCGTTCTTCTCGCTCGATTGCTTACGCAGCTCGTCGACCTGCGTGCGGACCTCGCGCACGGAATCTCGGAAGCCGCGCATCTCTTGTCGCAGTGCAGCGAGTTCGCACGACAACTCGTGCAGCGTGGCAGCGAGATCCCTGGTGGGATTGCGGCGTGGAGGAATGGGAGTGGTGTCGTCGAGACTCATGGGATCACCGGCGGGAACGGGATGACGGACGTTTGGAGAGCAGCCACCAGGCGCCCAGGCTGAATCCGGCCAGCACGGACAGCGCTCGCCAATCGATCGGCTGAGCGGGATCCGCGCCCAGGCCAGCGACCGTGACGGGTTCGGGATCGAGCGTGGCTTGGAATTCCGGAATGTCGGCGGGAGCCATCTGCTCCATGTCCTGGGGAACCATCATCATTGCCGGCTCGGTGCTCGGTTCCGGCATCGATGCGGGCATGGAGTCGATGGGCATCGCTTCCTGCATCGGCATGGCTGCTGGCGAGGTGTCCGAGTAACCATCCGGAAGGCTCATCGCTTCTGCTGGTTGGCCCTGGTCGATGACCGCAGGTGGATAATCGTATCCTGGTGGCGGCATCTCTTGCTGCTGGGCCATGGCTGCGCGCTGCGCTTTCTTCTGGCGCGCTTTCATCTTCTTTTTCTTGTGCTTCGCTGCGAGTGCGCCGCCTGCGGCGACGGCTGCACCTGCCGCCCATCCCCATGGTCCCATCGCGGTCAGCAGTCCGCCGCCCTGTCCCATCGACAGTAACGGTTTGGCGATTTTCGTGAGTGGCTTCACGAACTTTTTCAGTTTCTTGAATTTGAATTTGCCCAGGTCGCCCATCGACTGCGGATCGGCGTCATCGTCGGCAATGGTGGTGGTCACGATGGACATGCGAAAACCGATCGGGTGGCGGTGCGATGGGAGGGACGGAATCAGCGCTTGGGGCGCAGCAGCACCAACGCACCGAGGCCGAGTCCACCGATGAGCAGCAGCGTTTTGCCGTCGATGCCAGGAATTCCCGCTTGGGCCATCTGTATGGGTGGTGCCGCGCTACGCATCACCGGCATGGCGGCGCGCATGGCGATGGGTGACGGTGCGGCCGCAGTCGGCATGGGTGCGGGAGCTGCACCCTGGGCCTTCGGGACAAAGAATCCCTTGGCCGCATCCCAGCCCGTGGTCAGCAGCGTGTTGAGGCCGGTTCCCTTGCTGGCACCCGATGCGACCAACGCCGCGCTTGCCGCACCGGCACCGAAGCCGAGCACCTTCTCGCGGTTCTTGGTCCACCAGCTCCCGATGTCGCCCACGCCGTCGACCTGGGTGGAGACGGGCACCTCGTCACCGGCCATCATCGGGTCGGTGCCGTCATCGTTCAGGAACCGACCGAAGGAGCGCTTGCCAGCCTTCGTTCGTCTTGCCGCCATGAAGGGCGCCGCAGCGTCACCCGTCGCCGCCATCAGCGCAGCGCGTTTGAGAAACTTCTTCTTGAAGCGGAACCGACCGAGGCCGGCCATGTCGTCGTAGTCCCCCGCCATTTCCTCGCCGTCATCCGACAGCGGTGCATTGGACGCGGAGGTGAGGGACGATTCCGCCGCCGCTTCGCGTGATTTCGCCTGCGCCAGCTTGGTGGTCGCCGTCTGCTTCTCGCGCTCCAGGCGAGCGAGTTCGCGTGGCGGCAGCGTTCCCTTCGCCTGGCCGTTGGCGATGCGCTTGTTCAGGTGCTGAAGGCGACGCTCCCAGTGACGACGGCGACCACGCGCCATCGCGCGGCGGCACTTCGCCACCTGGATGCGCGCATCTTTCTCGCCCGCCGTCGCGCCGAGGCCGCTCATGGGGATGAGGATCAACCGCCCGTCATCGTCGGCTGCCAGTTCGCCGAGCACTTCCGGCGGACCGTCATCACGCAGCGTGTAAACGATGCCCTGCTCATCAGCAGCGAGCGGTTCGCCCGCGAGGCCCTGCATGGGAACGCCGTCGGGATCGATGAGTGGAGAGAGGATGATCATGGGAGCGTTGGGATTCATGGCGCGAGTTCCTGCGGGTAGAGGTAGCCGGTGAGGCGGAGATTGGCGCTGATCTGTGCTGTGGTGTTGCCGCTGTTCTTGGTCATCTCGACGCTGATCTTCTCGCCGGGATCGAAGGTGCTGGGAAAGTCGATGACGTTGGATGAGTCCGACGGGTCTTGGATGGAGTCGCGGCTGTAAAAGGTGCCGATGTGGCCCATGCGGATGAGCTTGGACGTGACGCCGTTGCCGTGGTTGGTCTCGATCGTGTCGCCGTCGAACCACAGCTTGTCATTGCGGTAGAGCCGAAAGCCGAAGCAGACCTCGGAATAGTTGCCGCACACATCGAAGTAGGCGAGCCGCGTGGTGTAGCGGTGGCCCTTGGGCACGTACCAGTCGAGGACGCGGCGCGTCCACAGGCCGGCAGGGAAGGTCAGTGATTCCTCGCCGGGCCAGTTACAGGCGAAGCGAGCGCGGAGGTAGAACGGCTGGGCCGTGAGCGGCGGGAACAAGTGCGGTGGATGCAGACACCGTTGCAGGCGCTGGCACCACTGCGGATCTCCGCACCTATCGGCCAAGGCATCGGCCAGCGTCGCGCCAGCCTCCGCCAGTCCGCGCGAGGTCGGAGCTGGGCCGGTGTTCGGCTGCGGTGACGTTCCCGGCGTGGCGGTTTCACCACGACTGCACCGCTCGATCATATCGGCGATGTCGAAGGAGGATGGTGGCGTGGTGGGCGGCATGATCAGCGCAGCACCTTGTAGCCGAAGGCATAGAGGCTGACCGGGTTCACGGCGGCGGCGAGGTTGGTCAGTTCGATGGTCAGCGTCGCGTCATGCGGCACGAGCTGGGGACGCGGGAAGGTGAAGGGTTTCCACTGCGTGCCGAATAGCGCCTTGCTGTGCAGTGCGATTTGGCCGATGGCGGTGCCGGAGAGGTGCGACCATTTGAGGTTCACCAGAAAATCCGACGCGCCCTGACCGAGCAGGCCCATAGCCATGAAGTTGGCGTCGCCACCCACGGGCACGGGTTCGCTGATAGTGGCGTTCGCCAGCAGCGCGGTGGTGCCGATGCGGTTCACGCCGAGCACGTACGGATAGAGCCGCAGGTGCGGCTTCTGCCCAGCGGCCTCCATCATCGCGTCAGCCAGGTACAAGGTGTCCACCGATGGCCGGGCGGATTCACCTTGCAGACGAGGGGCACCAGCGGGAGTGACGGCGACAGCGCTCATGGGAGTTCTCTAGGGTGGATATAAAGGTGGGAGGTGAGTCAGCGGATTTGAATCCACCGCGTCTACCGCTCAGCGACACGCGTGCTGGTGCGGCGTTGTCGTTCGCGGCGGTACGGCCCGTGGTCCGGCAGCGCGTGGACCCGATTGATCGGGGTGATGACCTGGATGCCGTTGGGGAACGACAGCAGCACCTGCGGATGCGGAATGCGGGACCGCGCCCGTTTGCTGGTCGAGTCCGCCACCTCGATGTAGGCCAGCAGGTAGTGGCCGTCATCGCTCTCCCACAGCACCCGCTGACCAGGGCGCAGGTGGTAGCCAGCGCTGGTGACGGGGTTTTGACGAGTGCTGCGGGAGCGCATGGCGGTCGACCTCATTGCGCCGGGCGCATCAGCACGCCCTCGAAGGTCAGGGTCAGCGGCACCGTCGCGGAGAGCACCGCGGGGTTCTCGATGTCGATTGACGGTTTGAAGATCTGCTGCGGCGGGAGCAGGATCGGGTGATCGAGCGAGTAGAACCCATCGCTGAACTCGCCGTAGAGGTTCAGCGTGTCGGCACGAGTCAGCAGCAGCGACAGCGGAGCCTCGAAGAACGGCTTGTCGCCCACCGTCAGCGTGAAGTACCCGCGTTTCGACAGCACCTGGATGTCGGCCAGTGCCGCGTCGGCGATCGGCTGCACGCGGATACCGGCCACCAGGAAGTGGCGCGGGTTGTCGAGTTGGCTCTGCCCGTCGAAGTTGGTGAACAGGCGGGAGCGTCCCTGCGCACCTTTGAAGAAGGTGAACTTGCCGGGGCCGGTGATGTCGAGCTGGTCGTAAAGCGGCTGGCTGATCTTTTGGAGTTTGCTGACCTGATCGGGCAGCTTCACGTGGCGGAGGATGTCTTTGTTGAACATGGGATGGTCCTAGGGAATGGATGAGTGGTGGATTGGTGGAGGAGGAGCGCTGTTTGGCGCGTCAGGGTCGCACGAGCGAGTTGAGGGAATTGGATCGGCCGGTGAGCGGGCAGCCGAGGCCGTTGAGGTAGGTCATCACCAGCGACTGACCGGAGTCGGTACCGATGCCGGAACCACTGATGCTGTCGCCTGGCGATTCGTCATCGCCCATGGACGTTTCGCCGGAGTCGTCATCGGCCAGGCCCTCGATCGAACCGTCATCATCAGCGATGCCGTCGATGGAGAGCGGTTCGCCTTCGGCGACGCCGGAGAGCCAGTTCATCGGATTGGCGTTGCCACCCGCGCGGTACCACGGCTGTGCGGCCGAGGCCACCGCAGCAGCAAGCTGGGGCTGGGCCTGAAGCGCCGGCGTGCGCAGCGCGACTTCTGCCGTCGCCGGGGCGACCAACTTGTCCATGCCGGGGATCCTCGCGACGACTGGCGCGGTGCTGCTGGGTTTGGCCAGCTCGATGAGCGCCACCGCGAGGCCACCGGCGAGCATCTGCCGGCGGGTCTTCGCATCCTTGGGCAGCCGACTGAGCAGCAGCGCAGAGCCGGCGTAGCCGGCGAAGTTCACCAGTCGCGCCATGCCCGGCTGCATCGCCGGCATCACGCGACCGAGTTGCACGTTGAGCACGCCACCGGCCAGCGCGGTGCCGAGCGCACCACCACCGAGGTAGAGGAAGCCCTTCGGGTTTTTGCCGAGATCGGCGAGCGCGGCACCGAGACCTTTGAAGTCAGCGATCACACCACGGCTGGCACTGGCCACACCGGGCGGGTTGCGACGAGCGCGTTTCTTCGATGCAGCGGGTTTGGACGCAGCGACTGCGAACTTCAGCGGTACCGACATTGGACGCTTGGGAGCCTCGCGCTTGGCCGTCTTCCGTGCGGCCTTGGCGCGAGCGGCGACGCGCTTGCGCACCGAGGGCAGCACGACCCCAGGGTGACGTTGAGCTTGGAGCGTTGCACGATCACGGGCGACGATGGCTTGGGGGCCAGTGCGCCACGGGGTCTTCGACCCTACACGCCAGTAGAGGCTGCTGGGATTGGTGCGGCGCTTCGCGGCACGGGCTTTGGTCTTCTTCGGCATGGCTTTTCCTCGGCGGTTGGTGGTGCCACGCGGAGGATTACCGATGACGGCGAGAGCGAGGCCGGGAGGGTTGGTCATCAGTACGGCGGGCATGGCGACGAGTCATGGCCAC
>JANPLC010000121.1:0-1773 GCA_031426335.1 Planctomycetota bacterium
CGACGGACAGAGCCAACTCGACAATCCGCGCCACTTCCTGGTGGCCGGCATCCGTGTGCAGCCGATCGCCGACGCGGCACTGGCCGACATCCAGGTGCTGTCGAAACGCGGGTACTTCACGCTGACGGTGGGCGACAAGCCGTTCTTCGAGGCTCCGCTGTCGCTGCTGCTGACCCGCGCCGACACGCTGAACCTCTACGGCGAGTTCAGCGATGGTTTCTACTCGCTCGATCACCGTCAGCGTGAAGTACCCGCGTTTCGACAGCACCTGGATGTCGGCCAGTGCCGCGTCGGCGATCGGCTGCACACGGATGCCGGCCACCAGGAAGTGGCGCGGATTGTCGAGTTGGCTCTGTCCGTCGAAGTTGGTGAACAGGCGCGAGCGGCCCTGTGCACCTTTGAAGTAGGTGAACTTTCCTGGGCCGGTGATGTCGAGCTGGTCGTACAGCGGCTGGCTGATCTTCTGGAGTTTGCTGACCTGATCGGGCAGCTTCACATGGCGGAGGATGTCTTTGTTGAACATGGGATGGTCCTAGGGAATGGATGGATGTGGTAGATTGGTGGAGGTGCCGAGCGGCGCGTCAGGGTCGCACGAGCGAGTTGAGGGAGTTGGATCGGCCCGTGAGCGGGCAGCCGAGCCCATTGAGGTAGGTCATCACCAGCGACTGACCGGAGTCGGTGCCGATGCCGGGGCCACTGATGCTGTCGCCCGGAATTTCCTCATCGCCCATCGGCATCTCGCCGGAGTCATCGCCGCCCATGGCGTCGTCGTCATCGGCCAGGCCCTCGATCGACCCGTCATCATCGGCGATGCCGTCGATGGAGATCGGTTCGCCTTCGGCAACGCCCGAAAGCCAGTTCACAGGATTGGCGTTGCCGCCTGCGCGGTACCACGGCTGCGCAGCGGCGGCGACCGCAGCGGCAGCCTGGGGCTGGGCCTGGAGGGCTGGTGTCCGCAGAGCGACGGCCGCCGACGTGGGAGCCACCAGCTTGTCGATGCCGGGGATCTTCGCGATGACCGGCGCGGTGGTGCCTGGGGTGGCCAACTCGATGAGCGCCACCGCGAGTCCACCGGCGAGCATCTGCTGGCGCGTCTTGGCATCCTTCGGCAGGCGGCTGAGCATCAGCGCCGTGCCGGCGTAACTGGCGAAGTTCACCAGCCGCGCCATGCCCGGCTGCATCGCCGGCATCACGCGTCCGAGTTGGACGTTGAGCACGCCACCCGCCAGCGCGGTACCGAGCGCACCGCCACCGAGGAAGAGGATGCCCTTGGGGTGCTTGCCAAGATCGGCGAGCGCGGCACCGATGCCCTTGAAGTCGGCGATCACGCCACGGCCAGCACCTGCCATACCGGGTGGGTTGCGACGGGTGCGCTTCGCCGGCTTCGCTGTGGCGACCGAGAACTTCCACGGTGCCGCCACCGAACGCTTGGGAGCGGAACGCTTCGCCTTCTTCTGCGCGGCCTTGTCACGAGCGGCGACGCGCTTGCGCACGGATGGCAGCACGACTCCGGGATGACGCTGCGCCTGGAGCGTCGCGCGGTCACGGGCGACGATCGCCTCGGGTGCAGTGCGCCAGGGAGTCTTGCTCCCCACGCGCCAGTAGAGGCTGCTGGGATTGGTGCGACGCTTTGCGGCACGGGCTTTGGTCTTCTTCGGCATGGCTTTTCCTCGGCGGTTGGTGGTGCCACGCGGAGGATTACCGATGACGGCGAGAGCGAGGCCGGGAGGGTTGGTCATCAGTACGGCGGGCATGGCGACGAGTCATGGCCAC
>JANPLC010000122.1:0-4714 GCA_031426335.1 Planctomycetota bacterium
CCCCCCCCAACCCATTTCCCGACGCATACTGCACCCGCGATCGCTCCTCGTGACTGGAGTTCTGACGTGTTCTCTTCCGTTATCCGGAAGATGATGTGCCGCTGGCGACTGCACGACCACCGGCTGGTCCCGACGGGGGCTGGCGTTCAAAAAACTCGCTGCTAGGAAGCCCCCAGCACGCACGACATCAAGGAGTCGCTCATGGGTTTGGAAGAGGATATCATCAAGCTCCTCAAGGCTGAGGGTTTCAAGACCAACGAGGCGATCCGCGATGCCCTCGATGAATTCGTCGACGTGGTCGAGGAAGAAAACGAGGACATGGACGAGGATCTCGATGATGAGGATGAAAAGGAGGAACCGGACGAGGAGTAACTCGTTCATCTACGCTGTTCGGCGTCATCATGACCGCTGCCCGACTGGGTGGCGGTCATGTCGTTTCTGGCTGTCCGCTACAGCTGTCCGCTGCGGCTCAAGGTGCCGGCAGGTCGGTCCGTGGCGTCGCCAGCGGCACATCATCTTCCGGCGGCATCACCACCGGTGGCTGATAGAGCGACTGGTCAAGCAAGCGGTTGGCGAGCAGCGCCGGCCAGTCGCCGGGCGCGGCGATCGCCAGCACCTGATCCAGGTGGGTGCGGTATTCCTCGGTACGTCCGCGCAGTTGGGCGAGCCGGGCGTTGAAGTAGGCGACCACCGCTTGGTGCTCGCGTGTAACCGTGATGTCCAGCGGGCGATCAGCGAAGCGCATGTGGTACATGATGCGGCCGGGCAGCGTCTTGATTTCGCCGCCTTTTTCCCACACGGCCAGTGCTCCGACCACATCCCCGCGTTGGACCTGCAGGTCGCCCAGCCACAGCCGCGCCCATTGCGGCAGATCACCGATTGGCACCTGCTGGTTGATGATCGCGAGGTAGGCTGCCTCGGCGTTCTCGAAGCGGTTGCGCAGACGTTCGGCCTGGGCCATGCGCAGGCGGAAGTGTGTACGGACCTTCTCGCCGACACGGTCGTCGGTGACCACCGAGCGGAAGGAGGTGGCGGCCTCCTCGACCAAGCCCTGGGCCAGTTGGATATCGCCGGCACGCCCAAGAGCCTCGGCGGCATCCTTCGGCTGATTGAGGTAGGAGGCGATGTCAGCGCCGTTGATGAACAAGCGGGTGGCGCGTTCCGGTTCGCTGGCGGCGAGCTTGTCGGCCCGACCGAGGTAGTCCTTGACCAAGTCCTTGATCGTCGCCTCAGGGATGGTCGGCAGCAGGGTGGCGAGGTCGAAATCGCGGCGGATGGCCTCGAAATACTCCTCGGCGGACTGGATGCGGCCTAGGCGCAGGGCGCAGCTCCAGGCATGGAACGTCGCCGTCAGCACGTAGCTGCGATCATCGCGGTAAACGCTGGCGACCTCGTTGAATTTCTCCAGCGCCTGCTCATCGGTTTCGGGCGTGGCCATGCCTTCCAGGCACAGGGCAATACGCAGGTGGGCGTCGCGCACCTCCGGCGCTTCCGGATGGTCCTTGATGAAGTTCTCGTATTCGTCTTTGGCGCGCGACCAGTACTTCGACTGCCGCATCATGTCGGGCAGGGCCAAGGCGCTGACGTAGAGATTGGTGCGCTGGCGTTCGAGCTGCACCTGCGAGACCTTCACCTGCTGTGGTTGGAACGCGATCTGCACGCCGTTTGCCACCAGGCCCTCGACCGGGATGAGGTCGCGGAAGCGCAACGGTTCACGACGGTCGAGCCGGGCGATGAGCGAATCGCCATCGCGTTCGATGCTCAGACGCAGCGGCCGACCACGTACCAACTGTCCCAGGTCACGGCTGCGCACGACCTTGTCCTCGCGCAGCAGTTCCAAATGGTCGCTGGTCTGCGTGGCGTTGATGCGCACACGATAGCCCAGGGCGATGTTGGGATCGCTGACCATCATCTCGACCACGCCGATGGCATCGAGCAGCTCAACGGTGGCGCTCAGGCGCACGGGACCGGAAACCGAGGGCAGGATGGTGCGGCGCATTTCTTTGCCCAGCACACCGGCGTCGGTCATGCCAAGCGGACTCATCGGTTCGTCGAGTGCCAGATCCTGGCGCAGGACCTCGACCCATGGATCGACTGGTGGCGGCGGCTTTTTCACCACCTCGGTCGGCACCGAGCTGACAGTTGGATCGTCACGGGTTGGTGACAGCACCCCGGCAGTGGCGGTGGCGGCACCGGCCTCGGCAGCACGTTTGAGGGCTGCACGCACCACCAGCGCAGTGGCGCTGACCGCGACGAAGGCCACCAACGCTACCAACGCCAGCGACGCGCGCTGTTGCCAAGCCGCCCGCAGCAGCGGACGCCAGAACGTTGGTCGGGCGGTGCGGATGCGCACACCCAGGCGGAAGCGCCGTAGGTCTGCCGCCATCGCCTCAGCAGTGGGATAGCGGTCGCGCCAGTCCTTGGCCATCGCCTTAAGCACGATGGTTTCCAGATCACGGGCGAGGTCTTTGCGGTGCGCCGAGGGTGGTGTCAGCGGGTCTTCAATGATGCAGCGCAGCAACGCCACGGAATTGTCGGCTTCGAATGGCTGTTTGCCGGTCAGCAATTCGTAGAGGCACGCGCCCATGCTGTAGACGTCGCTGCGGCGCGAGATGTCTTCGCGGCGGCCAGATGCCTGCTCCGGAGACATGTACGCTGGTGTGCCGACCACTGCGCCGGTGGCGGTCAGGTGCGACTCTGCGGCGTTCATGTACTGGGCGAGACCGAAGTCGACCAGCTTCACCTGGCCGCCTTCCGAGATCATGATGTTCCCAGGCTTGATGTCGCGGTGCAGGATGCCGTGCAGGTGGGCGACGTGCAGGGCGTCAAGCGCCTGGATGCCGATGTCGGCGATGTGGTTCTGCTCGCACGGTTTGCCGCTCATCAACAGGTCGTCGGCGTGGCGGCCGTCGACCAACTGCATGACCAGATATGGCTGGCCTTCGTACTCACCGTTGTCGAGCACCCGAACGATGCCGGGATGGCGCAGGGCTTGCAGGTAAGCCGCCTCGCGGGCAAAGCGTTTGCGCTCCTTGTCATCGGTTTCGCGCAACAGCTTGAGCGCGACCTCAGCGCCGATCGGCACCTGGCAGGACACCACCACCTGCGCGCGGTAGACCGAGCCCATGCCGCCACGACCGATCAGGCGCAGGATCTTGTACGGCCCGATCTGGTTGGGCATGCGCGGCCCGCTAACCGACAGTTCGGCGGTCTCATTCTTTGCCGACATGGCCGGCAGCCCTTCAACGCTGATCGGAGCGGGTTTCATACCAATCCGTTTTCAACCACGAGGCAACGGTGCGATCGCTTCGCTGGTGCGAAGTGCGGTCGCGCTGCGCGCTGGTGCGAGGCTGTTGCGGCTGATAACGCACGTCGCACCTTGCACGTCGCACCTTTCGAATGGATACGGTTTGGTATCATGACAGGCATCGGGGTTTCAGCGTAGAGCGGATGCATCTCGCTGCCATGGCCATGTCCACTGGATCCGTCAGGTCGCAGTCAGGCCCGGTGTAGGGTATCACACCCCTGGAACGGGGCCGTCGCCGACTTGTGAGGAGTCATTCACCGGACGGGCCTGCGAGCGCTTGAACCATTCTTCACGCGTGATCGGTTCGCGGGTAATGATGTCGGCGGCGAAGCGTTTGCGCAGGGCCAGGACCAGCGGGTGGGCCTCGGCCGCGCTGTAACGCGCCGAACGCCCGCCATCGAGGCCAGCAGGCGGACGCACGCGAATGGTCAGCCGGTGACCGCTGAACTGGGCGATCAAGGATACCAGATGCTGGATCAGCATCGGATCTGCGTCAGCACGGTCACAAAAATCCGCCGGGCATTCGATGGTCAACGTGCCGCTGGCGAACGACACCGGTCGGCTGCCGCTCAGCGCGCTGCCGATCAGTGGTTGGCCGTCACGCAACGCAGCTTGAGCGATCTCGTTCCAACGTTGTTGGAGATCCGGCAGCAGCGTTTGTGGGATGACGCGCGCAGGCGGCGGCGATTCCACGGTGCGCGTAGCGGGTTTTATGGGCACCGTCGCCGCGATTACCGGCACCATCGCGGGAGAGGGTGCCGACGCGGTCGTTGCCGAGGGCATCGGCGAACTGGGCCGCGGTGGAGGAGTTGGCGCTGGCGCCGATGGGCGTGGGGCCGGTGGCCGTTCGTCGGACGGCCCCGGCCCTACCGAGGGTGGGCGGCGATTCCTGTACCACTGCGCTCCAGCCGTTCGATCCGGCGCAGCAGGCCATCGACATCGAGCACCTCGCCCAGGCGAGCGATACGCACGCAGGCGAGTTCAAGCTGCAGGCGCGGATCGACGCCATGGCGCAGCGCCTGTTGGCTGGCCATCAGGACCTGTGCGATGCGCATGACTTTCTCTGGCGTGGTCGCCGCGGCACGGCTCTCCAGCGTCGCAGTTGGCAGGCCCAGACGGAGCACCGCGGGCGAGTTGGCGCCACAGGTCTGGATCAGCAGCAGGGCACGTATCTGGTCGATCAACTGTTCGATGAGGGTCGCGGCGGACACGCCACCGCTGGTGATGCGCTCCAACGCGGTCAACGCTTTGGCTGAATCGCCAGTCAGCAGGTCGCCGAGCAGCGCCTCAAGATCTTCTCCACGCGCGGCGCCGAGCAGTAAATTGAGATCCTCTTCATTGACGGTGCCATCGCTGACCGCGATCAACTGGTCGAGCAGCGTCTGTGCGTCGCGCATGCCGCCGCCG
>JANPLC010000123.1:0-21986 GCA_031426335.1 Planctomycetota bacterium
CGATGGCCGCCTGCGTGGCGCACCGGCCTATGGTGAACGCGATGGACGCCTGCACCTGATCCTCAACGGGAAAGATCAGTACGCGCTGGTCGAAGGTGACGTGGTCAGTAGCCGCGCACTGACGATCGACACCGTGATCTCATGGGATGGCGGAGTTCCCGATCAACGTCTCTGCGAATTCGCTGGTCCAGATGGCGCTATGTGGTTCACGCCCGCGTCAGCCAAACGCAGCGCAGAACTCGGACTGACCGTCGGGAAACAGACGCAAATACTCAGCTGTCCCAAGTCTCTGGCGGTTAAAACCTGGATCCGCCTGACCATAATGCTCGGACCTCATGGCACCAAACTGTATATCGACGGCCAACCAGTGGCGCAGGACAGCAACCAAAAGCTCTCACCCGCTGACGTCCCATCTGTCGCTGGATATATCGGTCGCGGATGGCGCTCGGGTAAACCATTCGCCGGAAAGATTGAGCGGCTGTCGCTGTATCGAACGTCATTTGGACGAGTGGAGGATATACCTGCTATCGACACCGGCCCATGAACGCAGGAAGCCGCGCCTGAGAAGTTGTCTGGAAAGGCCGGATTAGACATGGAGCACCGGAGGAAGACAGAAAGGAGCAGTTCTCGATTTCTCCACGAGTTCAGCGCTTCTCTGCCTTGCTGCCTCCTCCGTTCCTCCGGTGCTCCATGTCAAATCAGAGTTCCCAGACAGCTTCTGAGTGGCTCGTTAGTGGGTAATTTTTATTTCGTTTTTCAGGTAGCTGCCCGGAGCCGTCATCCCCGGATCCAGCAGATACGTCTTCAAGGTCTGACAAGCGATGAGGATCGGAATACCCGCGGCGTCGGATCCGATCACCAGCGCGTCTTTCACGCCGAGCGCCGCCATTTTTGCCAGGCTCGCCGGATCGGAGTTCAGTTTATCCAACTGCGCCAAGGGCTGGATGACGACCTTCACCACGGTGCCGTAGCGGTCCTGGTATTGCAGCGTCTTGGCATGCCGGATCAGCTCGGCGATGTGCGGGATCAGCTGGGGGTTCGTGCTCATGGTAGAGCGTCTACCATAAAGCTCACGCTCGCGCCATCAGGACTGTCATGCGGATTACCCAGGGGTTCATCGCCCATTCTATAACGATCCCGAGCCTCAGCAGAGGATCTCAAGACCTGCTCCTAATTGCTCGCGCTCAGGTACGCCAACTGGCGTGGGTCAGCGACCACTGGATCCCTACCGTTGTGAAAGGTTGGCTCGCAAAGTGGTTGGCCACCACCGTGCCCTTCCGTTTCGCGCTGCGCCGCACCGCACTCGGAGGTGCGCCATGCTGGCGTTTCCACGCCCGGGCAAAGGTGTCGGGACTGGACCAGCCGGCCCGTTCAGCAACCGCGGCGATACTCAGGCCGTTGGCGAGCAGGGCTTCGGCCAGCCACAGCCGTGCGGTTTCGATCGCGTCCTTGATCGGGACGCCATACCCATCGGTGAAGATTCGGTAGGCCTGAGCACGCGATAGGCCACTGACGCGTACCAGATCGTTGACCGTCACACCACGGTGCAGGTTCGACGACAAGCGGGTGATCATCCGTTGCAGCGCTAGATTGGCGAAGGGCAGCTCTTCGACTGTTTCGGACAACACCTGCTGCATCACGTCGGTGAAGACTTCACGACGGGATTCGTCTCCGACGGCGCTCAGTGCGTTGTCCATGAGTTGGCGACTGGGATTGCTCGGCAGCGACCCGCGCCATTCCCCGTCGGTATCTCCCATCACCACATCACTGAATGCAGGCAGGAATCCCTGCCCAAACCACACGCTACCGTGACGCAGGGTTTCGTGGCGATGCCACACGCCAGCACCGATGACCAACGCCTGACCAGGGAAGAGATCCACCATTCGGCTATGCGAGACAATGCGTACGACGCCCTCCAGGCAGACCACCGAGCTTGGAGCGAAATGACAGTGCCCATCACCGTTGAGCGGTGGTGGAGGACTGCCGTCCCAGGCCGTCACCTGCGTCAAGTGATTGGGCACCTCATCAAGCAAACGCCACCAACGACGGATGTTTGGATTCATGCTGTTCAACTCACCGTACGGCGTGAAAGGGTCATGAGCGACGATCCGCCGGATGGTGATGGCCCGTGATTGAAAAATGTAGGTGTTTTTCGCTGCTGAAGATGGCCTTCGATGACAAAATCGCTCACTGGCGGGTGAGCTGATGTGGGTGGAAGCGCATTCATGATTGACCTCATCTTCTTTGCGCGAAAGAAGACCCTCAATCGTCGTATTTCTGTCACTGTGTGCTCAGCGAGGCGGCCAGCATCCGCTTGTGCTGCTCACTACGATCCGGTGAGCGACTGTATTGTCACGGTAGTCTGCCAAAGAATCGTGGCGCGCAGCAAGCCTCGATGCCCACGGCGGCGCGCGCATTCCTGTGCGACCGTCATTGATTAAGACTCAGCGTTTTACGGAACTTTCGATCGGCACGTCGCAGAACGTGAGCGCGGCAATCCCGTTAGCGCCGAGCAAGAGGTTGTCCTGATTCCACGACACCTCCTTCAGGTAGGTGATCTGTGTCGCGGTAGAGGCGGCTCTCAGGATGAGCGTGAGGACGTTGCCGCTGACGCTACCACCGGCGATTTTATCTTTTTGGCCGTCGAGGTAGAACTGGCTCGCCAGAGCATCGGTCCAGATCACCGGTTGATCGAATTCCAAACTGATTGACGTGCCGGCGACGGATGCGCGCTGAAGATTGGGCGGGGTGATGGAGGCGGTCGGCGCCTTGCCGTAGAAATCCCGCTCCATCAACGGTTGGATGGTGCGCGCAAACTCCGCCCAGCCGATGAGCGGAAAGTGGCAGCCACCGGGCGGACGGACGCCGAGCGTCGACATGATGCTCATGTTCGAAAAATACTGCGGCAAGGTGCGCTGCCGTTCGCGCAGACGGTCGCCGTTACCTTGGCTACCACCCATGGCACAGGAATTCGGCCAGATCTGAAAGATGTACTGTTGGCGGATGTTCGGCATGTCCTGTTTCCACGCCGTGGCCATGTCGATGAACAACTGCTGATAAGACTGCCAGCCGTAGCCACCCGTCGGACCATCGGAACCCTGATCGCTTTCACCCTGGTGCCATAACACGCCGCGAATGCCATGTGTCATCTTCGCCTGCTGGACGCGCCAGAGCATGCGTCCGTAGATGGTCGAAAGGTCGGTCGGATTGGTTGCGCTACGCTGATGTTGATCGACACGCGTGCCGCCGACGGCAGCGTTGATGATGAAGATGGGAACCTTCTGACTGTCGACCAAGCGTTTGGCCAGCTCCATGCCCCACCAGCCCAACTCCGCCTTCTCGCCCTTCTGCGCTTTCCACACCGGTAGGCACCATAAGTTTCCCTGCGGTCCGCTTTTGTTTTCCGCCGGACGGCCATAGCTACGGATCCATTCATTTGTTTCCGCTGGCGATTTTTCGCCGGTGTCCGTCGCCAAAGCATTCGACTGCCCGTCAATGAGGTAGGCGTCGCCACAGACGAGGTCATTCACCGTCTGCAGCACGGTATTCTTACCGCCGACCGTCGTACCGAACTCCACTTTGTATTTGATCAGCCCAGGTTTGAGCCGCACAGCGAGGCGATATGATTTGTCCGCTGCTGGTTTGGCGGTCTCGGTTTTGTAAGGCTTGTCATCGGCATAAACCGAGATGAACACCGCGTCCGCAGCGTCGTTGAGCGTACCGTTGTAATGGAGCGTGCCGGCATTTCGGTCATCGCGGGCATAGAATTGACCCTCCTCCGGTTTCTCATCCGCACCCGGCATGCGTGCCACCCAGACATCCTGCTTGGGTTCGGTCACCGCGATGGTCGCCGTCTGGGTGATCGCCTGTCCGCCGTTGCTGATGGTCGCGCTCACGCGTAGCGCCCCGCTCTTATGGGCGCGGGTGAGCAGCAGTTTTTCTGGCGTCGTTTCCTTGGTCACCGCAATATCGGCGATGCTCCATTCAGTCTTCACCTCGCCCGCATTTTTCGCCTGCAGGGCGCTCAGGTTGGTCACCTGTGGCATTACTTCGATCGGTGAACGTCCATCCCAGGTAGCCGGCGCCTTCAAGGTGAAAACCGGATCCGGAATGTCCTCGGTGATGGTGAGCGCAATGTCCTTGGTCTTGATCGTATCGGGATGGATCGCGGTGAACGTCAAGACGGCTTCCTGATTGCCGGTCACGCGACCTGCATCGACGGTGTAGGTGAAGCGGTCGGTGGCGACCACGGATTCCTGGCCCTTCGCCTTCAACGTCCAGAACACCTTGAGTGCGCCGCCGGCCTGACCGGTGACCGTGGCGGTTTTCCCTTCCGCCACCGTGAGTTTGGCGGTGGAGACCGACCACGCCGTGCCGCTTTGCGGCAGCGTGCCGACTAGGGTCTGCAGCGACTTCTGATTCTCGTACTGCAACTTGATCCACTCGGCGGAACGCTCCACCTTGGAGACGCGCACTTCGTCAATATCGCCAACGAAATTGTAGTTATTGTACCAGCCGCCGATCCACAGCCGCGCCGGCTTCTTGATCGCCATGGCTCCGCCTTTGCTGACGTCGCTATCAAGGACGCCATTCACATACAAGTGCGCGCGGCCGTCACGGTAGGTGTGGACCACGTGGACCCACTGTGCCATCGGCAGCGTGCTTCGTGAGCTGGCGTTGCCGCCAGAAAAATAAGCATCGACACGAATGTGCGGCGGGCTGGCGAATTGCATCACCACCTTGCCCTGCGCCTTTTCGTTGCCCCAGCCAAGAATATTGCCGTTGGTCACCGTCGCGCGCACCCACGCTTCCGAGCTGTGCGGTTCTGCTTCGAGCGGGAAATGGTCGATTTTCTCACCGCCGAAGATGCCTTGGCCGCCGGCTAAATGACGGGCTTTTCCGATCATCCCGGTGGCATCCGTGGTGCCGTTGTCCTTGGCGCTCAGGATCCCGACCGCGTCCGTCACCGGACCGTTCAGATGCCAGACGCTGACGTACCCATTGGCTTCATTGAACACCGCCGCGCCGTTCGATTCGCTGACCGCATCAGCCTTGCCCCAATGCAGTCGAATCGCTTGGCGATCATTGCCTTTGATCTGCGGCACACGTACCCACACGTTGGCCACGCCGGCGACGGCATCCCAGTCCTCAATCTGGTAGACCAAGGGTTTGCTAGACGCGTCGGAAAAGCGTAGATCATCACCGGCCGCTTTGGCCTGAGAAAAATCGAACCAAAAGGTATTCAGCCGCACCAACACGGGAAAATCTGCGACGCTGGCAGTCGCCGGCAGATTGGCGCCCTCAGGCGTGGTCAGCAGGGTGAGTGCCCCACTGTGTTTCCAGCCCTGGTAACTGCTGGCGGCAACGGGCGGTTCCACGGCAGCGGCGAACACCGGGCAGCAGAGCGCGAGGAGCCACGACCGGGCCAGTACAAGAACCTTGGGTGACATGACGCTCATCTCCGGGTGATCGGCTTGAGGTCGTACCTGTGACACCCCGCGCCATCACTGACAAGATGCTGTCGAATCGGGACATCTCCGCGAGTTCACCCCATGACGGGCGCCCTGCGGGAAACGCTCACGGCGCGTTGAACTGGATCCAGTCGATGTCCATCAACTCGCCTTTGATCGGCTTGTCGGCGGATTTTCCGATCACCACCACGTCGGTGCGTTCCGTGGTGGGCTTGACTTCGACGTTGATCTCGACCCATTTGTCCGGGCCACCGGTTGGTTTCACTACGCAGACCGCCAAGACCTTGCCGGTCTTCGAGCCGGCGCGCAGTTCCAACACGCCACCCGTGGTGCTGGCGACGCGACAGGTCACCGACGCGGAATCGCTGAGGTTCAAGCTGGGGAAACGCAGCGTGCCGGTCGCGAGAATCTTTAGGCTCTGCTTGCCGCTCGCGCCGTCTTGGTCGTTGACCTTGCCGCCGTCGACGGCCTCAGCGCTCTCGGCTTCGATGCGACGAGCGAGCAGGCGGATGATGGTCTTGGTCGAGGTCGTGCCGGCCGGAGCGCGGCCAAGATCCGTGTAAGTCGCCTCCAACACGCCGGTACGCACCATCGCTTCGGTCGGAACCAGGATCTCGCCCGAGAGACCACGCACCATGGCGGGGCCGCCAGCGCCCTTCTGCAGACTGAAGATCCACTGCACCATCATCGCTACTTCGTCAGCGGTGTGCTGGGGATGCGGCAGCATGGGCACCTGGCCCCACACACCGGTCGAGCCTTTGATGATGCGTTGGATGGTGGCCGCGGCGGCGCCCTCTTGGCCGCGGTATTTATCGGCGATGGCTACTAGTGCTGGTCCGACGATCTGCTGTTCGACCGCGTGGCAGGCGAAACAGTCGCTGCCTTTCATCCGCAGCTGACCCGGTGGCAGATCGACCTTGCCATCGGCGCGTTGCCATTCCGCCGTCACGACAGTGCGCGCGGCAAAGTCCTCGGCCTTCTCGGTCGACGTGCCGTCCTCGGCGTCAGTGACTGAAAGTTTGAACGCCACCGCTTTCCCTGGGGTGAAGAAATCGCGGTCTTGGGGCGAATCGAAACGCACCTCGGACGGCGTGTTGCCTACGGTCAGCGAAAGACGTGCGGTGCCACTGGCGCCCTTGCTGTCTTTGACTCGCAGCTCGACAGCGAAATTTCCTGGGACGGTCAGCTGGACCTTTGGATTCGCCTGTTTCGACAACAGTTTTTCTTCGGGCAGCAGCCACCATTCGTAACTGAGTTTATCACCATCAACATCGTTGGTACCGGCACTGGATAATTCTGCCGTGAAGGGCTCGCGTCCGGCGGTGACCTTGGCCGAAGCTTGCGCGACCGGCGCGCGGTTGCCCGGTTGGTAGCTGATGCGGATGAGCTTCGCATCCTTGTTGGCACCCCAAGTGGTGCCGTAGTCGAGCAGGTACAACGCGCCGTCGCCGCCGAACACCATATCCACCGGCCGCCGCAACGGGAACGGACCACCGGGTTCGGCCTTGGCGTTTTCACCGAGCAACTTCACCGCGCTTGAAAACGGTTCGATCGCGACGCGTTTTTCACTGCCATCAAGCCGCACCCATTTGAGGAACGGTCGGCTCCAATCGTAGATCAGCAGGCATTGGTCGTAGTAGCGGGGGAAGCCGCCGGACTTCTCGAACTCTGGTTTCCAGTTGAACACCGGTCCAGCGCAGGCGGTGCGTCCGCCCGAGCCCAGTTCAGGAAATTCCTGGGAGTTGCCAGCCGGATAAAATATCCAGCCCGGTTGAGCCGGTGGCAACAGACGCAAGCCGGTGTTGTTCGGGCTGTCATTGATCGGTTTGGCGGGGTCGAACTTCGCGCCCGCTTTCTTGGTCTCGAAGTCGTAGTCCGCGTAGGGGAAATTGTTGCCGCGAAACAACGGCCACCCGTAAAAAGCCGGCTTCTTCACCTGATTGATCAGGTCGTAGCCGCGCGGTCCACGCTCGGAACTGTCGCCGCCGGCATCGTTGCCGACGTCGCCGTAGTAGAGCGTTCCGGTCTTGACATTAAAATTGAAGCGCCACGGATTGCGGCAACCCATGACATAGATTTCCGGTCGCGTCTTCGCCGTGCCCGGGGGAAACAGATTGCCCGACGGAATGCTATAGCTGCCATCCGGCGTCGGTTTGATGCGGTTGATCTTGCCGCGCAGATCATTGGTGTTGGCTGCGGATTTCGCGGCGTCCCAGGGGGCACGTCCTGGACGATCATCGATCGGCGCCAAACCATCGCTTTCGAACGGGTTGGTGTTGTCGCCGGTGGAAAAATACAGAAATCCATCCGGTCCGAAACGCAGACAGCCGGCGTGATGGCAGCACTGCTCGCGCTGTTCCTCGAAACTGAGCAGGACCTTGCCGCTGGAGACATCGAGTTTGTCGCCCTTCATCACGAAGCGGCTGATGTGCTGGCCTTTGAAATTGTTCGGCGAGTGCAGCAGGTAGATCCACTGGTTCTTGGCGAAGTCCGGATCCAGCGCCATGCCCAACAGGCCGTTCTCCTGGCCGGTGAACACCGGGATCGACGCGGCCTCGACGGTCTGCTTGGTGTCGGGGTGGTGGATCTTCACCTTGCCACCGATCTCGATGAAGAAGATGCGTCCGTCAGGCGCGACTTGCAGCTGCATCGGCTGCGGCAGGTCCTCGACCAGGACATCGATCTGGTAACGCGCATCGTCCGGCAGCGTCGGCGCCGCGGCGCCCGATAGCGTCACAACCAGACCGACTGCGAGCGCGACGGGGCGCACCCAACCGAGAAACCCAGGATCAGCGTGAAGAAGCGTCATGAGATGATCCTTATGAGCGCCGTCACGGCGCCAATGCCTGGCAGGGAATGACCGACAGATCGTGCTCCTGTCCGGTTTCCTTGCTAGCTGCGTGACGATGTCCAAGTCAGCTGATCCGTTTCACGGATGGTGGGACAAATTCCGGAGGCCGCAGGCGTTAACGCGACCTCACGGCAGAAGTGATACCAATCCGCCATCGAGCGAATCGAGAAGGGAAATCGAACCGCAGAGACGCAGAGGTAAGAAGAGGGCCGCAGAGACGCAATTCTGGGAGCTATCCGCTCTGCGGCCCTCCTCCAGCCTCTGCGTCTCTGCGGTTTGATCGGCTGTCGGTTGTCCTCACCGCCATCGCGTTCTATTTCGTCGGCGTCCCGCCCGCTCCGATGCTGCGCAATTCGGGATGCTCCTTGGCCGCTTCGATGGCCGCAATCGCCTCTTCAACGGCCTTGACGCGTTTGCCGTTCAGGCTCGGGCCATCGGGGTATTCACCGCGTTTGACCTGCGCGTTGAAGGCTTCGATCAATTCCCGCAATCCGGGAATCGCTGAGCGGGCGGCGGAGCCATAGCCGACGATCTCCTTCATGATCTCGCCCGTACGGCTTTCGCTGCCGTGGCCGCCCTGGGTCTTCGCGAGCAGCACGCCCATTTCGATGCCTTCTTTATATTTGAATCTGGTCAGGGCTTTGAAACCACCCATGCGGATCTCGTTGCCGAACATGGTGTCGGCCGGGCTCGGGGTTTTGACCGCGGCCAAGATGTCAGGCGCCAGGGCCTCCATGTCGGCGAGCTTCAATTTATTCTGGAAGAAATCTTTGAGGGTCGCGCGCGCCATGCCATCGGCGTTCCGGGATACGGCGCGGATCGCCGGGTAAAGCAGCTTGGGATCGGCGTCCTTGACCGCGTCCGTCATCTGACCTTGAAACAAAGCGGCAGCCAACTGGCCATGCGTGAGTTGGATCGGATCGGCCCACACGATCGGCTGGAGTGGCTCGGTCGTTTGGACCAGCGCCGCGAGGATGTCGGGGATGGCCGGTTTTGCGGCGCCGCCCATCTTGCGGATTGCTTGCGCGGCTTTGAAGCGCAACCAGCGATCGTCGTGGGAGAGCTGGCGCACCAGGATGGGCAACGCTTCGACACTGCGCAGGTGGCCAAGCGTTTCGCACGAGGCCTGCGCGACATGGACATCTTTTCCTTCCGCCATGCTGAGCAGTTGGGGAATCATGGTCTTGACTTCGGGACGGCGGGCGAGTTCCTCTGCCGCCCAGCCACGCACGACCGGCGACCAGTCGGAAAACGCGACAAGCAATTGCTGCGGAGTCTGCTGCAGACGATCAAGATCGAAGCGCCCCGAAGTGATGGCTGCTGCCACCTGCTTGGTGCTCAACCACGTGGCGGGATCCGCGCCCTTGCCGGTGATGCAGAGTTTTTTCAGCGGCAGGGCATAGGTCAGCACGTAACACGCCGTTGGGCTCAGGCCGTAATAGCTGCTCTTGCCGTAATAGGTGTTGTCGTGGGTCTTGCCCGCACCGTATTGTTCGTCGCCATCGTAGGTGAACGACCCGTCACTGCGCCGCACCAGATCAAGGTGCCATGAGGCCTCTTTGAAAAATGCCGCGGCGGCCGCAGGTCCACCAACGTTGGCGCCGAGCGCGCTCCACAAGTAACTGAAACCCTGACCAGTGTGCCCACATTCCCGGCTGCAGTAACCCGCCGTCGACATTTTGGCGAAGAACTGTGCATCGGCGGTGCGCTTATCCTGGAGTGCGAACAACACTGCCGTCATCGAACCCTTGCCGTTGTTTTCATGATACGGCCACGGTTCGTGTTCGCCGTAGGGGATGGTGCCCTTGTCGGTGAAGTAGCTGAAAAAACCAGCCGCCCGTGCGATGGCGGGATCAACCTCAGGATCGTTCACGCCGCATTTCTTGCCCAGGACGATGGCCAGGTTGCCGATCAGTCCCGCTTCGTTGACCGGGCCATACGGCGGGATCGATCCATGCAACTTGCCGTCGGGCGTCAGCTGGGAGATGCCGTGCCCAAACGTGCCGTACAGGCTCTGCCCTTTGGCCAGCGAGACGGTGTACTCGGTGAGCGCGTGCTTTACCTCCTGATCGCCGGTGGCCAAAAAATACTCGCACAGGAAGAGCCCGCGGTAGCCCCACTCCCACACCGCCATGCCTGGCTTCAGTTCCAGTTTCAGCGTTTTGGGTCCGAGCTTGCGTGCGAAGTCACGCACCTGCGGCAAGTATTCTGGCTTGCCGGTCGCCAGCAGGGCGAGGCCGTTGATCGCGCCCCAGAGGTTCTCTTCCAACGGTTCTTTCGCCAGGACCGCGCACGCCTCATCCAAGATGCGTTGTGATTTCGCACAGGTATACGGCGCGGTGGCGCTGTAGGTGCCAAGGGTCTTGAGCGTCAGGTGCACGGTCTCGGTCTTGCCGGCACGCCAACGCCGCAGTTTCAGCACGCCCTTGCTGGTTTCTTTTTCCGCATCCTGAATCGCCTGGGCGATGCTTTTGCGCGCATCATCGCTGAAGGGCTGATCGCCAAGGCCAAGAATCACATCGTCGACCTGCAGCACGCCATCGGCCGGAGATTTGACACCGACGTGGGTAACCAGGATCTGCCGACTGGCGGTGGTGGTGCGGCCCTGAAGCGCATCCAGGTGGCTCGCCGGCTTGGTGTAAATCCAGCCGCGCAGGCCGGTGGCACCGAGGTTGTAGGTCTGCCCGCGGTTGACCTTGTTATGCTGGGTCAGATCCGGTGGCGCATCACCAGCGTTCGCCCGGCTGGCCAGCGCTAGCGTTGCAACAACCATGAAGCCGGAAGTCCGGAGAATAGACATGCGGGAGTCCTGCTTTTTCAGGTGATTGAAGCCGGGCACGGAGCGAAGCGCCCAAATGATACCTGGGGCCAGCGCGATCATTTTGGACAAGCTGCTGCTGATTCCGGACACGGACAAGCCGGACGGCGTCACTTAGTCGGCTGAGTCGACTGGTTCGCCTTAGCCGCGGCTTTTTCTTTGGCGCGGTCTGGCGAATGCCCCCAGATCTCGGCCATCAAGGCGTAGATCTCCGGCTCTGCCTGTTTCAGTTCGCCGGCCACGAAGGGATAAAAATCGTTCGACCCCAGGAAGGCTTCGGTCATCTCGGCGAAGAACTCTTTTTCATTGGTCAGTCCATAATGCTCACGCATGCCACCCATGCTGGTCACCACCGAGGTGTACTTGCCGCTGTCCTTGAATTTTTTCCACGCGGCGATGATGCGCGGTTCGTCGAAGCCCAGGATTTGGTCGTGATAGGCGTGCGTCAGTTCGTGCAGGATGACCCACGGCATCCGCCGATTTTCAAACGGCGACAAGAAGTCAGCCGCTTCGGGAATGTGCACACATTTCGCCAGCGCCTCGCTGTAACCCTTGGACTTCAGCCAGCCGGCGCTGGGATGGTACTGCATCGGATTCAAGCCAGCGTAGTCGAGATCGAGTTGGATGCAGATGGAACGCAGGCCAGCGAGCTGTTTTTCCGGCACGATCACCGTGATGGCCACCAGTCGCGCGTTTAGCAGCTTCAGCGCCTCCTTGCCGATTTCTACGCCGTCGCCTATCAGCAAACGATCATCCACGCGAATGGTCCAGCCTTCGATGTTTTGGGTGGTATGCGCCGTCGGAATGGGTGTGCGCTTGGCGAGTACCGCAGGCAGCTGGGCAGTCGGGGCGTCGCCAGCCCACGTGCTGACGCACAGCAGCGGAATGAGCAGAGCGAGCAGGTGTGTGCGGTAGGTGATCATGGTGTGGTGTTCTGATTGAGGGTGTGGTCAGCAATGAACGGACGCGGCATCATCCGCAGCCGCAGGACGACGTTCCGCACGCCGCTTCTTTCTTCTGCGCCAGCTTGGCTTCGAGCGCCAATGACGTCGGAGTAATCGCCAAGCCACCGAGCGAGGTGCATCGCAGTTCACGCGGCATCTGCGCAGCGACGCGCTTGGCGGTGTCGACTACTTCATCGAATGGGATGACCGGATCGAAATTACTCAGCGCCATGTTGGCGCACGACAGCGCGTTGCTGGCCGCCATGACGTTTTTTCCCAGGCACGGCACTTCGACGCGATTCGCGACCGGATCGCAGATCAGGCCGACCATGCTTTGCAGCGCCATCGATGACGCAGCGACGGACTGCGCCAAGGTGCCACCAGCGAGCGTCACCAATGCGGCAGCAGCCATGCTGGCGGCGGATCCACCTTCGACTTGGCAGCCACCGACTTCGGCGGCAAAGGTGAAGCTGGTGGCGATGAACACGCCGATTAGCCCGCTGGCGAGCATGGCCTTGGCCATGTCTTCTTCGCCCAGGCCCATTTCTTCCGCCATCGCGATCACGGCACCGGGCAACGCGGCGCAGGCGCCAGCGGTTGGCGCGGCGACGATGACGCCCATCGAACTTTTCACTTCCATCAATGCGGTGACGTACAGCACGATCCGGTTGAGCGCGCCGCCGCCCAGTAGACCGCCGGCTTGCATGCGCGCCTGGAACTGGCCGGACTGATGGCCCAGCACCCGGTCATCGTAATGGGTGCCGGCAATACCCTGCGCGATCGAGCGCCGTAAAATGCGGATGATGCCGATCATCTGGTCGAGCAGTTGCCGTTCGCTGAGCGAACCGCGCGCCGCTTCGTAGTGCACGGCAAGCTGCCACAGCGGTATCCCACGTCCGGCGTCGTAGCGCAGCATGTCAGCGCAACTGGTGAACGGCACGCTGGTCGAACGCTTGGACATCACTGGCAAGACCGGCGCCAGCGCGCGAACTTCTCCGACCAATCCGGCGCTACGGAGTTCGGTGATGATGGCTTCGCTGACGGCGTGCTGTGCTTTGACCTGGACCAACGTGTGGCCGGCGTGCTGATGCAGCACGATTGCGTCGGTGTCGAGTTGGAAAGCGAGCGTTTCGCGCAGCGCGGTGCCATCGCCGGTCGCCCACAGCAGTGTTTCGGCATAATCGCCAAAGATCGACACGGCGAAGCCATCCACATTGATGACTTCCATCATGCCGCCACCGGTCGATATCGCGCGCAGGCGGTGTTGCCGGTGCTGGCTGTCGGTCAGCGTCAGTCGGTAGGTGTTGGGATGCGGATCACCGGCGTCGACGGTCACCATGCGGATGGTCACCCCGCTGGTGCGCAGGGCGTCCAGCGAACCGGGCAGGCGTTCATCGGCCGCGTCCCAACCCAGCAGGCCGCCGCACAAGCCCATGTCGGAGCCCTGCGAATCATGCGTCGTCGGTAACGAACCTTTGCGATCGAACTCCACCAACACGTTCACGATGTCCGCACCCATCAGATCGCGAGCAAGGCGACCGATGCGCAGCGCCGCGGCGCAGTGCGAACTGGATGGCCCACGCATCACCGGGCCGATAACATCGTTGAAGATGCTGACGATCATGGGAACTGCCCATTCATGTGCTGCTCATTTAAGGGCTGGTGTTTCCACGATGGTCGACGGCTGATCCGGGACGACTGCTGGCGCTGACGGCGCTGGTGCAGCGACTCGCGTAAAGATGACCCGCACCGCGGTGCCCGCTGGTGGAATGGCATCTCCATTGGCTTCCATCCCCTGGTTTTCGCCATGGTAGGGAATACCAATATTCTCGGCGTACTGAACGACCGACGCGCCCTTATACATCAGTCCAATGATGCCGCCGGCGCTGTCAGCCGCGTAATATTCCTTGCCGTCGCGTTCGTAGAATACCGAACCAGCAAAGGCCCAACTATCGGCGACCACACCATCCTCACGTTCACGGTTGCGGGCGAACTGGCTCAGCTTGCGCCGCTGAAGAACGCCCTGGTCGTCGAACTCGACGGTGATGGTAAGTTTCGCTGCCGGATGCTGACGCACCTGATCCGGCCAATCGGGAGTCGGCGAGTACGGATACGGTTCACTACCGATCAGCAACAGCCCCAGGTGCAGGTGTGAGGCCTTGCCCTCGGTGGCGAAGACGGCTTCGTGCTCGAAGGTGTGTTTGGCGCAGATGAGGTATTCCAGGATGCCGCGACGCATGCACACCGTCGCATCCAGGTAGACTTGGTGTTTGCTGACGTCGACCGCCACACCGGGCCCAAGCTGAGTGACGCCAGTCGTGGAAGCCGTCTCCGCACCAGCGCTGAACAGCGGCAGCAAAACTAGGAGCGCCAGAACCAAGCGGCGACCTAGGAGCGTGCTGGTGATTGCCATGTTATGCCTCCGTCATGTTGCACACCCGAGTGGCTGCGGGATCATAGATGCGACGGGCGGCACTGTCTGTGATGATTCCGCGACGAATCGACGACGAATCGGCAAAACCAGTGTCAGCGCGTCCTCCAGAGGTACGCCCGTCTACCTGAAAACGCCTGGACAACTTGCTGTCTTTTTAGGACTCTGAGGCTGACCTCACCACCTCTGGATCAGTTCCTGCGATGCAGCCTAAACGACGTGTGGCCGTGATGATCGGACTCGACTGGCCGGTAGGTCATCACCACCAAGTATTTGCCGGCATCCAACGCTACGCGCGCGAATGCGGACGCTGGGAATGCCTGATGAATCCCTATGCCGACTTGCTGTTTCAAACCCCTGGGAAAAATCCAGGGTTCGATGGCGTCGTCGCCCGCGCCACTCCAGAGTTGGCTGAGCGAGCGCGTGCGGCCAACGTACCGGTGGTCAACGTGTGGATGAACTCCGCCGCCAAAGGACTGCCAACGGTGGTCCACGATGTCGCTGAGGCTGGCCGGATGACCGCACGCCATCTCCTGGCACGAGGGTTCCGCGACTTCGCATTCCTCGGCTTTGCGGACATGATGAGCACGCAAACACAAGCGGACGGCTTTCGCGAGGTTATCGACCCTCTCGGTTACTCCTGCACGGAATGCCGCGTCCGCCACCAGTACGATCACACCGCCGACAACTGGCAAAAGTTCCAACAACAATTAAAGACGTGGATGGATAACTGGCCCCCATCAATCGGCGTGATGGTGGCAAACGACTTGTTGTGCCGCTACCTGGCCGAGGCCTGTCGAGAACGCAACTTGGCGATGCCCAGATCCGTCTCCCTGGTGGGTGCCGGCAACGAAATCCTAGTCGACACGGCGACCACACCGACCTTGTCGACCATCGACTACGGCTTTGAACGCATCGGCTACCGCGCGGCCGAACTGCTGGACGCACTGATGGACGGTGCGCCGGAGCCCGCGGAGCCAATCCGCTTGGCACCGGTGGCGCTCGTCGCCCGCCAATCCAGTGACGCCTTCGTGGTCGATGACGTGATGGTCGCATCCGCGCTGCAGTTCATTTCCGATCACCTGCACGAGGACATCGATGTCGAGCAAGTCGCCGAGCATGTCAGCACCACTCGCCGGACCTTGTCGCGACGCTTCCATGATAGCCTTAGCCTGACGATTCACGATGCGATCACACACCTGCGCCTAGACCGCGTGAAAAGCCGATTGGTCGAGTCTTCAGCGGTACTCAAGAGCATCGCCAAAGAGTGCGGCTTCCGCGATGCGATCCACCTGTGCAAGGTGTTCCAGCGCGTCGAGGGTACCTCTCCGAGTGAATACCGTGCGGAGCGCACTGTGGGGGAACGCTAGGAGCGGATCGTGATCCCTGGGCCCGTCACTGCTTCAGCGCGCTCGATCCGTTCACCATGGTTTTCTTTGTCGCCGGGTCGCTGATGACGCCATCGGTGCGGAAGCCCTTGGCAACCTCACCGGCCCATTTGCCATAGAGCGACTCGGGATTTTTCTCGGCGAACTTTTCCAAGTCGCGCACGCTGGTCTGGCTGCGGCTGCGGTTGAGCGTCGCCAAAAGCTGAGCGTAACGTACGCCAAGTTTGATCTCTGCTTTCCACGTCTCCTGCTTGAGGCCGTCTTCGTAATGCTGAACCTTGTCCTTGAAGCCCTCCAGGGCGCCAAAGGTGGTTTTCAACTTGGCAAAGGCAGCGTCCAAGCCGGCGAAATCGCCACTTTTTTCCAAGGCGCCGAGTTCAGTGAGTTCCTTGTGGAATTGTTTGTCGACGTAGTCGTTCAGAGCAACACAGAGAGCGTCGTCCTCAGCGGCGAGGTTTTTCGCATTGCGCACCGATTTGAGGATGCGCAGCGTATCGCCGTAGGACTTGGCGACGATCGACTTGTAGGCGAGGTCAAGTTTGCCACTGAGCGCCTTGGGATTGATCCCAGGAATGCTCACCTGAATACCCTGGATCAGCAACTTGGGATTGCTGAGACCGTACGCGAGAATCATGGTGCCGGTCGGGTGGTAGCGCGACGCCATGTAATACCCCTCGTCGGCGTAATCACGCCCAGGTTGCAGCACGAACGACCCATCGAAGCAACGTGCCATGTTGAAGTAGGCCTTGTGGTAATCGAAGGTCGTGCGCAGGACCGCGTCGTCCTCGGATGCTGCCGATCCCATCAGGCCCCAAAAAATCCCCAGGTTCGCGTCGGCGTGGCCGTCGGGCATGCTCTTGAAAGCCTTTTTGGAATAGTCGCGGTATTTCACCAGGTAGTCCGCGGAATCCGCGAACTCGGGGCTCAGCTTGTGCGCGATGATTGCGGCACCGGTGCGGCCGACGTAATTGTCGCCACCGGTTGACGCTTTCCACGCGACCGGATCAACCAGTCCATTGTTGAGGGTGAACTCGCCGCCATAGGCGACGTAGCCAGCAGCGTTGGTGCCGCGGTGGATGAACGCCAGGGCACGCTTAATACAATCCTGCTTGACCGGCACGCCACATCGTCCTGCGATCTGCCAGGCCGTGACCGCGAGGATGGTGGTGTATTGCATCGGACCGTAACCATTGGGGCCGAAGCCGCTGCCGCCATATTTCATAATGTAAGGACCGTGACCAAAACCTCCGTCATAGAGCTGCTGGGCGGTGTCGACTTTGGAAAAATCTCCTTTTTTCAAGCCCTCGTTTTCCGGACCCCAAACTTTGATATGGCCGGAGTATTGCGCCTTCTCCAAATACTCGCCGCTGGTTTTGATCATCGAGAGCACCGACGGGTCCTTGGTCAGCAGGTGGTATTCGCCGAGGGTGATCACTTGGTACGACAGGTTCCAGGTCCACGTGCCCACGTCCGGACTTTCGCGGCTCCATTTGAGCGCCATCTCCTTGCCGATGGCCTGCTGTTTCGCGTCGTCGCTGGTCAGCAGGGCCAGGGTCACCGCTGAACGCGCGTGCGCCTGCCAGACGCTCCAAGAATCCGGGTGCTCGGCCAAGTACTTCAGCGCCTTGGCGCGGACGATCTCAGATTTTTTGCACTTGTAGGGAAACGTCGCGCTGAAAGAGCCAATAGCCTCCAGATCGATGATGACGTCCTTCACGCTGGAGCCGTTTCGCAGGTTCAACACCAGCTTGCCGTCCTTGCCCTCGGCTTTTTCTATCGCCTCACCAAGTTCCATGATCGGACCTTCATACCCATGACCGCCCTTGAAGTGATGCGCAGAGAACGGCTTGCCGAATACACCGATGATCTCGTCATCCAGCTTGAGACGACCAACCGCCGGCGAGTCCTTGAAGATGTATTTGACGATGAATGACTGTTCGGTCAGCACTGCACGCGCGCCCGTCGGGCCGAGGTTGACCAGAAATCCAGGGACTTCCTTATCCGGCAGGTTATTCACCGTCGGCTTGGTCCAACGCCCCTGGTTCTCCTTGTCCGCCACCGCAAAGGCATCGGAACAACAAGAACAGGACGTCAGCACGATGCTGATAACGAGCAGCCAACGGATGAAGGGCGACATAGGTGGTTCCCTGAGTTGCCTATCAATGCCGGAACTCACTCGTTCATTCCTGACAAACGCCTGCCTTTTCCTGACAATGCCGTGGTTCGCAGGAATTATTTTGTGGGCTTGAGTCCGCTTTTCAGTTTTCCCTGATCAAGGACTCGCGGTGCGCCGGTGATCTGCAGACGCTTTTCTTTGAGCGACAGGATCAGCGCGGCACAGGCGGCGGGAAAGTTGCGCGTCCCGTACACATGATCCGTGGAGGCGTAGTCACGGCCCGGCATGACCACGTAGCCGCCGTCGTGCGCCTGGGCCATGATCATCCACCATCTGATGCCATCGAGGTACGCACGGAATTCTTTCTCACTCGCCAGGTCGGCGCCAAGGCTGCCCCACAACACATGGATATGGGTCGAAGCATGGCCGCTCAGCAGTTCCTCATGGCTCTTGGCTGCGCCGGTGGCCAGAAACTCAGCCACGTAGCCCCATGATTTTTTACCACCGCTGCCGATGACGTGCGCCAGAGAAAGCGCATGCGTTTATTTCTTCAGCAATTCCGTCATAGCCTTGCCCATGGCTTCGCCGACATCCATATACACTTCAGCGTTGCCGCCGTAGTGGCCGTTGCCGCTGCCGCCTTGCGCCATGGGGTTGGTATAGACGGTGGCCACCGTGCCCTTGAACTCCGGATACTTGCCACTGGTGCCGTCAACGGCGAGCTGGGCATTCAGCACCAGGCCGCCGTTGCCTCCGCTACCTTTCACGGATTCGCCCATGGTTGCCAGGACGAACTTCGCGTTGGGAGCATTGAAGTCTTTGCGCAGCGACGCAATAAACCGGACGAGATTCTGTTCGTAGCGACTCGACAGTACGGCGCTTCCGCCATCCCTCTCACCTTGCCAGAAAAAGAAGCCCGCAACTTCGTAGCCCTTTGCGCCAGGGTAGTGTTTGTCGAGTTCGGCGAGGGCCTTCTTCGCATCCCCGGTGTCATCGTCATATTGTTTGCCGGCGTACCAGCCGATCGCTTTGGGTTCCGTGCCCTTGGCCCAGGAGTCCGGAGAATCCTTGTAGCCAGCGTAGATTTTCCCATCGGCCTCGAATCGCTCACTGCCCGGCGGCAGCAGATCCCAACCCAGGGCGCGGTTGCCGATGCAGCATTTGAGGATCATCACCGGCGCGTCGACGGCATTCCCAACCACATGCCCGATGCCGTACTCCGGACCGATGGTGCCCTTGGTGATGGCCATCCATTCATTGTTGAGCGGCCCCTTGCCGGACATGTACCGCACGAAGCGTACGTCCTTCCGTACGGACCAGGTGCCGGCCTCATCCACCAGGTACGAATACTTGGCCTTGTTCTTCACCGCATGTTCCAGCGCACCGTCGCCGCCGGTGATCTTGCCCATGCCGACCATGTTGGACTGGCCCAGCAGGATGAACACCTGGACCGGCTTGGTCATGTCGGCTGGTTTGCCATCGGGCCGTGGTATGGGGGTCGCTCCGGCGTCGGACTTCTCCGCCGACATGCAGGAAACCGACAGCGCGAGGAGGAGCGTGGCAATCGACAAGTGAGATTTCATGGATCCTCGTGCGCTTCGGTTAGAGGCCTGATTCCGGTGACCAGCACCTGGTTCACCTCGGATGATACTGGACGGGGTATGGCGCCATTCCGGACAAACGACTGTCCTTTCAGGACGCGCACGCAGTGGCTCAGCTATCCTCAGCCCACTGCCCATGGCTGTCCGGAAAGAACAGCAGCTTGTCCAGGACGGGCGAGACAGCGAGCCGTACATCCAGCGAACAGGCGGTGTCCACGGCCACAGCCACGGCATCACCTCCCAGGAACCCTGGGGCGAACGTCATCACCCTTCGGAGAATCCACTGCGATGAACCCGCGCATCCGTCATCCGTTTTGTGGCGTCCTGCCAGCTGTCACCACGCCCTTTGATGAACATTTGGCGATCGATCACCTGGCGCTCGGTCGTCAGGTGCGGCTGCTGCTCGACCAGGGATGTTCTGGAATCGTGCCCTGCGGCTCCTTGGGTGAAGGGGCGACCTTATCCCTCGAAGAACGTGCGCGCGTGATCGCTACGTGCATCGCCTATGCCGAAGGCTCGCCCGTGGTTCCTGGGATTGCCGCTGCCAGCACCGCCGACGCGGTGGCACAGGCACAAGCTGCCGCGGCCCTTGGTGCCAGCGCCCTGATGGTGCTGCCACCCTACATCTACAGCTCAGACTGGCGTGAGATGGAGGCCCATGTCAGCGCGGTCATCGCAGCGACCAACTTGCCATGCATGCTCTACAACAATCCGCCCGCGTATCGCACGGACTTCACTCCGACGCAGATCGCGGAACTTGCTGAACGACATGCCAACTTGGTCGCCGTGAAAGAATCCGGCGGCGATATCCGACGCATCACCGCCATCCTGGCCTCTCCGGGCAATCGTCTGGAGGTCGGCGTGGGATTGGATGACCTGGTGGTCGAGGGCGTCGCCGCTGGTGCAAGTTTCTGGATCGCCGGCTTGGCAGATGCGCTGCCAGCCGAATCCGTGCGGTTGTTCGAATTGGCCCGCCAAGGCCAACGTGACGAGGCGAATAAATTACTGCGCTGGTTCCTGCCGCTGCTGCGCTTTGATACCGGGATCAAATTCGTCCAATTGATCAAGCTGGTCCAGGAACGTTGCGGCGTCTGCTCTGCCCGGGTCCGCCCCCCTCGTCTGGAGCTCACGGGTGTGGAACTGGCGCAGGCGGAACACACCATCACCGAGGCTCTGGCCAGCCGACCACCATTGGCAGAGGCCGTTGGCCGGCAACGCCTGAACCAAGCCGAAGCCATCGCCGGGTCCCTGCGCTCCGCCAGCACCATGGCATGACCATCATGGCATCGGTGGGAAACGCCGCGCATTCCGCGCACCTGGCCTTTGGCTCTGCCAAGTCCGTCCCTTGGGAATCCACCACATGTCGAGTCTGCAATCCATGTCCGCGTTCCTGAAACTGAAAGTCGGCCTGCTCATGATCTTCTCGCTGACCGACCTCACCAGTGCTCACGCGGCGGAGACTGCCCAAACAGAACTCACCATCGCGCGGTTGTTTACCGGCAAGGAATTCACCCCACAAGATCCTGGCAAAGTGGTGTGGTGCCCGCGTTCCACTACGTCGTACCTCACGCTCATTGCCGTCCCCGATCGACCGACGACGACCCCGACGACGTCCGCAGCGCCAGCGGATGATTCACCCATCATGGCGATTGCCCGTGTCGACCTCGCCAGCGGCGCCACCACGGTGCTGGTCAACGTGACGGAATTGACGCCAGCCGACGCAACCAAGCCGCTGTCGATTGAGGCCGTTCAGGTGTCCGACGATGAATCGAAGCTGCTGCTCTACACCAACAGCCAACGCGTCTGGCGACAGAAGACCCGCGGTGATTACTGGCTTTTCGATCTCACGCGCCGGACCTTGGTGCGCTTGGGCGGCGATGCCAAACCGGCGACCTTGCAGTTCGCCAAATTTTCTCCCGCAGGAACGCAGGTCGCGTTCGTGCGCGATAACAATCTTTACCTACAACAGTTGAGCGACCTACGGATCCAGCAACTGACCACCGATGGTTCGCCCACCTGCATCAACGGCACAGCCGATTGGGTGAACGAAGAAGAACTCGGCATCCGCGATGGTTTCCGTTGGAGTCCAGACGGCCAAGCGATCGCTTTCTGGCAATTCGATACCAGTGGGGTTTCTCAGTTCCACCTCATCGACAACACCGCGAATCGCTACCCACAGATCATCTCCTTTGCTTATCCCAAAGTCGGTGAGGTCAATTCCGCAACCCGCATCGGCGTGGTTCCGATCGGTGGCGGCACCGTGACGTGGATGGCCGTTCCTGGCGATGCCCGCGATCATTACCTGCCGCACTTGCAGTGGACGCCAACTGGAAACCGGCTGATGATCCAGCAGCTCAATCGTCGGC
>JANPLC010000124.1:0-8352 GCA_031426335.1 Planctomycetota bacterium
CGCCAGCAAGCGCAGCGCCTGGGCTGCCTGACCATTCTCCAGCGCCGTGGTCACGTCAGCCAAAAGGCGATCGGACCGCCCCTGGAACGAATTCTGTCCGCGTTGCAATTCGGTCCGCAGTTCAATCGGCTGCGCTGTCAACGGGAGGCTGTTGAGGCGATCTTGCGCTGCTTGGTAGTCCTGCTCGGCGGTCAGTTTGCTGATCGCTGAGTGCTCTGCCGCCAGAGCCGCATCCAAGCTGTCTTGGAGCGCTTTCACCCGATCAAGCGCCTGCAGATCATTGCCGGCTTCGGTGCGGGCGGTCTCGATCTGAGCGATGGCCTCATCCCATTTGCCGGCCGTCATGCTGTTGTTGAGCGCCTGAGAAGCACTGTCGAGCGCCGAGCTGCGACGCTGGGCGACGAGCGTCAGGTAGCCGATGGCGCAAACTAGTAACAAGGCAGCGATCAACATCACCCGCAACGCGGAATTGCTGCCCGCTGGTGGCGCCGCACGGTGTGGCACAAAATCGTTCAGGGTTTCCGCGCTGCTGGTCGTCGCTGGTGCGACTGGGGTTGCCGCAGATGCAACAGATGCCGCGGTCGCGGGCTGAACCGCGGCGCGCAAACGCGATACACCACCAATCGAGGTGCGCCGCACCACACCCTTGGCAACCATGCCGTGCAAAAGGCGCGACATATTCAGCGTGCTCTCGCGGAACGCGACGGCGATATCTTCGACGGTTTTCCGTCCGTCGATGAAATTCAGAACATGCTTTTCAAGATCGGACAGCGGTGCCGAACCGGATTCGTTCTCGGACAACGAGAACACCGCATCGGGACCACCGACATCAGCCATCACCTTGTCGATCTCATTGACCCGCGATTGCACGGTATTGAGCAGCACGGCGGTGCCGATGCGCAGGCGGATGGCGCTGTTGTCGAAATCGAAGGTGCTGGCGTCGTCACGTTCGTCGAAGACCATCTCTTGATGCGGCGTGCCGAAGCACTTCACCAGGGTGTCTTCGACCATGGAACGGGTGACCTGGCTAATCTCATCCTCGTTGACCACTTGTTGACGCCGCACCAGGTCGGCAACCGAGCCCTTGCCGAGCCGCCGGGACTCGACGGCCATTTGGTACATTTCCGGACCGATTTTATGGAAGTCGACCAGGGCCTGAGCCAACACCAAGTCTTTGTCCGCACAGAAGTCGAGCCCGACCGGGTCGCCGTCCTCAATGCAGAATCGCAGGCGGAAACTTGGACCGACAACGGTCAGGACACCGGATTTCTTCTGCCGATTGATGCCAGCAAACTGCTCAATCAGGATCGAATTCAGCATGGGGATCCCTGTTGTCCAATAGAGGGTGCGTTCATCATGGGGAATACGTTGCGAGCGTACCGTCGCTCATGCCGACCACAACCATGTCGCCGGAACACGCGACGGCGGCGGGCGCGGCCGGACAACTGGTCATCCACAGCAGGTTTCCTCGCCGGTAGACGAGAACCTGGCCCGAGCGCACACCCACTGCAGCAAGGTCCCCTCCCGCCGCGGCAGGCGTAATGGCGGGACCCGGCAGGGGCAGCGTTGAGGCGACGCCGTCCGGTGACAAGCGCACCAGGGCGTTGCCTGCCGCAACCCAGATGGCGTTGGTCGCCAGTGTTGGTTCACCAACGGCTGGTCCCGGAAGGGCGGTGTTCCACCGCAAATTTGCGCCCGTAGCGGTGATGGTCCACGAGGCCACCCGACTGCCGTCAAGAATAGCAAAAGCGGCATCAGCGCCGAGCGGAATGAGCTGGCCGATTTCGGTCGCCTTCAAATCGAAGTTCCACAAACGCTGCTTGGTCGATTCTTCAAATGCCACCAGTTGCCCCTGGATGGTTGCTACCACCAGAATGCGATCCGGGCCCTTGGCAAAGCTGAGCGGACCGCTGAGCGCCGGACTCGGTAGTGGGATGCGCGACATCGCCGCGCCGACATCGCCGACATAGAGCGCTTCGGCGGCATAAGCTAGGCGCGCATGGCCGCCGAGCAGATCATTGCTGTGAACCAGGGGTTTCCCTCGCACGAGATCCATCGAAGCCAGACGCGCGTCGATGGTTCCGGTGGGCGAAATCCGGGCGACATCCTTGTTGGGCAGACCCAGCAAAAGCGATCCGTCTGCCTGCACCACGGGCATATGGGCGAGGCGGAAGCGTTCGAGGTCTGACAGATCATCGACCGTGGCGATGCTGGTCCGCCATTGCGGCTTGCCATCAGCAGACAGGCGATGCAGCACCTCGCCTGACAACGCCAGCACACCACCGTCTGGCAGCACCATCAGCGAATTGATCGGTTTGCCGAGGTTGACCTGCCACCGCACGGCGCGCGCCATCGCCGCTTGCCAACGCCATTCGCTTGCGATCTCGCCGACTTTGCGGATGGCCGGTTGCCAACCATCCATGGTTACCTTGACCTCGTGGTTGGTTTGCTCAGGGCGGAAGCTAATGACGCAGGGCGTGGTCCCGACTGGCACATCATTAAGCAGCACCTGCGCGCCGGGAGGCATGGTTTCGATGCGGATCGGCAATTTCAGTTCCGCTGGCAATGTGCCGCCACCGGCAAAGAGATTGCGTGCGAGTCGCCACGCCTGCTCGGTCTGCTCGGCTTGCATCGCCGTGCGCCAGAGTCCCAGCTGTTCATCGCGCGAGCGTTGGGCCTGGGCGACCAGATCGAGGCGAACCTTCGCTTGTACCGCCTGAGGCGCTGAGGGATGGGCGGCGATGAAAGTCTGCAATGCTTCGCCGGACGGATTGGTGCCCAGTTGTTGGTAGGCCGTCGCCGCCAGTTGGATGCGTTTGGCGATGTCGCTGCGGGCAGCAACGAGTTCCTTGCTGCGCCCCCACGCCTTGGCAGCGACTTCCAGGGCCACCAACTCAGCATCGGCCTTGCCGAGATCCTGATCTGCTTTTGCCTGGGCGCTGCCAAAGGCCGCAACAAATGCTTGCTCCTTGGGTTCGAGTCGGGCCACGGCTTCCTTGGCTGCTGGCGATGCGGTTTCATGGCCGATGGTGGACAGCTGACGATAGCCGGCGATGGCACCGGATAGATTGCCCAGCTGTTCCATCGACTTCAGTTCGTCGAGGCGCTCTGGAGCCTGCTTGCGCTGCTGGGTAATGTCACTCTGACGACGACGGGCCTCGGCGACGTCGTCCTCCACTTTCTTCAAGCGCGTGCCGACCGAGTCGCGAAAATCGGGTTGCCGGAGCATCTGCAGCAATTGATCTGCACGCACCACGTCGGCATTGGCGGCCGCCGAATTGATCTCTTTCAGGGCCTCCTCGCTCACGGCAATGCGCGCGGTGACCAGTCGGCCATTGAACTCGTTGAGTGCGATCCGTGCCTCGGTGGCGGTATTGGTGCCGCCAAGTCGCTTCGCTTGTTCTTCGAGTTTGGCCGAGACTTCGCTGACCTGGGTCAAGGCCATGAAGGTCGCCGGGGTCGTCCCGGAGGGAACGCTGCTGAGCAGGCGATCAGCGGTGGCCAGCTCACCGCGGAAGGAATGCAGCATCAGGTAGGGCCGGGCGACCAGCCAGCCGAACACGCCGATGGCGATGAAGGCGGTGGCATAGATCACCATGATGCGTTGATGGTGTTTCTTGGTCGAAACCAGGATTTCTTGCAAACGCGGAACGCGCGGATCACTTTCCGGGATCGCACGAATCGCCGCTTGGTAGGACTTCATCGCCGCGCGGAAGCGCCGTACGCGCCGCAGTTGATGGCCGCGTTCGATCAGGCGCTCAGTGGAGTCATCGCTGACGCGACCTTCGAGTTCGCGGATGTGGGTCTGGAGTTCCTTGTTGTCCGGATTGACCTTGGCGATTTCGCGCCACTCGCTCAGGGCACCGGAGTAGTCACCGGACTCCTCCAGCGTGCGCGCATGTTTAACCGATGTTTCCAGCTTGTTGGACCAGAACTGCGAGCCCTTGCCGTCTTTGGCCGCCTGTTGTTTGGCCCCCTTGTTGACGATGCGGGTCGTGGTCGGACTGCCGAGCAGCTTGCGTTTATGCCCGGCGACGTGCGGATTGGCGCCACAGAAGATGCACAGCCGGTCGGACACCGCGACCGTACGCTTGCACGATTGGCAGGACAAGCGCAACGGCGCTTCACATTCGGCGCAGGCCTTGGCCTCGCGATGGTTGACGTGACCGCATTGGACGCAGACGACGACGTCTTCGTTGTCTTTGTCGCGCTCTGCGGTGGCAAAGATGCGCGCCATCTCTCGGCGAACGTCCTCGTTCTTGGGATCGAGTTCGAGGATCTTCAAGCAGGTGCCGCGGGCGTCTTCCAGCTGGCCGAGTTCGAGGAAACGCGCCACCACCGCGCGCAGTTCGCCCACCGCTTCGGGGTTCTTGCCGGCATCCAGCAGGCAACGCACCAGGATCAGCCGCAGGTTGGGGTCATCGCTATCAAGCCGGACCGCCCGATGGGCCGAGGAGATTGCTTCGTCCGGCGATCCCCGGTCAAGGTAGCCAAGCGCCAACTGGCTGTAACAACCCGCTGCTTCCGGAGCCTCACCCAGCAATTGCAGACAATCGGCAAGTTTTGCCGTGGTTTCCGGATCAGCCGATTGTTCGATCAACGCCCGGCGGAAAAGTTGTGCTGCTTTGATGTAATTACGCTGTGAGAACTGGTAATCGGCGTGCGCCAGGATGTCGACCCGGTTGAGCACCGCGACCAGTCCGCCCTTGATCAGCTCAGCCAGCACACCGTAGACATCCAGGCGCGTGGCCACCGATTCCTTGATGATGTCTTCGACCGTACGCACCGCGTCGATCAGCGGCACCACGGCAGCTCCTGGATATCCCTGGCTGGCGGCCAGTAGATCCTGTTCACGACTTTCGGCCTGTCCCAGGACGGCATCTTCGTTGGTGATGACCCGACGCAGGTTGGCCCATTCATCGATTCGCCTGGCGGCTTCCATCAACAGCGAATTGACGTTTATCTGCAGGGGCCGCGCCCGAGCGGACTCCACCTGGCGTTGGGTCACCGGGTCATCGGGAGTCGCATCTTGGAAGATGAAATCCGCGAAGTCCCAGGTGCAGAGATTGTAGAGTTCGTCCTCAGCTTGGCGCTGAGTCCCCTCCAGGACATCGGCTTCGGAGATCTTGCCCTTTTGGATGAGTGCTTCGAGGGCGGTTGTGCTATCTTGCTTTGACGAACTGATCGCCGCAGCGGTCTCAGCGTCGAGGCTTCCCTCCAGGATCAGGCGGCGAAGCAGTCCGAGTTTCTCCTCGCCCGCACGGAAGGCGACACCGATGACCTCGCCATCGGCAAACACCACATCGCGCCCAGTCTCGGCCGCGGCTAGGCGCAGGACGCCGGTGGCCCGAATGCGATTAATCGTCTGGAACACCTCGACGAGCGACAAAGTGTTGAGGTTGCCTGCGAAACCCATGCGACCACGGTAGGTTGCGACCAAAGGTCGTCAACGCGGCCAACCACAGATGTGCAGTTGGAGCCAGTGCTACACGTGAAGCGGTTGCGGCAGGGATCTGGGCGCTCACGGTGCGGCCATGCCCTCGGTCGTCCTTTGGTGTCCGGCCTACCCGCTCCCTCCTGCCCGGCAGCAGCCGGCGATCTCCGCAGCGCTGGCATTCACCCAGGCGATTGCTGCGGAATTGACGGTTTCCGCAGATTTTACCACCTGGTTGGGTGAGGGCGCCTGGGCTCCCGCCGTCAGCCGGCGAATGACCTTCCGCCACGCGCTGACGCACGAGGTGCTGCTCGCTGGACGCGGCGGCTATGGCTGCCTCGACCTGTTGGCAGAGGTAGCTGTCCATACGGGCCCGCTCCCTGGGCTGATCGGTTACTCCGATCTGAGCGTGCTCCATGCCGCCTGGGCGGTGCGCGGTGGACCTGAGACTCTCTATGGCTTCATGCCGGGAGTGCCGCACGGCAACCGCGCCTTGAGCTCGGCCATCGCATTGTGGCAAGGCGCTGGTCAATGCTGGGATGGTGCGCAGATGCCGGAGGTCCTGGTCGTACACCAGGGTGCTGCAAGCGGACCACTCTTCGCCGGCTGCTTACGCGTGCTCGCCGGCCTGGTGGGAACCCGCTGGATGCCGAACCTGCGTGGTCGGCTGCTGGCAATCGAAGACCTCGACGAACGGCCCTATCGTATCGATCGAGATATTCAGCAGCTGCAGTTGGCGGGCTGTCTGGACGGTGTCGTTGGGCTGATCACCAACTCATTTCCAGCAACCGTGCCGGCGGGTTATCAGGGGCCAACCAGCGCGGAGGTCATCGCGGCGTGGGCGCAGCGCCTGGGCATTCCCGCGCTCATCAACCTGCCCTTTGGTCACCTTGACGATCCGCTCACGCTCCCCTGCGGTCGCACAACCACCCTCAGCGCCGGTTCTGACGGTTGGCGACTGGATATTGCCGCACGCTGACGGCTATTCGTAGGCCGCGAGATCGGTTTCGTGATTGTTGCTCATCAAGAAGCGTTTGACCGCCTCGCGATTGGGCATGCTCGGAATCGCCCCTTTGCGCATGACGCTGAGCGCCGCTGCAGCACAAGCGAAGCGCAGGCGCGCTTGCGGTTGCATGCCGCCAACGGTGGCCACGGCGTAGGCCGCGGTGAAACAATCGCCGGCACCGGTGGTGTCGACGACATTGACCGCGAAAGCGCTGTGGATCACCGGTTTTCCCTGCTCTGGCACCAACATCGCGCCTCGGGCGCCAAGTTTTACCAACAGCGTATGTGCCCCCTTCGCCTGCAGTGATCGCGCGGCGGCAAGGACCTCTTCGTTGGTCGCGGTCGGCATGTTGGTGAGCACCGCCAATTCGTGTTCGTTCGGGCTGAGAATATCCACCAACGGCAGCAATGCTGACATCACCACGCCACCGGAACCCCCAGCATCGAGGATCACCGGCACGCCCAAGGCCCGCGCGGCGTGTGCAGCCTCCAGATTGATCGCGTCGGGAATCTCGCACTGGAGCAGAACCGCGCCGACTTCACGCAGCCGGGCATGCACCCGTTCATCCAGCTCGACCCACTCCCGATTCGCACCACCAACTACGATGATCGAATTGGTACCACCCGGCTGGAGCAGGATCACCGCCTGTCCCGTGGGCCCATCGACCTGCTCGATGAGATCGGTTTCAACCCCGGCTCCTTCCAACGCCAGGCGCAACGGTGGCGCGTAGGCGTCACTGCCCAGTTTGCCAGCGAACCACGTTTCGACGCCCAGGCGCGAAGCCGATACCGCCTGATTGGCACCCTTGCCACCAGGCCGGACCGCGGCGTCGATGCCGGCGATGGTTTCGCCCGGACCCGGCAGACGTGGAACTTCAACGTAGAGATCGGCATTGATCGAGCCGATGACCAGAAGCGACTTGTTCATGCGGTGACTATGCGACCGATTCGCCCATCGGCCAAGTGGTCGGCGGCACATTTTGCGACGCGTATGTGGCACCAGGGTCGGAATGGGCCTTGCACCGGTCGCTAGCCGTGGTGGGTTGCGCCCCCGCGCCGCCCAGGGCGCGCAAGCAAGCAGGCCTCCATGAGTGAACTCGACCACATCGCCGTCCGCGGCGCCGAAGAACACAACCTCAAGCGCGTCGACCTCGACCTGCCGAAGAAGAAACTGGTGGTGTTCACCGGGCCCTCGGGCAGCGGCAAGTCGTCGATGGCGTTCGATACCATTTATGCCGAAGGCCAGCGCCGCTACGTCGAGTCGTTGTCGGCCTACGCGCGGCAGTTCCTTGGCCAATTGGAAAAACCCAAGTTCGAGTCGATCCGCGGTCTCTCGCCGACCATCGCCATCGAACAGAAATCCGCGTCGAAGAATCCCCGCTCCACCGTCGGCACCATCACCGAGATCCTCGACTACCTGCGCGTGTTGTGGGCACGCATCGGCACCCAGCACTGTCATCAATGTGCCCGCGAAGTCGGCAAACGCAGCCAGGACGAAATTGTCGACGGCATCATGGCCCTGCCGGCCAACAGCCGCATCCTGCTGCTGGCGCCCAAGGTCAGCGACCGCAAAGGCGAGCACCAGGACATCCTCGATAAAGCGAAGAAGGCCGGCTTCACCCGCGTGCGCGTCGACGGCAAGGAGTTCCTGCTCGACCAGCCGAACGCCGGCCCGGTGCTGAACAAAAAAGTCAAACACCGCATCGAGATCGTGGTCGATCGTCTGGTCATAAAGGACGGGATCCGGCAGCGCTTGGCGGATAGTGTTGAAACCGCGCTGCGGGAGGGTGAAGGGAAGTTGTTGGTCGGGTTTGCTGACTCCAGTAGTCCGGAAGTCCGGAAGTCCGGAAGTCCGGAAGTCGGAAAGGCAAAGAAGACAACCAGGGCAGCAGGAGATACGGACGAACCCGCAG
>JANPLC010000125.1:0-32407 GCA_031426335.1 Planctomycetota bacterium
CTGAAGTTGGCTAGATCAGAATCCCCTTCACCACCTGCCCGTGCACGTCGGTGAGGCGGTAGTCGCGGCCTTGGAAGCGGTAGGTGAGGCGTTCGTGGTCGAGGCCGAGCAGGTGCAGGATGGTCGCCTGCAGGTCGTGCACGTGGACCTTGTCGTGCGCGATGCTGAAACCGAGTTCGTCGGTCTCGCCGTAACTGAAGCCGTGTTTGATGCCGCCGCCGGCGAGGAAGAGCGAGTACGCGTCGGGGAAGTGGTCGCGGCCCATGATGCTGCCGTTGCTGGTGCGGCCTTCACGGAACGGCGTGCGGCCGAATTCGCCGCCCCAGACGATCAGCGTGTCGTCGAGCAGTCCGCGTTGACGCAGATCCTTGATCAGGGCGGCGACTGGCTTGTCGGTGCGCTTCATCTTCGCCGTCAGGCCATCGCGGATGTCTTCACCTGGGTTGGTGCCGTGGAAATCCCAGCCCCAGTCGAAGAGCTGGACGAAGCGCACGCCCTGTTCCAGCAAGCGGCGTCCGAGCAGGCAGTTGTTGGCGAAGCTCGCTTCGCCTGGGACCGCGCCGTAGTCCTCCAGCGTGGCCTTTGATTCGCGCGCAATATCCATGACCTCGGGCACGCTGGTCTGCATGCGGAAGGCGAGTTCGTACTGCGCGATGCGGGTGGCGGTCTCGGGATGCCCTAGGTCGCGGCGCTGTTCTTCGTTGAGATCACGCAGGGCGTCGAGGGTCTTGCGCCGCAGCGCGCGGTCCATGCCGGGCGGATCCTTGACGTAGAGCACCGGATCGCCCTTCGAGCGGCACTGCACGCCCTGATAAACCGACGGGATGAAGCCGGTGCCCCAGCAGCTCTGCCCGCCGCTCGGCTGGACGCCACTGCTGATGAGCACGACGAAGCCAGGCAGATTCGCGTTCTCAGAGCCCAGGCCGTAGGTCACCCAGGAGCCCATCGATGGCCGGCCCTGACGCGGTGAGCCGGTGTAGAGCATCAACTCGGCCGGCGTGTGATTGAACTGGTCGGTGAACATCGACTTGATGACGCACATCTCGTCGGCCACACCGTGGAAATGCGGCACCGCATCCGACAACCAGATGCCGCCCTTACCGTGCTGGGTGAACGTGCGTGGCGTGCCCATGAGCTTCGGCGTACCGCTGGTGAAGGCGAAGGTCTTGCCTTTCACGAACTGATCGGGCGCATCTTTGCCGGTGTGCTTCACCAGCTCCGGCTTGTAGTCAAAGATGTCCAGGTGCGGCGGACCACCTGACATATGCAGGTAGATCACGCGTTTGACCTTCGCCGGGAAATGCGGCGGTCGCACCGCGAAGGGGTTCGCTTCGTCGGCTGCGGCTTTGGTGCCGGTGCCTGAAAGCACCTGCAGAGCGATCGCGCCCAGACTGAGCTGGCCGGTGCGCTGGAGGAATTGGCGGCGGGTCTGATGCAACAGGTGGTCGACGGGCGTGCTCATGGGTGCTCAGCGTTTCATCAGGGTTTCGTCGAGATTGAGCAGGACGCCGGCCACCGTCGTCCACGCGGCGAGCTCGGCGACATCAGCACCCGCAGGCACGGGACCGATGGGATTGGTGGCCAGGTCGGACGCGCGCTTGGCATCCTGTTTGAACTCCGCCAGTGCTTCATCGCGCAGGACCAACAACCGTTTGAGTTCGCTGGCGCTTGGCGTGCGCGCTAGGACGCGACGGAAGCCATGCGTCAGTTGCTCGGCGGGCGTCTTGGCGGACTCGACCATGCGCCGCGCGAGCGCCTGGGCGGCTTCGACATAGACTGGATCGTTCATCGTCACCAACGCCTGGATCGGCGTGTTGCTGCGGTCGCGGCGCAGCGTGCAGACTTCGCGGCTGGGCGCGTCGAACGCCGCCATCGAGGGATACGGACTGGTGCGACGCCATTCGGTGTAGAGCGCGCGGCGATGCAGATCTTCACCCGTACTGGTCTGCCAATCGAGGCCCCCGCCAAAGGCTGCCGACAGGCCCAGCGCCGGACGCAGCGGACGCACCGACGGGCCAAACATCTTGCGCGAAAGCAGGCCACTGACGGCCAGCGCCTCGTCGCGTACCGCCTCGGCGCTCAAGCGCACGCGCGGTCCACGCGCCAGCAGGCGGTTATCTGAGTCGCGTTCGACCAGCTCCGGCGTGACGCGCGACGACTGGCGATACGTCGCCGAGGTGACCAGCATGCGGATGAATTTTTTCACGTCCCATTTTTCCCGCACCAACTCGGTCGCCAGCCAGTCGAGCAGCTCCGGATGCGACGGCTGATCGCCTTGCGCGCCGAACTCCTCGCTCGTGCGTACCAGGCCGATGCCGAAAATGGTTTCCCAGAAACGATTGGCGATGACGCGCGCGGTGAGCGGATTGTTGGCGTCCACCAACCAGCGCGCGAGCGTCAGGCGGTTCAGCGGCGCGTCGGCCGGCAAGGGTGGGAACACCGCGGGCACGCCTTCGCTTACCTCTTCACCATGGACGAGGTAGTTGCCGCGTACTTGCACGCGCGTCTTGCGCCGCTGGTTGCCGGCGAGTTCGCGGTAGATCGGCACGGTCACGGGCGTGATCGCGGCGAGTTGTTTGGTGAGATCCGCCAGTTTTCCGCGCTCCGGTGCGAGTTCCGGCGCGAGGTCGCGCAGGTAGTAGGCGACGATGTCACTGCGCTGGGCCGGACTGCGCTGCGCCTCCGGCACGGACAGCGCAGCGACCACGCCAACAGGCGTCTGCGCATAAAGGCGCACGCCGGCGTCGTCCGTCACCGCTAGGCGGAAATTTCCCAGCGTGTGTTTCGCGTGCTCCGACTGCTGCTCGATGCTGATCACCAGCTTGGCGCCGGCCGGTACCTCCATTGGGTTGGTGGCGAGCAGAGTCAGGGCGTGAGGCTTTCCGGTACCGCCGCCGATGGCCCAGCCCTTCTTGGAGCCGCGCGCTTTCTTTTTCTTGTCCTTGGCGTCCTTGGACGCGACGTCGGTCAGCACGCCGTCCTCGCTGAAATCGTTCTGGACGAAATCGGCGACCGCGTCGTTGAACACGATCTCACGTCCACCATTCAGCGGAAACGACACGTCGGCAGGCGGCGCCGCGTTGCCCGCCTTGTCCCACACAGTCTGACGTTGCGCATCCAACGCGGTGACGCGGAAATCAGCGAGGCGTTCGCCCGCTTCGGTGCGATTCCATACCACGATGCGGTCGATGGCCTGCTCACTTCCCAGATCCACTTCCCACCACGGATCGTCGGTATTCTCGCCGGTATGAGAGACCGAGCCCTTGGCGTATTCCCCGGCCGTGTTGCCGTCGATGGCGCGCGCCGCCACGGCCTCCGCGTAGGTCGATTTCTGCGTCGCCGTGCCCTTGACCGCGACGTTGACGTTATTGCTGAAGACCTGCACGTCCGCCAACTGCAGCAGCTTGCCCTTGCCGGGCAATTCGACGCGCACGAAACGCGCGCGGGGACCGCGCGCGCCACCATCAGGAATCACCACCGCGCGCAGGCGCGTGACGACGAAATTACCGCCAGCATGTCCCGGACCATTGCCGGGCAGCGAGGCATCCGGCAAGGCCTCCAGCCGCAGGCCCGTAAGTTTACGCGCAGCAGGAACGGGGATCTCGACCGTGTAGGTGTCCTTATCGGTCGTCGACGGCACCAGCACGGTTCCGTCAGGACGCGGAGTGAGCGTCTGGCCGGCCTGCGACTTCACCGCCGTGGGCGTCAACGTCTGCCAGGTGATGGTCGCGGGAAATGCGCGCGCCCATTGCTCCGCGCCCGCCGTCACCTGCGGCGTGGGCGTGGTGAGTTTGGTCTCGGTGGCCGCGATATCGGCTTCAATCTGCGCGCGCTTGGCCTTCTGCTCGTCGCTGTAGAGTGTCAGCAACGGCGATTCATCAGTCCGATCGGCATCCGCCGTGTTGTTGAGGAAGGCGAATAGGCGGAAATATTCGACGTTGGTGATGGGGTCGTACTTGTGCGTGTGGCACTGGGCGCAGGCGATCGAGGTGCCCATCCACACCGCCATCGTGGTGTTCACCCGGTCGACGATCGCGGCGCTGCGGAACTCCTCGTCCTGCGTGCCGCCCTCGTTGTTGGTCATGGTGTTGCGGTGGAACGCGGTCGCCGTCAGTTGCTCATCGGTTGCGTTCGGCAGCAGGTCACCCGCCAACTGTTCGATGGTGAACTGGTCGAACGGCTTGTTGGCGTTGAACGAACGGATGACGTAATCGCGGTACGGCCAGATGGTGCGCAGCGGATCGTCAGCATAGCCGGCGGAATCCGCATATCGCGCCAGGTCGAGCCACATCCGTCCCCAGTGCTCGCCATAGGCCGGCGACGCCAGCAGGCGATCGACCAGCCGTTCATAAGCCCCAGGCTTGGTGTCGGCCACGAAGGCGTCCACCTCCTCCAACGTGGGTGGCAACCCAGTCAGATCGAGCGACACGCGCCGCACCAATGCGGTGCGCTCAGCTTCGGCTTGGGGCTTCAGACTTTCTTTCTGCAGTCGGGCGAGCACGAACGCATCGACCGGATGCGCGGCCGCAGGCGGCGGCGCCACACGCTGCGGCGCGACGTAGGACCAATGCTGGGCGAACTTCCCGCCGCTGGTCACCCACGCCTTGAGCAACTCCACCTCACGCGCGGTCAACGGCTTGCCTGATTTCTCTGGCGGCATGCGGTCGTCTTCGTCCGTGGTGATGATCCGCGCGATCAGCTCGCTTTTCTTCGGATGACCAGGCACCACCGACGCCTTCCCGCCAAGATCCGCGCGCGTGCCCGCTTCGGTGTCCAGGCGCAAGCCGCCGCTGCCCTTCACCCCCCCTTTGCGTTCATCGCCATCCGGTCCATGGCACTTGAAGCAGGCATTGGACAGGATGGGGCGGATGTCGCGCTGGAAGTCGGGTTCGACTGCGTGCGCACCCGCCGCAACGACGAGCAGGGAGGAAACACACCACGGGAATGAGCGCATATGTCTCTAAATACCCCCAATCGTAGCATCCTTTCAGGCTAAATCAGACACTCCCAGAGCACTGGAGCACGCGCCGGCTCTGTTGTTCCGAGTCTCTGCGTACTTTCCCTGGGCGTCGCGGTTGTCGCTTGTCCGCAGTCAGTGCCCGTATGTCAGCGCCCCTTGGCGTGCTCGGGAAAGTCGCCGGCGTAACGCTTCAGCAGCGCGTCGACATCATTCGGCACCAGGTAGAGTACCCCGCGCGCGGTTTTGGTCTCGCCCGGCGCCAGACCACCGATGCGGAAGTCGGCATGCAGGCAGCGGCCGACGCCCTGGAACAGTTCCTGATACGGTTCCCACGCGGTGGCGGCGATCAGTTTATCATCGGCGCTGAAGCAGCCGATCAGGCCGTTGCTCGGCACCTGCGGATTGAGTGGCCGGGGATTGATGTCCGTGCGTGGCACCGATGTCGGGCACCACACTTGGCCGGGCATGTAACGCGCGGTGGTATTCCACACCGGAGTCGGCATGTGCGTCAGTTTCTGGTCCAGGAAGAGGAAACAGCGCGGCAGGTAATCATCGGGATTGCCGACGGTGTAGTCAGGATTGAACCCGGTGAAGGTGGCGAGGCGCACACACGGCTGCCCCCAGTGCACTGCCGACGCGACCGCGGTCGGGTTGTGGGCCGACAGGTGAAAGGTGACCGTGTCGTCACTGATCCCAATCCGGTGATCGATCACCACTCCGTCAGCAAGTGTGTCGCGAAGTGAGAGATGCTGATTACTGTCGAAGACTGCCGACTGCTCGCTGCGATGCGGGATCTTGGTCATCGCCCAGTCCACGTCGGTAGAACCTGCGCGGCAATACGACTCGATGTAGTTGATGCGAACTTCGCCCCCAGGCAGATGGCGGCCACTCACCACCACCCAGTTCTTATCACGGCTCAGGGTCAGGATCTGATCGGCGGCGATCGCCGCCTGAGTGAGCACCACAGACAACACGAGGCCGCGCAGGATGGCGAAAGACATGGTGCACACCGATCTGGTCCACCGGACCTCAGTCTGGTTCAGATAGCCGGAACCGTTCACAGCCTCACGAAAAAAGCAGTGGTTCTTGCCTACTGCCCCACCTCCACATGAGTGGTGCTGACGCACAGGCCGCGTTCATCGGTGGCGAGCAGGAAACACGCCAGCGGTCTTTCGGCCGGCAGCGCCGCCGACGCTACGCCAGCGGACAGTTCCCCCGGCAGCGTCTTCCACGTCCGCTTCTGCCACGGGCCGAGGTCGCTGGTGCAGCACAGTTCGATCTTGGTCACGGCTACCGTGGTGGTGAGCGCGGCGGTGAGTCGATCCCCAGCAATGGTAGGCGGCGCGAAGACCGCCAGCGGTTTTCCGCCGGTCAGCTGTGAATCTATAAAGGTGTCGACCTCTTTCATGGTCCAGATGTGACCATGGGGGAGATTGATCTTCACGCTCAGATTCTTTGGCGCGGTCACCAGGGCGAATGATTTGCGGTAGCTGCCCAGCGGGTAGGCGAAGTCATTGGTGCCGTTAACGAACAGCATCGGGCAGGTCGCGCCGCCGAGGTAACTCGATGGATCGAACGTCTGCACCCAGCGCGCGCGTCGCGCCTCATCCATCTTGGAAAACTGCGATGGCACCCAGCAACTGTCCTCGCTCAAGAACCCGCAGCCGTAGACCGGCACTGCGGCCTTAAAGCGGTGATCGAGTCCTGCGGTGATGCAGGTCAGGTAGCCGCCCCAACTGATGCCGGTGAGCGCTGTGCGCTGCGCGTCGACCTCAGGGCGGGAAAGCAGCAGCGAATGTCCACGGATCACCGCCGCGACCGCGTGGTAGGTCCACATATCGGTGAGCGGATACCCGGAGCTGGAGCCAGCACCAAAGTCGCGGAACTTGTTGTTGTCGTCCTGGTCGGGGCCGCCATCCGGCAAACGCCCATTTGCTCCATGGCCGGCAAGATCCATAGCGATGGCGACGTACCCGCGCTTGGCCCAGTGCTCGGCCCAGTCCTTGAACGCCTTTCCGCCGCCACCATGCACCAGCACAATTGCCGGATACGGCTTGGTGCCTGACGTCGGCATGCCGACATAAGCGAACACCGTGGTCGGTTTTCCCTGCCAGGGTTCACCCGCGTAGGTGACTTCTTGCACCAAGCCATTCACCGCGCCCCAGGTTGCTGCGGGCGGCTGCTCCAGAGCCGACAGAGTCCAGGGACTGGTCTGATCGGCGGCGGTTGCCACCTGCAACAAGAACAGAGGGACGATCAGCGATCGCCAAACACTGATGGTCATGGAAGACTCCGAACTGGTGGGCGGATTCGAAGAGGCAGATCAGGACGACGAGGCGGGAGTCCCTACTTGGCGGGAATAATCTTCAGTGCGCCGAGCCACGTCAGGCTGCCCGCCTGCCACGCGTCCCAACTCGGGCCTTTGTAACCGTTGAAGCCGTGGCCACCGGTAGCGAGTTCGAGCAGTTCGACCGGGCGGTTGGCGGCTTTCATCGCGGCGGCGAAGGCACGGCTGTTCTCGATCGGCACGACCTTGTCGTCGAGGGCATGGGCGAGGTAGACCGGCGGCGTGTCGGCGTTCACCTGACGTTCAGTGGAGAAGCGTTGGATCAACTCAGGTGACGGGCTGCCGCCCAGCAGATTGTTACGTGAGCCACCGTGCGTCATGCCGTCCTGCATGGAGATCACCGGATAGATCAGGATCGCCATGTCGGGTCGACTCGACACGCGTTCGATCGGATCCTCGGCCTTGGCGTTGCCGGGAAGCGCGAGCGTGGATGCGCTCGCCGCCAGATGACCGCCGGCGGAAAAACCGATGATGCCGATGCGCTTCGCATCGATGCCCCAGGCCGCCGCATTGGCGCGCGTCGTGCGGATGGCGCGCTGGGCGTCGAGCAGCGGGACCTCCGAGCGGCCCTTGGGCAAGCGGTAGTCAAGCACCACGCCGGTGATGCCGTGCGCATTCATCCACGTGGCGATGCCGTGGCCTTCGCCGCCACTGACGCGCCCGCCGTAGCCGCCACCTGGGCAGATGACGAAGGCCGCGCCGTTGGGTTTGGCGGCACGATGCACGGTGATGGTGCAATCGGCCGGTGCGGGTTCGCTCATGCCGTTACCCAGCGGCGCCTGGCCGGGCCACAGTGGCAGACGTTCGCCGGCGGCCTCGCCAGAAAAAGTGGTGGAGAGAGCAACGACCAGCAGTGCGATTGTTCTGAACATGTATGTCCTTACGGTGTGGCGCATCCGGCGCTGTCGGGAAATTCGATTGCGTAGAATGGCGAGCTTGCCCTCGACTACTCCCACTCAATGCCGATGGTTCCGTCGTCGTTTAAGTGAATCACCGCAGTTCCTTTTCCTGGTTCCCAGTCCTTGAATAGCTCCTTATCTAATCTGATTCTTCCGCCGTAAACTCCTTCCACATTCACCATGTAAATATTTTCTTCCTGAAGCCTCGAAATTGTCTCTCCCGAAACTCTCGTCGGCCTCCCTTCGATCAGCCATTCGCCCCTACCACCTTGGTATATAGTCGTAATGTAGGCATCAGGACCAGTAAGGAGGAACGGGGTATGCTGCAGTGATGACCTCCTACTATTCAAAAAATCCTTATGCAAAATAACCCTGACTTCGACGTAGCCCTCAGGGCGCTCAAGCAAAGCACAGCCACCAAGAACGATCAGCGCGAGAAAAAGAGGGCCCACAGTTAGCGTTGTCTTCTTGGTCATTCCTGCTCTTCACGAAATCCGGGGCCGAAGCAAACCCGGAATGGTTGACGAGAAGCCATTTTTTGACCTCAAAAAACCTGAACGCATGACGGCAATGGATATGGTGGATATAGGACAGGCATATTCTTGATCAATACTGTCACGTGGACCGTTTTCGGAGAATCGCCAACTTGTCTTCTACCAGCTCGCACGGCAGACCGTTCTCCGCGATGAACTCACACCACGCCTGACGTGCACCGTCGAACGCGTGATTGGCATGGCAGTCGTCGATCACGATCACCCCTCCTGGGGCGAGCAACGGCCAAACCTGCGCCAAGGCGGACTTGGTCGGCTGGTAGAGGTCGACATCGAGCAAGGCGAAGGCGACGCCTTTGGTCTGGTCTGCAAGCGTGACGGTCTTGATGTCGCCCTTGAGCGTCGTGACGTTGGCGAAGCCGTTGAGGCGCATGGTGTAGTCGAACCAGCGCTGGTCGTTCATGCCGAACAGGCACTCGCGTTGGACCTGATCCAGGTGTTTGCCGCGGGTCAGTTCTTCGAACGCGACGTCGTCACCGGTGAAACCGGCAAAGGTGTCGATGCATAGATACCGCCGCACGTGATTTTCCGCGCGCAGGTGCTGGTTGAGGAACACCGTGGTCGCGCCGACGAAACAACCGACTTCGACCAGATCGCCCGGCACTCGTCGGGCTTCGTCCACCAAGCTGACCAACGCCGAGAGTTGCCGCGGAGTGAAGGCGTATTGGTAACGTGGGAACAGGAACCGTCGCAGCGGTGTATGGAACAACACGCGGCGCATCAGGATGCGCGGCCAGGCCCAGGTCACGCCCACCTCACGTCAGGCACCGACGGCACGCCACATCGCTACTTCATCGCAATCGAGGAAGCGATGGCAGCGGATGCACTCGCTCCACACCTTGTCTGGCAGCCGCGAGCGGTCGACCTTGGCGAAGCCGAGTTTGGCGAAGAAGTCGACCTGGTAGGTCAGGCAGAACACCCGTTCCAGGCCGATGCTGGCAGCTTCTGCACAACACGCATCGACCAGCCGACGACCAACGCCTTGGCCATGCGCTGCCTCAGCGACGGCGAGTGCTTTTAGTTCGGCGATCTTGTCGGTGTCGATGTGCAGGGCGGCACAGCCGACCAGGCCACCGACCTCGGCCTCGGCGACGATGAAGTCGCGGACGTTCTCGTAGAGTTCGCTGAGCGAACGCGGCAACAGCAGCTTCTTCTCGGCCCAGTGTGAGAGCAGACCGTGGATCCCCGTCACGTCTTTGAGACGCGCGGGGCGGATGGTGATGGTGCCGATGGAGGAGGTCATAGGAGATGAGCGACAACGCCTCGGCTGGTGCCCGAGGAATTAATAGCGCTTGATGCCAGGCTTGGGCGCGGCGCCAGCGGCGCCGGTCGGGGCGGACACCGTCACGGGCTTGTCTTGCGGCGTGACTTGGTCAAGGCGGTCGATGATCTTGCCCAGATAGAGCCGACGCTGCTGGAGCGCCTCGACCTCGGCCTGACGTTTTTTCAGTTCCTTGATCTCGGGCTGCTCGCCAAGGTATTGCGCCAGGTACTCGGCCTCAGCAAGAGCGGTCAAGACATCGGTGAGGTCGGCTTCGACCTTGGTCAGCTCTTCCGCGTACTTGGCGCGGAAGCGTTTCATCGCTTCCTTCTTCTGGCCTTCGGAAAGTTGGACAACGAGGGGTTGGAGCGGCATGGGTGCGACCCTAGCAGCGGCCCACCGGACGGGCAATCACGCGTTGGAGGGATCGGGGGCAGGCGTCACGCCCGCATCCCAACAAGCCTAGGCGCGAAAGCCGCCGGCAACGCCCTTCACCACGACGCTGACGGCGTCATGCGGGTGCAGGCTTTCGACGTGCACCGCTTCGACGCGGTAGTCGCTCAGGCGGTTGTCAGCGTCGAGCGCGCGCTTCAGGCGGCGACCGGCGTCTTCACAGAACATCAGGTTGGCACCGTTGAGGCGGGCGAACTCCTGTTCGTCCTCGCGTTTGACCGCGGCCTGCACCGGAGTCTTCAGCGCGTTTTCGACCAAGTCGATGAGCTGTACGAAGGTCGGCGCCTGCTCGGGGTCGGAGATTTCGACTTCGAGCTTGGCATAGCTGCGCTGGCTGTGAGGCGTGGCCATGATTGAGGATTCTTTGCCCAGCCAGGCGGCCATATCGAGCGTCGAGAGCACTTCGCGACCGGCGAAGTCCGCACGGAACTTTTCCTGGATCAGCTGACGCGCGAGCGCGGCCGAGCACGGGCAGGTGCTGGAATACGCCGCCGTGATGCCGAGGCGGAAACGAAAGTGACCGCCACGCAGCTCGCCCGACACCGACACTGGGTAGGTACGCCATGACGCATTGTCGCTGACCAGCGCCCGACGTTTCACTGGCAGATCGAAGGTCAGGTGGATGAAAGCGGATTTGCTGATGCCCGCGTGCGTGCCGACGAATTGCGCCAGCAAGCGCTTGATCACCGTCAGGTTCAGCTCCTCGCCAGCGAGGAGTTCCTGCAGGGCGAGGAACAGCCGCGACATGTGGATGCCGCGGGCTTTGGCGTCGTCGAGGCTGACAAAGGCATCGGCCTTGGCCGGGCAGAGGAATAACACGCCATCGTCGTCACGCAGACGGACGGGGACCTCGATCTGGGTCATGCCGACTTTGTCGAGCGTGCCGCCGATGCGGGTGCGGGATTCCGTGGCGACGTCCGGCATCGCCTGACCGGCGTTTACAGATTGGTCGCCGGCAAGGGAGGGATCGGGGGCCATGGGCAGTCCTGGGGTCGCAGGGTGGTCGATTTCCGCTCAGGAACAAGCGTTGCGCTTGAAACCTGACGCGCTGTTTTCCGCCGGGGGCTCCGCCCCCGACAACGCGCTTCCGGCGCTCCCCCCGCTGGACCAGGGAAAAAGCGCCAGACTTAGGTGCATCCTTGCGCCAGGGACGCTGCCACAAGCATGCCGCGCCATGCCTTCCACTCTGATCCTGGCCAGCACGTCCCGCTACCGTCGCGCCCTGTTGGAGCGGCTGGGAGTGCCCTTCACCACGCTGGCGCCGGCTTGTGACGAGGACGCGCTCAAGGATCCACGCCTAGCTCCCCGAACTCTGGCGGAGTTCCTGGCCGAGGCCAAAGCCGCCAGCATCGCCGGGCAACAGCCAGACGCGGTGGTGATCGGCAGCGATCAACTCGCCGCGGTGGAGATCGACGGTCGCTGGACCATCCTGGGTAAACCCGGCACTGCCGCCAAAGCGGTCGACCAGCTCGCGCTGCTCAGCGGTCGCACGCATGTGTTGATCACGGCGATGGTGGTGGCGCGTGGTGCCGAGCGCTGGCGCCACACGGATGTGACGCGGCTGACCATGCGGAGCCTCGACCGCGCCGCATTGGAGCGCTACGTCGCCGCTGACCAGCCGCTGGACTGCGCCGGAGCCTATAAACTTGAGTGTCGCGGTGTCGCCTTGTTCGCCGCCATCGATTCAGCGGACGCGAGCGCGATCACCGGACTGCCGCTCTTGGCGCTGACGCGGATCCTCGCCGAATTGGGTTACGCGATTCCCTGAGTGCGGGCGCTGAACCAGCCGCGCACCGCGTCGAGATCATCGCAGCGCAGCAAACGTGTACGTTCGTCCTCCGCGTTGGCGAAGATTCCGCCAGCGCGGTAGTAACGCACCAACTGTTTGAGTTTCGCCAAGCTACCGCGACGGCCACGCACGGCCTCGACCGCCGAGGCATAACGCAGAGCGAAATCCGCCGCCTGGGCGACCGTCGGCGCCGGACCGCCGGCGGCCTGGGAAAAAATCCACGGATCGGCCAACGCCGCACGACCGATCATCACGCCATCGCAGCCAGTTTCAGCGAGCATGCGCGGCACATCGGCAGGCACGTCGACGCCACCGTTGCCAATCAGCGGAATGCGTCGTGCTTGGCGATCACGTTCTTCGCGCGCGATAGCAAGCCACTCCCAGGTCGCGGGATGGGTGTAAGGCTGACAGCGCAGACGCGCATGGACGGTCAACATCGCGGCACCGGCCTCCACCACGGCCGCGACGATTTCACGCAGGCGCGCCGGTGAATCGATGCCGGAACGGATCTTGGCCGATACCGGCAACGATGTGGATTGTACCGCTGAACGCACGATGCGCGCGAGCACTTCCGGCTTGCCGAGCAGCGCTGAACCGGCGCATTTATTGAACACCACCGGCACCGGGCAGCCGAAGTTGAGATCGATCCACGGCGCGCCGACACGTTCGGCCGACGCGATGCTCGCCGGCACAAATGCCTCGTCCGCAGCCATGAACTGAACACCGACCGGCGTATCGTCGCGCGGCGGTCCCAGGTAGCGTTTCACCACCTTGGCCGACATCGCCGAGACACTGATGCGAATGAACTCGGTGATCGCCCCGCCGACGCCCCCCAGACCAATCACCAGATCGCGGAACACCGGATCGGTGACGCCTTCCATCGGGGCGAGCAACACGCCATTGGGGAAGACCAGCTGCCGACCGGTAGGACCGGTGATGGTCAGCGTGTTGCTCGCAGGAACGGTAACCGTGCCAGACATGGGCGGCATGATCGTGCCTCAGCGACGCGACACCAGCCACGCAGGCGACCCACTCACGCTGCCGTCGAACCTCGTCAGCGGATCACGCCTCGATGAGGAAATACGGCTCCAGGTGCAGGATCTTGAGGTTGGTCACCATCCGTGGATCCGGCTTCACCAGCTTGATCGGGCTGGTACCGCTGGCGTTGTAGGCAAAGTGCAATTGCATCAGGCCAGCATAGAAGGTCGAGCTGACCCGCCCGCATTTGGTCATGTCCATGCGCACCTGGGTGAATGGCCCAGGATGCATGGTCAGGATAGAAACCGCCCAGTCCTGGTGCAGACAGCCGAAATCGAACTCCCGTTCGATGACGATGTCCAACACGCCGTCCTTGGCTTTAGAAGTAAAGGGACGTAGTCCGGTCTCGGAACCCACCGCGTTCTCCTGCTGAGTCCTGCTGAAGCCAGGTCTGATGGCGTGAGCATACCCCATGTTTCGCTCACTGGCAGTAAGGTTCTTGCCAGGGCTTGCCTAGGCCAATGCCTGTCCACCCGGTGTCTCAGAGGGTTCCCGCCAGAGCCTGCCGACCAGCGCGCTGCGTCGGCGCAGCCTGCTTGCGATACGGATGACCCCACCAAGCTGCGCGCCTTCCTGGCAGGCTGCTGCGGACTTTCCTTGGGAGGGCAGAAGCCCCCTGTTACCCCCGCAGGGCGCTTTTCAGCCCTGCTACTGGCGCCCACATGCTCGACCTGCTGACCGTTCCCATCGCTGCCCACCTCGCCCGCCACCTGAGCGTGCCCGAGGCTTCCGTCGCGGCGTTGCTGATGCCACCGGCGAAGGGCGTTGCGGCGGACCTCGCGCTGCCGTGTTTCCAATTGGCCAAGGGCAAAGGTGTGCCGCCACCGGTCATGGCGACCGAGATCGCCGGCGTGCTGAACAGCGCCGGGCTCGGCATCCAGGCGGTCGCCGCGGGACCGTTCTGCAACCTGACCTTCGCCTCCGCCGGCGTCGCGACGGCGCTGCTGCCGACGCTGGCCAAGGACGACAAAGCTGCGCTGCGTTCAGTCGTCGGTCACGGCAAGACGGTCTGCATCGACTTCAGCAGCCCGAACATCGCCAAGCACCTCGCCTTTCACCACATCCGCTCGACCATGATCGGCAATGCGTTGGCGCATATGTACGCCGCCACGGGCTGGTCAGTAAAGCGCATCAATTTCTTGGGCGACTGGGGCACGGCATTTGGCCGGCTGATTTCCGGCTGGAAGCGCGAAGGCTTGACGCTGGCGCAACTCGACGCCGCCCCGGACCGCGTGACCTTCCTCAACGACCTGTACGTGCGCATTTCTCAGGCGGCCAAGGAAGACAAGGCGGTCGAAGAAGAGGCCCGCACGTGGTCGAAGAAACTCGAAGACGGCGACACCGAGGCGCGTTCGTTGTGGCAGATCTTCAAGGACGCCAGTCTGAAAGAATTCGAACGCGTCTACGGCCTGCTCGGCGTGACCTTCGATTCGTGGAAAGGCGAGGCGTACTACGAAGACAAGATGGGTCCGGTGCTGACCGAGTTGGAAGGCAAAGGGCTGACTAAACTCGACCAGGGCGCGACGGTGGTCGATCTGTCAGCGCTCGGCTTCAAGAAGCCGATGCTGCTCAAGCGCGCTGACGGCGGCACGCTCTATGCGACGCGCGATCTGGCGGCGAGCGACGACCGTTTCGCTGAATTCGCCTTCGATCGCTCGCTCTACGTCGTCGACCTCGGCCAATCGCTGCATTTCAAGGAGTGGTTCGCCTGCGCCAAGATGATGGGCCGGCCTTACGCTGACCGCCTGCGTCACATCGGCTTCGGGGTCGTGCTGATCTGGAACGATGAAGAAAACGCCTGGGCCAAGGGCCGCACCCGTGGCGGCAAGATCATGCTGCTGCGTGAAGTGCTCGAAGAAGCCGTCGACCGCGCTCGCGCCGTCATCGCCGAAAAGAACCCGGACATCACGGGCGAAGAACGCGAACGCATCGCCAGTGCCGTCGGTATGGGCGCTGTGGTGTTCAACGACCTCAAGAACGGCCGCACCGGCGACGTGAAGTTCAAGTTCGAGGAGGCGCTGCGCTTCGACGGCGAGACCGGTCCGTACCTGCAGTTCGCGCATGCGCGGTTGTGCTCGATCGAGCGCAAGTTCGCCGAAGCACACCCCACCGCGCCGGTCGCTGACTTCGCCAAGCTCACGCGCCCGGATGAAAAGTCCGTGCTGCTCGCCATCGCACGCTTGCGCATGGCACTCGAAAAGGCGGTGGAAACCGACGAGCCGAGTGCGCTCGCCACCGGTCTGCTATCCCTCGCGGGGGAAGTCGCCTCGTGGCTGACTGCTGGCAATCATGATCACGATGCGCGGGTGCTCTGCGCAGACGCGAGCATATCGGCTACACGTCTGGCGCTCGTTCGCGCCGCGCGCGGCAGCCTGGGCGAAGGCCTGCGACTCATGGGACTCAAGGCTCCTGAGCGGATGTGATCTCCCCCTGGGGGCGTGGGCGGCCCGCCCGCGCGTAGGTCGTCCTGAGGTACTCAGACCGGGTCAACCACCAGGGCCGTCCTATTTTTTCTCGCGTCGATTGGTGGATCGAAGGTCCTTTGCGCGGGCGGGCCGCCCACGCCCCCAGGAAAAGACTCACCGCACCTCTGACGATTGCCCCAGATGCGACAGATCCGCCTCGACCAGACCAAAGCGATCGCGGATCGCCGCCACATCATCGTAACCGGCGACCACATCCTCGGGTTGATGCGCATCGCTGCTGAGCACCACCTGCACGCCATGCCGCGCGGCGATGGCCCAGAACGGTTCCCAGGGATACGCCGGACGGTCACCGCCAGCTGACGGCACCCACGGTTTGCGGAAGCCATAGCTGTTGAGTTCGAGCGGGACTTTCAGTGCCACCGACGCAGCGCAGATGTCCTCCGAACAGGCCGCGAGGTCGTCGTTCCAATCGGCATACGAACAGCCGATGATGTCCGGATGGGTGACGAAGGCGAACAGGCCGGTCTCCATCACCTGCGTGGTGTACCGCGCGTAGGCCTTCAAATACGTCGGCGTGTTCAGCCGTCCGAAGGACTGGATCCAACGCCCATCGTGCGGCGTGTAGTGGCAGCCGGCGATGAGGTAGTCGAAGCCGCGTCGGCCGAGGATCTCGTCGCGGTACCAGCCGGCGTATTCAGGAGCGAACTCGCACTCCAGGCCGAGAAGCATGCGTATCTGCGGGAAGGCCACTTGTGCCGCAGCGAACGCCGCCTCGTACTCGTCGAACTGCGCCAGCGACATGCGCATGTCGTCCCAGCGGCCGTCCGGCAGCGGCGTGTGGTCACTGAAGCCCAGAGTCGCGAGACCGGCTGCCGCCGCGACCCTGGCGTAATCCAGACAATCGCCGGACGCGTGCTCGCAGCGGAAGGTGTGAGTGTGATAATTGGCCACGAACGGCATATCCTGACCCTAGACCTGCAGCCCTGCACGCCAGCGGCAAGAGGAGGTACCGAACGATGCGCCCGGACCACCATTGGGTGTCCGATCCAAAGGTTGCGCCCATGGGACCAAGCGCCTACGACGTGCACGCGCAGAGTCGCCCGCGCCTGACACCTGACACCTGACACCCCCGTGCCGCAGTTCGCCCACCTCCTCATCGGCCAGATCCTGATGGACCGCCACGAGTTGTCGGCGGACGGGATCGACGCCGGACTGCGCCAACAGGATCACGAGGAACGCGAACGCGGTGAGACGCGCTTTCTTGGTGAGATCCTGGTCGAACGCAAACTCGCCACCCGTGATCAGGTCGCCGAGGCCCTCGCCTTCCAACGTGATCAGTTCGCCCAATCGCTGGTCGGCCCCTATCGCCTGGAATCGCTGCTCGGCCGTGGCGGGGCGGGCACGGTCTACCGTGCCGTGCGCCTGGGCGGCAAAAAGGACGGTCCGGCGGTCGCGGTGAAACTGCTGCCGCAAAAACGCCCTGGCGATGTCGATGCCCTCGCACGTTTCCAGCGCGAGGCGCAAGCAGGCGTCGCACTCGATCACCCGCACATCGTTCGCACCCTCGACTTCGGCACGACGCGCGACTGTTATTACCTGGTCTGCGAACTGATGCCGAACGGGACGCTCAGCGATCGGGTGCGCATGCACGGTCCCTTGGCCGAGGCCGACGCGCTGGTGCTGGCAGTGGCGATGCTGCAAGCGCTCGACCACGCTTGCGCCCGCGGCCTGATCCACCGCGACATCAAACCGGCGAACATCCTCTACGACGGCCGCAACTCACCGCGCTTGGCCGACATGGGTTTGACGCAGGCAATCGGTGGCAATCTCGCCGGGCCACGCGATCGCACCGCGGGCACGCCGGCATTCATCGCGCCGGAACAGGCGATGGGCCACGAACAGAGCGATGCGCGCGCCGACCTCTACAGCCTGGGTGCAACGTTGTTCTTCGCCCTCACCGGCTCGCCGCCTTTTGTCGAAAAGAACCCGCTGGAGGTGATCAACCAACACCTCAACCACGCGCCACCGGAAGTCGCTGCGGTCAATCGCAATGTCAGTACCGCCACCAGCGCCCTGGTGCGCAAGCTGATGGCCAAACGCGCCGACGACCGCTATGCCAACGCTGCCGAAGCGATCACCGATGTGCGCCGCATCCAGGGCGGTGAACGTCCACTGGCGATGGCGCTGACCCCGGAACAGGCCTTCGCGCCGCTCAAGGTCCAGGTGCAGACCCGCGACCACGGCACCGCTGAACTCACGCCCTCCAGCGTGAAGTCCTCGCAGACCAGCCAGGCCAGCACGCTGACCCCGCGTGGCAACCGCACGCAGGTGCGTCCCGCCGGCAGCCGTTCGCAGGAACTGGGAAAAAACACCAAGGATCCGATCAGCGAGCGCAAGGTGCGCGGCGCAGCGCGCCTGGAGCCCTCGGCTGACCAGACGAAAAAACGTGCCTTGCCGGCCAACGACACACCCCCGCGTGGAAGAGCCGGCGACGCGCGCTTGGGCGAAGGAAAACCCGGCCACGGATCCAAGGCGCGCGGCAGCGGCAAACCTGCGCTACCGTGGGGGCTGATCATCGCCGCCGGCGTGATCGTGCTCGGCCTGGGCACGCTGACAGCGACGATGTTGCTGAAGGGCGAACCGCCACCACCACCACCGCCCACCGTGACGGCAGAGGCGGCACCACCCAAACCCGTCGGCACGGTGGTCGACCTGCTGGGAAAACTCGATGCGAAGTTGATGCAACAGAAGGACTGGTTGCTGCGCGAGGATGTCCTGATGTCTCCCCGTGGGGCACAGAGTCTGCTGCCGATCGAATGGTTGCCGCCGACGGAATACGATCTGACCTGTTCGTTCAAACGCCTCTACCCCAGCGGATCCCTGTCGCTGGTGTTCGACATTGGTGGCCGGCAGTGCGCCCTGGTGGTCAGCGGCGACACCGACACGCGCATCGGCTTTGAACTGGTCGGCGGCAAACCGCTGAACGACAACAGTTCCCTGCACATCATCCCCGAACCGCTCGCGACCGATAAACGCCTGACGGTCACCGTGCAGGTGCGTCGCACCGGTTTGAGTGCGCGCATCGGTGAGAACGAGATCTGTTCCATCCCTGGTGCCGGTTCCAACCTCGCCCTGGATGAGAGTTGGAAGCTGCCGAAGAACCACGTGCTGGGCATCGGCACGCGCACCACGCAAGTCGCCGTGTTCCGCCTGCGGCTGACCGAGATCTCGGGCGCTGGTTCGCCGGTGACCGCGGCGAAGTGACGGGTGCCGCTGGCTGGCACGCACAGATGCCGGATCGAGTCGACCACCTCTAATCGCCTGCCCCGGCATGCTGGAAATTTTCATGCCAACAGCTGCACGTTACACGAGTAGTTAGAGGGATGGTCCGCCAGCCGGCGGTGAAGGAGCAGCGGGTGATGGGACGTGTCCAGCAAGGTCGGCCGAGCATGATCATCGCCGTGGCGCTGCTGGGCGTGGTGCTGGGGTGCAGTCCATGGCTAGCCGCTGCCGACCTGCCGCTGACGGTCGCCGACAAGGGCCACAACCAGGTGACTGTGACGACGACGACCGATGGCGTGTGGGAGGTCGCCACCACCGGCGGTGACCCTTTCATCGCCACCACGTCTACAACGCCAGCTGATCTGGCGACGACACCGGTGCTGGCGTTCGACTACGTCTGCGTCAGCGGATTGAATCTGATCGACGTGTTCGCCGGTCCCGGCTGGTCGGGTGAACGCTACGTCCATGCCGAGCACCTGCCATCGCGCGAGGGCTGGTCGCCGTTTTCCATCGACGTCGCTACCAATGCCAAGATCGCCGCGAGCAAACCAAGCGCATGGCGCATCGACCTGGGCTCGCAGCCGAGCAAGGTGATCCAGATCCGCAACCTGCGCCTGCGCGCGCGGACGACGGAAGAACTCACGATCGCGGCTGAAGCGCAGGCAAAGCAGGCGCAAGATCGCGCGTGGGATAAGGCCCTGAAAGACTACCTCGCCAAGGATTTCTCCGGCGCCATCACCAAGGTCGCAGCGGACGCAACCAACCTCACCATCAACGGCACGGTGCCCATCAGCGGGGATGTGCGTTTGGCCGAGTGGCCAATCTGGCAGGCGGCAGCTGCGACGATGACCTTCGCTACCACGTGGCCGGTGCGTGAACGCGGTTTCAGCGTGACAGTTCCGCGTATCGCAGAGAACGGTTTCGACCGTGCTCTATCACGCTTTGTGCTGATCCAACGCCTCGGCACCCAAGACACGATGCTGTCGCTCGGTCGCTGGGTCGATGTCATCCCGGCTGCGACGACGCTGCCCCCAGGTGTTCAGCGCAGCAAAAAAGGCCTCGGCGGTTTCCATTCCGGCGGATCACCGGTGAGCGATCTCGATGACCTGAAGATCGGCAGCATCACCGTGAATGTGATGCTGTCGCAGTTCTTCCAGGCTGGTCCCGGCGACGGCGCCGAAGCGGTGACTACCGGCGGGCGTACCTGGTACGTGCGCAAAAAGGCTTTCGACGGACTCGACGCGACGATGCTCGAAGCCGCGAAACGCCAGATCGTCGTGCTCGGCATCATCCTCGTCGCACCGGCACGTCAGTGGGGCGCGAAAGAACTCGGCGCGTTGATGCAGCATCCGGACTACAACTCGGCCGGCATCTTCACCATGCCGAACCTGACGACGGCGGAGAGCACCGCTGCGTACACACTCGCGCTCGATCTGCTGGCGAAACGTTACAGCCGCGCGGATGGCAAATACGGGCGCATGCACCATTGGATCATGCACAACGAAGTGGACATGGGCTGGGTGTGGACCAACTGCGGCAAACGCCCGGAGTTGGTGTTCTTTGACCAGTACTACCGCTCGATGCGCTTGGCTCATGCGATCCTGCGCCGGCAAGATCCCAACGCGCAGGTATTCATCTCGCTGACGCACCACTGGGCCGAGACCGGTGATCCGTCGACGTGTTTCCCCTCGCGCAACCTGCTGGGACATCTGCTCGCCCTGTCGCAGGCCGAAGGCGACTTCGAGTGGGGCCTCGCGCATCATCCGTATCCGTCGTCACTGCTCGAACCCAAGACCTGGCTCGACCACGGAGCAGAGTTCCGCCTCGACACGCCGAAGATCACCTTCCGCAATGTCGAGGTGCTCGATGCCTGGGCACGCCAGCCAGCGGCGATGTTCCAAGGCAAGAAGCTCCGCAGCATCCACCTCAGCGAACAGGGCCCGAACTCACCCGACTACGGCGAGAAGGCCCTCACCGAACAGGCCGCGGCGATGGCCTACGTGTGGAAGAAGATCGCCAAGATCGAAACCATCCACGGCTTCGAATACCACAACTGGGTCGACAACCGCGGCGAAGGCGGCCTGCGCATTGGCCTGCGCCGGTTCCCGGACGACCAGGACAAGCCCCTCGGCACCAAGCCGGTGTGGGACGTGTACAAGGCTCTGGGTACCCCCGATGAGGACCGTGCCTGCGCCTTCGCCCTGCCAGTGATCGGCCTGAAGGATTGGGGCGAAGCCATCCACCGCGGACCGATTCCGGCCTCCAAGGCCCCCTAGCCCCCGCCGGCCTGGGGTTAATAGGACCGAAACCACAACTCCTTGACGGTTCGTTCTGCGCCGCAACCTTCGCGCCGCATCGGAGACGGCATGGCGAAGCAGAAGGTCGAGTACGACGAAAGTGCCATCAAGAGCCTGGACGCGCTGGCGCACATCCGCCTGCGCACCGGCATGTACATCGGACGAATTGGTGACGGGACGAATCCCAATGACGGCATCTACGTCTTGATGAAAGAGATCATCGATAACTCGATCGATGAATTCATCATGGGTGTCGGCAAGAAGGTGGAGATCACCCGCGAAGAGAACGTCGTCACCATTCGTGACTACGGCCGCGGCATCCCCCTCGGCAAAGTCATCGAGTGCGTCAGCCAGATCAACACCGGTGGCAAGTACAACGACGACGTCTTCCAGTTCTCCGTCGGTTTGAACGGCGTCGGCACCAAGGCGGTGAACGCGTTGTCCGCGACCTTCGAAGTGGTGAGCCACCGCGACGGCCAATTCAAGCGCGCGACCTTCAAACAAGGCAAGCTCAAGGATGAAGAGAGCGGCAAGACCAAGGAGCCCAACGGCACCTACGTCTGCTTCACGCCCGATCCCGAGATCTTCAAGAAGTACGCCTGGCATGACGAGTACATCACCAAGCGCCTGCAGTATTACTGTTATCTGAACGCTGGGCTGTCGATCACCTACAATGGCACAACGTACCAGTCGAAGAATGGGCTGAAAGATCTGCTCGCGGCGGAAATCGGCGAAGAGAAGACCCATTACGACGTCTTCCACGACGCGCTCGACAAGATTGAGTTCGCCTTCACCCACACCGGCACGTACGGCGAAACCTATTTCAGCTTCGTGAACGGTCAGTTCACCAACGACGGCGGCACGCACCTGGCGGCCTTCCGTGAAGGTCTGCTCAAGGGCGTCAACGAATTCAGCGGCAAGAACTACGCCGGTGAAGACGTGCGCGAAGGCATCTGCGGCGCGATCGCGATCAAACTGCAGGACCCGATCTTCGAATCGCAGACCAAGAACAAGCTCGGCAGCGACGTGCGTTCGTGGGTCGTTCCCGCGGTGAAAGACGCGGTCGAGAAGTGGCTGCACCAGAACCCGATCGTGGCGACCAAGCTGATCGACAAGATCAAGGCCAACGAACGCCTGCGCACCGAACTGCAGAAGATCAAAAAGGAAGCTCGCGACCGCGCCAAATCCGTCGCGCTGCGCATCCCGAAACTCCGCGACTGCGAAATCCACCGCGTTGATGCCGAGCCCAAGAAGGGCAAGGATCGCCGCATGGAAACCAGCCTGTTCATCACCGAAGGTGACTCCGCCGGCGGTTCACTGGTGATGTGCCGTGACGTGGAAACCCAGGCGATCTTCACCATCAAGGGCAAGCCGCTCAACTGCTACGGCCTCGGTCGCGAGACCGTCTACAAGAACGAGGAGCTGTACAATATCATGTCGGCGCTCGGCATCGAAAACGGCCTCGACAACCTGCGTTACAACCGCGTGATCATCGCCACCGACGCCGACGTCGACGGCATGCACATCCGCAACCTGCTGCTGACGTTCTTCCTGCGCTTCTTCGAAGACCTGGTCAAAAACGGCCACGTGTACTTCCTGGAAACCCCATTGTTCCGCGTGCGCAACAAGCAGACCACCAAGTACTGCTACAGCGAAGCCGAACGCGACGCCGCGCAGGCAGAACTCAAGAGCCCCGAGACCACGCGTTTCAAAGGTCTGGGTGAAATCAGCCCGAAGGAATTCGGCCAGTTCATTGGTGGCGACATGAAGCTGATGGATATCACCATCGAAAACCTGTCCGAGGTCAGCAAATCGCTGGAGTTCTACATGGGCAAGAACACGCCCGAACGTAAGGGTTTCATCGTCGAGAACCTCATCGCCGACCTCGCCTGACCTGGACCTGTGCAATGAACACCCTCTCTTCATTGATGCGCCAGAACTTCCTGGAGTACGCCAGCTACGTGGTTGTCGACCGCGCGATTCCGGACATCCGCGACGGCGCCAAGCCGGTGCAACGCCGCATCCTGCACACCATCTCGACGATGGACGACGGCAAGTTCACCAAGGTGGCGAACATCATCGGCGAGTGCATGAAGCTGCACCCGCACGGCGACGTCTCCATCGGCGACGCGCTGGTGGTGTTGGCCAATAAGGGTCGTGCCATTGGCAATCCTGACCTCGGCTACTTCATCGAGAAACAGGGAAACTTCGGCAACATCATGACCGGCGACGGCCCTGCCGCCGCGCGTTATATCGAATGTCGCCTGACGCCGCTGGCCAAGGAAGTGCTCTTCAATCCGGCGCTGACCAAATTCCTGCCGAGTTACGACGGTCGCCGCGAAGAGCCGGAAGCACTGCCAGCCAAGGTACCAGTGATTCTGATGCTCGGCACCGAAGGTATCGCCGTCGGCATGGCGACGACGATCCTGCCGCACAACTTCGGCGAGCTGCTCCAGGCGCAGATCCGCTATTTGAAGGGCGAACAGTACCGAGGCCTGCGCCCTGACTTCCCCACCGGCGGCATCATCGACACGTCGGACTACAACGACGGCCGCGGCAAGGTGAAGGTGCGCGCCAAGATCGAAGCCGACGGCGAGAAGCGGGTGGTCATCACCGATCTGCCGTGGGGCAAAACCACTGAATCGTTGATGGAGTCGATCGAAACCGCGGTCGCCAAGGGTAAGGTCAAGATCAGCGAGATCCTCGACAAGACCGGCGAGGAAGTGCGCATCGAGCTGAACCTGCCGCGTGGCGTCACCACCGACGAGGTCATCCCCCAGTTGTTCGCCTTCACCGACTGCGAAGTCGAAGTGAACTCCAACATCGTGGTCATCCGTGATCGCAAGCCCGCTGAACTTGGCGTGCGCGAGATCATGGAATCCTGCGCCGACCGCCTGAAGGACATCATCAAGGCGGAACTGGAACACTTGTTGGCCAATCTGTTCGACAAGCAGCACTGGCTGACCCTCGAACAACTCTTCATCGAAAATCGCATCTACAAAAAGATCGAGAACCAGACCACCGAAGACGGCGTCAACAACGCGGTGTGGAAAGGCATGGAACAGTTCAAGAACCTCTTCGTGCGCGACATGGTGGACGCCGACGTGGCGCGCCTGCTGGAGATCCGCATCAAACGCATCTCGCAGTTCGACATCGACAAAAACCGCAAAGACATCGATGACATCGTCAAGGCGATCAAAGAGGCCAAGGCCAAGCTCAAGGATTTGATCGGCACCACCGTCGCGTGGTTGGAATACCTGCACGACAAGTACGCCAAGTTCTTCCCTCGCCGCAGCAAGTTCAAGGCGATGGAAGAGATCGACGAGAAATCCGTCGCCCGCGCCAACTTGCGCCTGGGTTACGACCAGGCGACCGGCTTCTTCGGCAAGTCGGTCAAGGTCTACGACCGCGAAATCAAGTGCAGCGAGTACGACAAGATCATCGCTATCATGAACAACGGTGTTTACCGCATCATGGCACCGACGGACAAGATCCTGCTCGAAGGCAAACTCATCCACCTCGATCTCTTCAATCCCGAGAAGGGCATCGACCTGGTGGTGCTCTACCGCGACAAGGAGAAGATCCCCTGGGCCAAGAAGGTGCAGATCAAAGCCTTCATCAAGGATCGTGAGTACGAGCTGATCAAGGATGGCGCTGGCAAGGTCGACCACCTGTTGTTCGGCAACGCCGGCACCAAGGGCATCGTCACCAGCCAGATGGTGCCAGTACCGCGCCTGCGCGTGACCGAAGAGACCTTTGATCTCAAGACTCTGGAGGTGTGCGGCATGTCCTCGCGCGGCACCAAGATCGCAGAACGCGCGACGGCCAAGATCGTCATCGCCAAAGAGTGAATCGTTCTGGGGATCCCTGATTCAGACCAATTGCACGTCTGATCCAGGGATCCCGCTTGGTGATTGCAGCACGCAGGCGCAGCGGCAAAGGATGAGACATGCATCCCCACCTCCTGCCCCTGGTCCTGCTGCTCGTCGGAGCCACCATGTTAGCGTCCGCGGATGTCCCATCCGGAGCGAGCATGACTCCCGCTGCCCGTCGCGCTGAACTCTACAGCCTGCTCGGCGATCTGCCGCCGCGCGACCGGCCGATCACGGTGGAGACGCTCAGCACCGAGCAGCGCGATGGCTACGTGCTGGAGAAGTTGCGCCTCGACCTCAATGGTTCGCAACCGGTACCGGCCTATTTCGTCCGCCCGGCGAACGCCAGCGGCCGCATCCCGGTGGTGCTCTACAACCACTCGCACGGTGGCAAATACGCCCTCGGCAAGGACGAGTTGTTCAAGGGCTCGGCCCCCTACCTGACGCCCTACGCCGACGATCTGCTCAAGCGCGGCTGGGCGGTGCTGGCCATCGATCATTGGTTGTTCGGCGAACGCAGCGGCCGTCCCGAGAACGACGTGTTCAAGGAGATGATCTGGAACGGCAAGGTGCTGTGGGGCCAGATGGTCTACGACAACCTGCGCGCGATCGACTACCTGGTGTCACGCCCCGATGTCGACGCCAAACGCATCGCCACCGTCGGCATGTCGATGGGCAGCACCATGGCGTGGTACACCGCTGCGCTCGACGAACGCATCGTCGCCTGCGCCGACATCTGCTGCCTGACGGATTTCCACGCGCTGATCGAGAGCAAGGGGCTTGGCGGCCACGGCATCTACTACTACGTGCCGAACCTGCTGAAGCACTTCACCACCACCGACATCAATGCGCTGATCGTGCCGCGTCCGCACCTCGCGCTCGCCGGCACGCAGGACAAGCTCACGCCGGTTGCCGGGCTTGATCGCGTCGAGGCGAATCTGAACAAGCTCTACGCAGATGCGGGCGTACCCGAGCGCTGGAAGCTCATCCGCGAAGATGTCGGCCATCTGGAAACACCGACGATGCGCGCGGCGGTGTTGGCGTTTTTGGAAAAGTGGATGGCGAAGTGACCTGTGAGCCCTGCAAGGGCGCCCCGAAGAAAGCCCGGGGTGAAACCCCGGGAAAGGCGCCCGATAATTTTCAAGCCCCGGAGGGGCGGCGGAATCGTCCGCCGCCCCTCCGGGGCTTGTTGAAATATATGCAAGCTACCCGGGGTTTCACCCCGGGCTTCCTTCGGGACGCCCCGGAGGTGCTCACGAAAACATCAATCCCAGGTGGTTTACACCACCAAGTCGACCTGCTTCACCACGCCAGCCTTGCCGTCATCGGTGAGGAACACGCCCGCCGAGCGGTTCTGCCCGATCAGGCGGTTGTCGGCGTCCTTGTAGCTGAACGGCGCCTCGACTGAGGTCAGGCCGATGGCGGCGATCTTCCACTCGGCAAGCAGTGCGGGTTTGGCGTCATCGCCGGTCCACAAGCGCAGCAATTCCCAGATCTGGTCGCCTTCGTCTATGAAGCCGTTGCGGTCACCGTCAAAGGCGCCGAGATCCGCAAAGCCGTTGCCCGAGGTCGGTCCGAACAGTTCGCCGCCGTCATCGATCCGGCCATTGCCGTTGAAGTCGGCGCCCAGGTAGTGGTTGCCGCCGGCCAGGTGACGCAGGGATTCGACGTCACCACCACCGATCAGATCGAAGGCGGTGGAGCCATCGCCGAATCCGCCAACTCCACCGACATCGAGGATCAGCGGATCCTGCGCCGCACCGGCCACGCGCACGCTGGTGCTAGAGGTCTGGACGTACTCGCGCTCCATCTGGTAGGACAGGTCGAAGCTGAACGAACGGCCGTCCTCGGTGGTGAAGGTGCCGGCCAAACCCAGGCTGGTGGCCTCGTACTCGCGGTAGGATTCCTGGTAATCGTACGAGAACGCCGCCGACATGCCTTCGGCGTAGGCGCTCATCTTCTCGCTCGCCGCGGCCTGGATGCGCTGCACCGAGGACCAGTCGAGAGAATACGAGACCTGCTGGATGCCCTTGGCGCCGAACACGGTTTCTAGCAGCTTGATGATCTTGCGCTGCTCGGGGCTGAGCCCGTCGTCCTTGGCTTTGGCCTCGTTGGCCTCCTGCGAGCGGACCTGTTTGGCCAAACGCCCGGTCTGGTACGCCAGTTGGTCTGCCGACTGCGTGGACAGCTCAGCCATCCGGTCGAGGGTGCTGTCGAGAGATGGTTCAGGTGATTCGACCGGGGCGGGCTGACGTACGGCGCCCACCCGCAGGCGTTCGCTGCGCTCGTGCTCCGCCGCGTAACGGTGGGTCGCCGAAAAGGCAAGATTGGCGCCGGCGATGATCATCGCGGACCTCCATCCCACAGGAACGGCAGGTCGGCGGGGGACTTGAGGACCAAATCCGAGGTCTACTTTTTGGGCTGACGGATGGTGAGATCATGGACCAGCAGCGGCGCGTCACCCCGGGTGAACAGGTACAACTCGGTGGGATGGCTTGAAAGGCTAATGGCCTTTTCGAACGGCGCACCATTGGCGGTGATCCGCAAGAACTGCTCGGTGAGACTGAAGGAGAAGAACTCCTTCCCAGGTGGGAGTGCGCCGTTCATTAATAACTGGGGCGCCGCCTTGGGATCGGGATAGGTCTGCCAGATCTGGATCGGTAGGGTTGCACCGTTGTTGCTGATCTGGACGTAGATGCTCTGACCATTCGCCAACAGAAAGCCGATGTGGGCCTGTTCGGTGTTTCCATCGGGGCCTTCCGCGGGTTGGAGGACGACATCGATGACCCAAGGTCCCGGCTCTATCGCGCGACTGATGCGACCGGCGGCGCCGGCGATCCCGTGTTCAGTCTCCTCGGCGTGCGCCCACTGCGCTCCCTCGGCGAAGGTCCAATCCTTGAGCCGCGTGCTGACATCCTGACGCCAAAGCAGCTGCGGAGCGCTGAGGGTGGCCGGCACTGGTGGCGCCACCGCCACGGTGGCGTTTACCGGAATCGGTGTGGTCGTAGGCGTCGTCGTCGTGTTGGTGACCGGTTCCTGCTGTTTGGGGATGACCAGCACCGCCAGGATCACCGCAGCAACCACACCAACACCGGCGATCACCACCCACGGCAGCTTGCTACCGCCAGCAGCCTTGCCGCTGAGGAGTGCGTCGCAGCGGGAGATGAGCGCCGCATAGCTCTGCGGCCGACTCTCGCGGCTCTTTGCCAGCATGTCCGCCACCAAGGTGCCGATCGCGGGAGACAGTCCGGACACCACCGCGGTGGGATTCGGCGCAGCGCCGGAGACTTTTGCGGTGACGATCGCCGCCAAAGTCCGCCCTTCAAACGCAGGACGACCGATGAGCGCGTGGTAGAGCACGCAGCCCAAACCGTAGATATCAGCGCGGAAGTCGACGCCTTCCGGATCATCGAACTGCTCAGGCGCCATCGTCGTCGGCGTGCCCATCACCTGGCCGGTGCCGGTCAGGTTCATGTCTCCGCCAGTGCCTTGTGGACGTGCGAGACCGAGGTCGACGAGTTTGGCCTGGAACGGGAAATCGCTGGTGTCGCCCTCGCGTTTGGCCAGCAGCACGTTCTCTGGTTTCACGTCGCGATGGATGATGCCGTTCTGATGCGCGTGGCTGAGCGCCTGCGCCAGTTCACGCGTCACGCGCAGGGCGTCTTGGGCTTTCAGCGGACCATGCTCGGCAACCCAGTGTTTGAGGTTTGGCCCGTCGATGAACTCCATCACCAAGTACGGATGACGATCCGTGGTGATGCCGGCGGAATAACAGGCGACGATGTGCGGATGCGACAGCCCGGCGAGGATCTTGGCCTCACGCTGGAAACGTTTGACATATTCGTCGTCTGCCGCCGCGCGGTCCACCAGCAGCAACTTGACCGCCACATTGCGATCGAGGTAGGTCTGCCGTCCGCGGTAGACCACACCCATGCCACCGCGACCGATCTCAGCATCGAGTTCGACCTCGGGGATGGTCGGACGCGGTACGGTAGCGTCGGCCGCCACCTCTGGCGTGTTCGCCATGGTTTTCTGTGAGCTGGAATCTATGCGGGTGACGGCAGTCCGTTCGCTGGCCATGTCACTACTTCACGTAACGGGACAGCTCGTTCAACAAGTCCTTCACCGATGGCCGATCGGCGATGGTCTTACCGACGTAGGCATACCGCACCACGCCGGCCTTATCGATGATCAAGGACGTCGGTTTGGCGAGGTTGTCCTCGATGCCGAGCTGGCGCACCGCGATCAGGCTGACGTCGAGCGCCACCGGCATGGGGGGCGGCTCCTTGGCCAGTGAACGCACGGCCTCGATGAACGGCGCGACGGCCTCCACCGGGCCTGGATAGACCACCACCACCTCGACGCCCATCTCGGTGAACTTCTGGATGTTCTTGCTGATCGCCGTGGTCTGCGCCGCGCAGTAGAGGCACACCTGGCCGGAGAACCCGCGTAACACCACCATCAGCACGGGTTTCTTGCCCTTCTGCTTGGCGATATCCAGCACACTGCCAGTGGCCGAGAGAAAACGCGTCTGCATCAGCGGCTTGCCCAGCAGATCGCGTTTCTGGCGATCGTCGACGCTGGCAGCAATGTCGCTCTCATACCCCCGGATGGTGATGTCACCGCGGTCGTAGAGCCGCACGAGCTGGGTGGCGACAGATTCCTGAGCCGAGGTCCACAGGGCCGGCGCGCTGATGGTCGGCGACAGCGGCGGGGCGTCCGGCGCGGGCAGGGTCTGCTCCGGCTCGGCAGGCACTTGCTTGGCCTCCACGACCTCTTTCCCTGCCGGAGCGGCATCGACGACCGCAACCACCGGTGACACCACCACGGCTGGTGGCGGTTCGGCAACGGTTCCGACCGCGGTTGGAGCTGGAGCCGGCGGCGGTGCGGTCGGTGCCGCGAGCACTACGGGCTTCGCTTCGATCACCTTGCCATCGACGGTGTAGTTGATGACGGTGGCAACCTCGCCCGCCTCGTTGTAGGTCATCCAGGCCCCGATCTTCAGGCCGTTGGCGAACGCGCCGATTTCTTTGCGCTGCCCATTCGCATGCCACCATGTCCACGCGCCGTCCTTCACGCCGGCAGCGAATGAGCCCACGGCGTGCGCCTTGCCGTTCTTGGTGAAGAAGCGCCACTGCCCGACCTGGCGATCCGCGGTGTAGTCACCCTCGCACTGCAACTGGCCGTTGTCGTACCAGAAACGCCAGTGACCGGTGCGCGGAGCGCTCGACAGCTTCCGCGAGTCGATGCCATGCCCGGCGTAAGCCCCGGTCTGCTGCACCCGACCATCGGCGAACCACCACGTCCACTGACCGTCCTGGTAATCTTTGTGCCACGCACCTTCGGATTGTTTCGCGCCGTTGTCGTACCAGTAGCGCCACACGCCCTGCTGCTTGCCGCCGACCACCTCGCCGTGGCGTTTGGGCACACCCGGCCGCCATTCGTCATGGACCACCCGGGGAGCGAAACAGCCGGTAGTCAGCAACGACGCTGCGACCAGCACCGAGGTAAGCAAAGATGCGCGTACAGGCATGGTCGGACTCCGGGGTCAGGATCTATCATGTCCGCCGGTGGGCTCAATGACGCCAGTCACTGGATGGCACGCAGAGCATCACCTTGGTCGTCGGCGGTGACGCTTCCTTACAACCGGACAGATCCCACCTATGACCATCGCACCGCCGGGCACGTTTCCTGGGATCGCCGAGTTGTACTCGGCCAGGGGCAATCTGCTTGGGGTGTCAGGGGAAACGCACGGACGCCATCCGTGGTCCCACTCTGCCGACTGCAACTCGGCGATCCCAGGAAACGTCGCCCGTGGAATTGAGCGGCTAGACGCGGGCGGCAGCCAATCCGGCGATGAACGCATCAAGCTGCGCCGCCACCTTCGCCTCGTCGAACTGCCGTGCATCAACCATATCAGCATCGAGCTGCATCCACGGCACCCCCGCCGCGCTGTAGCCGGGCAGGCGACGCTTCACGTAGCTGTTCCAGATGCCGCAGCTCTTGTTCCAGTGCGCGACAATGCCGTCGGCGGCGTAGTCGCGCACGAGGCCGAGGGTCCAGTCGAGCACCCATTTGCCCGAGCGGTTCATGGTATTCCAGGCGTACCGTTCAACCAAGGTGTCGAGTGGGCGTGTGGCATCGAACTCGAACCACCACGAATGCGTGTAGGTGCTGGCGACGAATGATGCGCCACGTTCTGCACAGAACTTCGCCAGCCAATTCTTGCGCGGCCAGATCGGGATGGCGTCCCACAGCAAACGCACGCGCTCATGCGGCACCGCGCTCACGCCATCGCGCACACGCTGGTGCAGCTCGGCGAGCAAACGACGGTAAAATTCAGTGCATTCTTTCGTTCCGCGCGCAATGACGATCGGCGCCATGGCAGTGAACGCATCCAGGTTGGTCCACGGAGTCGGCCGCGTGCGGCCGAGTTCCAGGCATTGCTGCCACAAACGATTCGCTGCCGCCGATTCCGCCACGACGGCAGCAAGACGCGATTCGTCCAGCTTGGTGCCGAAGCGCGCTGCGAGGTCGCGCACGTGCGTCAGGATCTGCGCCTTGAAGCCGGCGAGTTCTTCCGGCGTGTGCGTTTCTGCACGCGTCAGCGGTGGAGCTTTCAAGACGTAGTGCGGGATCTCTTTTCCGCGACTGCGGAAAAGGCGCTGCACATCATCGCCCCAGCGCGCGACCACGGCACATTGACTGTCGCACGCGTAGAACAGATCCGCATCCGGCAGACCACCGATCGGTGAGGCGCCACCATGGAGCACCCCGATGTCCGCGAGGGCGTAGGCACATAGCCGCGGCGTCGCCAGACCAGCTTTCTCGGATGCGGTGATCGCTTCGCGCGAATAGGGCTGATCCGGATCACGCGTCTCCGACAACGCGCCGAGCATCGCGGCGTGGTTTTCGGGATAAACCGGCACGATGCCGAGCGCGACCAGGACCTCAGCCGGAGCGAAGGCGGAACACCATGCCACCGGCTTACCGCTCGCACGCACGTCGCGGTACCATTGGAAGATGTCGAAGGTGGTTTTCAGTCGTCCGGGGTCCGGGGTCCGGGGTCCGGGGTCTCCTCCTGCTGACGTGCCCACTCGTTCTCCCTCGCTGGCTGGATGATGGAGATGGCGACGCTCAGGGAAACCACCCCGGGCGGGTTGACAGATGCGTGCGCAACCCACGGTCGCGCCCATGCCCTCAACCAGCCAAGACCCCGGACCCCGGACCCC
>JANPLC010000126.1:0-3448 GCA_031426335.1 Planctomycetota bacterium
GTACAACAGGCCACTGGCGAGGAATGGACCAATGCCCAATTAACTCTGTCGGCGGCGCGTCCGTCGATCCTGGCACAATCGCCGAAGCCGGCGCCATGGTATTTGAACGCGGGTGACGTGCCGCAGTTGCAACGCGGGAACAGCCGGGCCGCCAACAGCAGTCTTTCGTTTAACAGCTTCGACATCGTGGGTGGATCGAACCTGCCCTCGGCGAATCTGTACCAAAACAAAGGCAACCGCAGCAGCAAGGATCTCAACGACGCGCAAGACAACCTGCTCGCCAATGCCGTGGCGGTCGACGTCATCAGCCGGGCCGTCGAACAACGTAGCACCAGTGCGGTATTTGTGGTGCCTGGAAAAAACCACGTCGCCTCCAACGGCAAACCGCATCGCGTACACATCGCCCACAGCAGTCTGGCGATGACCACCACGCTGCACGCCATCCCACGCGTGTCACTGAACACCTACATCACTGGGCACGCGGTCAACGCCAGCGAGATGCCGATCCTCCCTGGAACGGCCAACGTCTTCGTCGGTGCTGATCTGATCGGCACCGCGAGCCTGGACTTCGTCGCTCCGCGTGAAGCTGCCAGCCTGTACCTGGGGATCGATGAATCGATCAAGCTCACCCGGCGACTGGATGAGAAAAACAGTGGGCTGACCTTCTTCTCGAAACAGAAGCGCTTGTCGTTCGCCTATTCGATCCAGGCACGCAACTTCCGCCCTGACGCTGTCCAACTTGCGGTCTACGAATCTCTGCCGGTCGCACAGGACGAGCGCATCACCGTCGATCTCGACTCGCCGGTGCCCAAGCCGCAGGCTAATGACCGCGGCATGCTGCGCTGGGACATGGTCATCGAACCGGGCAAGGAGCGCACCGCCGCGTTTTCCTACCGCATCGAATACCCAGGCGATCTGATGACGCCCCAGTTGCAGGAATTGGAACTGCGCAACTTCAAGAAATGAGCGGCGGAACGTCCACCGCTCACCTCATGCGCCGAACTACTTGGCTTACTTGGCTGCGGCGGTCGGCGCGTCGGCGTAAACCATGTAGCCGATGAACATCTCATCCCAGCTCTGGTCACCGAAACGTACACGTTTGGACGCGTCCGGATTGTCGGGATTCATCGGTGAGTTGTCGAACATCCCGTCGACGCGGATGCGTGTGCCGGCCGGCACGATCTTTGGCTCGGCGAGCAGGTAGGTGCGCTGCCAGTCGAGGTCGTAACGCGGCACCGACAGCAGGATCTCCTCCCTGCCGTCAGGGAAAATCGCAGTGAAGCGCATCGACTTGCCGCGGTAGTGCATGTGCGGCGACACGGCATAGATCACGCTGTCCTTGACCACTCGCCGTTCGGCGCTCGCCGGGCTGTTGCGCTCCATCGGCGGGATGTCGAGGCGCAACTGGAAGGCGCTGGTGACTTTGAGCTCACGTTCCGGCTGGTCTTTCTTGCCCTTCGCAAAGTAGAGTCCGAACTTCGGCTTGTCGGTGCCGGCCACGCCGTTGGTGGTGTAGTGGAACTGGAACGACAGCGTCGAGCCCTTCTTCAGTAACTTGCCGGTGCCCTCGGGGAACGGCGCCGGGTCAAGTCCAGGGACGTAGCTGGCGAAGAACGAGGTCAGGCCACGTGGAGCGGTGTCGAGGCGGGCTTTCAATTCGGGTGGCAGTGGCTTGCCCTTGAAGCGTTCAAGGAGGCGCTGCACCCGTGGGTCGGCAGCGATGTCCTCGGGAATTTCCAGTTCGTCATCACCAACAAAGGCGAAGGCGTGGTGCAGCCATTGCGGATGGTCCGGCTTGATCTGCACGGCGCGCACCCACACGTCATTGGGGATGTCGATCGGCACCTCGACCTTACGGTAGGCGAGCTTGCCGGTCGCCGGAACATCCTGCGGTGGCAGGGTGATGATCAGATCGGGTTTGCCGAGCGGCCATTCCGGCAACGGCTTGGGTTTCTTCAGCGCAAGCGGATCGGTGGCCGATGGTGACGCGCCGTTCTCGATCCAATGCACCAGCGTGCGCGCTTCGGCGACGGTTATGCCGCAGTCGTTGGCGAATTTTCCATAGGTCGGATCCGCGTCCCACGGCGGCATGGCGTGGGTGCGGATGACCTCGCGAATCATGTCGCCACGGCCGGCAACCAGCTTGTGGCTATCCATCGCCCACGGCGCAACGCCGCCCTTCTGGTGACACGTGCGACAGTTCGCCTCGATGAGCGGGGCGATGTCCTTGGCGTAGTCCGGCTTGTGCGTCGCACGTGGCTGAGTGAACGTCAGCGCACAGCCTTTCACCGCCGGCGCGTCGGTGGGTGTCGGCTGACCGGCGATCGCGGCATCAAGTGCCTCACGCAGATAACGCCGGGTGGCCTCGGCCTTCTGCGCACCGTAACCGATGCGGTCATCGACTGGTCCGCGCCACGCGATGGCAGAGTCCTTCATGCGGATGACGATGGCTTCGGCGGTACGCGTGATGCCCAACCCCTCAGCAACCAATTGCGTCTCGTCCATCAATACGGGCAGCGTGGTCTTGAGCGTGGCGACTTCTTCCTGCACCGCTTTGCGGTCGTCAGCAGGAGACGAAGCGAGGCAAGCCACGCGCACGCCTTTGGCAGCGTAGTCGCCAGCGATGGCTTGCACTTCGGTGAGGTTATGGCGCACGATCGGGCAACCGACGCCGAAGCTGAACAACACCACGAATGCCGCATCAGCGTGACGGCTGAGCTGCTGGAACTCGCCACGGTGGTCGAGCAGGGCAAAATCATCGACCTTGGTCGGACTGGTAGCGGCCTCGCCGGCGATCAATGCACCCTGGGAGAGGCAGGCGGCAACGAACAGGACAGTGAGGCAACGCATAGGTGGTCTCCAAGTGGTTCATCCGTCGTAGTTACCGCCGGCTTGCGCCTGGGTTTCATGACGATTGCCAGAGCGCCAGGTCCCCGACTATGCCCCACCATGGCCATTACCTACCGCACGGGCAACGACCTGGATCTGGATCAGGTCATCGACCTCTACCGCGCCTGCACCCTGGGCGCGCGCCGGCCACTCGACGATCGCTCGATCGCTCAGCAGATGCTGACGCACGGCAATCTGATCATCACCGCCTGGGACGGCGACCTGCTGGTGGCCATCAGTCGTTCCATGACTGACTTCGGCTACGTCTGTTACCTCGCCGACCTAGCGGTGCGCGAAAGCCACCAACGGCTCGGCCTGGGATTGGAGTTGATCAAACGCACCCGCGCCTCTCTCGGGCCGCGGGCGATGATCGTACTCATCGCGGCGCCGCAGGCGGTCTACTATTATCCGAAGATCGGCTTCACGCGGCATGAGTCGGCGTGGCTTTTGAAGGGAGGGGAGCCGCTGGCGGATTGAGGCCGTCTCAAACGTGACTCGGGCGTCTCGCCCGTGATCGGAATCGTCACCTCACGGGCGAGACGCCCGTGCCACGGAAAGG
>JANPLC010000127.1:0-17642 GCA_031426335.1 Planctomycetota bacterium
GTGCGAGGTGCGTGGTTGTGGGACCCACCGCAATTCAACCGCGCACCCCGCACCTCGCACCTCGCACGGATATTTAAGGAGACACCTCAGCCACCGGCGACCGTTCCCGCCGCGCGGGCATGACGATCAGCAGCCACAGTCCCAGGATGCCGATCCCGAGCGCTGCCAGTGGCGGCAGATCGACCAGCAGGTTGGCGTTGCCACTGCGGTCGAGCAGCAACACGCCGGCGTTATGGCCCGCGTGCAACAGCATGCACGGCAAGACCGAGCGGTAACGCAGGGCGAGCAGCGCCAGCACCACGCCCAACGTCATCTGCGGCAGGAAACGGTAGGGTGACAGGTGCAGGCAGGCGAACAGGAATGACGACAGCAGCACGCCACCAGCGACGCCGGTGCCGCGGGAAAACCCTTTCAGCAACGTGCCGCGGCAGAGCAGCTCCTCGCAGATGCCGGGAATGACGGCAAGGCACAGGAGTTCGATGACCACGCCATAGGAGCGCAGATCAGCGACGATGGCTTCGATGCCGCTCGTGTCGTTGGTAGGCGGCGCTGGTTGCAGCGCGCCGATTGCCGAACTGAGCAGGATGGCGAACGGCACGGCGCACAACACCCGCACCACGCTGGTCGCTGGCGGACGGGTCAGGCCAAGCACCTCGCTCGGCCGGTACGCGCCCAACCAGCAATGCAGCAGCGCCGGCGCGGCGATAAACAGCAGCAAGGGGCCGGCGGCGACCAAGGGTGTTGGCATGCCCTGGAAAATCCCCGAGCCGAGCGTCATGCCAGCCACGGCGACGCCGTAGACCGCCATCACCTCCAGGCCATTCGGCGCCGCCGGTGCTGCACCCCAACTGCGGAATCTTCCCCAGCCGGCGCGCACCAGGCCGGGATAACAGAAGCGTTCGTCCTCCAGCAGCCGGGTCGCCCAGCTGACCACCACGGCGGCAACCGCGAGCGCCGCACCGGTGGACACCAGCAGGTGGAACCACGGCAGCTCATGGCCTTGGAGACATTCCTTGAGCGCGAGCACCGAACCGGTGATGGGGATGAGATCAAGCGCCAGGCTCGGCCGGGTGTCGGGCACCGCCGCGACCAATGCTGCGACCAGCACCACCAGCAGCAGCGGCGAGAGGTAGTTTTGCGCTTCCTTGGCACTGGCCGCCAGGCCGGCGAGCACCAGGGACAACGCACCCAGCGTGATGGTCAGCGGCAACAGCACGCCCAGGCACAGGGCAAAGGTCCCCAGACCGGTGCTGATGGCATCGCCAAAGCCGCCTTCGTTGCCGCCGAACTGCCGCACGATCAACGCCATGGTGACGCCGAGCGACGCCAGGTTGAGCAGCACCGACACCGCCGCCGCGACCGAGGTCACCAGCAGTTTGCCCAGGAACAGATCCCGCCGTCCCACCGGCCACGACAGCAGGCTTTCCAAGGTGCCGCGTTCGCGTTCGCCGGCGATCAGGTCGATGGCGGGATAAAACGCGCCGAGCGCGGCGAACACCACCAGGATCAGTGGGATGATGCCGGCCAGGCGCGTGCGCATGGATTCCGCCACTGGCGCCAGTGGTTCGTACAACAATTCCAGCGGCGACAGGTCGACGGCGCTGAGTCCGGCATTGCCCAGGCGTGCCAGGACCAGTTCGCGCCGGTAACGCGCGGTGGCGTTCTCGATCGCCTGTTGGGCGCGGTCGCCCTGCACGTGGGCCTGATCGTAGGTCGCGTACCAGCGCAGCGGTGCGGCGGCGTCCTGGTGCGGCAGGCTGATCACCACTCCGGCCAGATCTTCGGCCCGCATCAGCGCGAGCAGGTGTTCGCGCGCTTGGCTTTCACGCTCGCGGTGGTTGGGGCTGCGTTCGTGTGCTTCGGTGCGCACGAGGGTCTGCAGTTCCAGCGCCGCGGTGCGCAGGGTGAGCACCGTCCGGTGCGGCAGGTCGGCGGCCGTCGCGCGCGCGGCTCGTGGTTTGCGTAAGGAGGTGCCGGCGGCGGGCAGCGCCGGTTTGGTCTTCGCGGTGTCGCTATCGTCCTCTGTTGTGGCCAACAGTTCTCCGACTCGCGCCGGCACGTCGATCAGCGCCACGCGCGGCGCCGCCAGTTGCTGTCCCTGCGTCAGCTGGATCACCTGGATCATGAACATGCCGATCAGCGGATACAGCAGCGCCGGCAGCACCACGTTGACGAACAACGTGCGGCGATCGCGCAGGATCTCCAAACCATCCTTACGGAAGACGTGCAGGACGTGGCGCAGGTTCACGGGGTGGCATCCGCGGGTGGCTCGGTCGGCGAAGCCGCAACGATGGGCGCTGCGGTCGGCTGGACGGTGGGGCTCGGCTGGTCGTCGCGCAGACGTTCATGCACCGCGGACTCGAACTGCGTGCCGGTTCCAAGGTCAGCCGGCGCACCATCGAACACCACTTGCCCGCGCCGCAACAGCAGCAGGCGGTCGGCGCACAGCTCGACCTCGCGCAGGACGTGGGTGGCGATCAGGATCAGTCGACCGGGCCGCCGGGCGGCGAGCACCGCGTCGACCAGCGAGCGTGCGGCGAGCACATCCAGCCCGGTGGTCGGCTCGTCGAGCACCAGCAGGTCGGGATCCGGCAGCAGCGTGCGTGCGAGATTGATGCGCTGCAGTTGGCCGGTCGACAAGCCCTCGATGCGCTGGTCGAGGAACTGCGTCAGGCTGAAGGTCGCGACCACCTCGCTGATACGTCGTTCGAGCGCCGTGCCGGTCAAATCGAAGAAGCCGCCGACGTAGCGCAGCAGTTCGCGGCCGGTCAGGCGTTGGTACATGCGGGTGGTCGACGACAGGTAGGCCAGACGTCGGCGGATGGCTTCGGCCTCGCTGCGGGTGTCCAGGCCGTCGACCAGCACCCGCCCGCGGTCCGGCATCAGCAGGGTGGTGATGAGGCGCAGCAGGGTGCTTTTTCCCGCGCCATTGGCGCCGATCAGGGCGCAGACCCCGCCGGTGAGCTCGACAGTGATCCCGTCGACCGCCCGAACCTCGCCGCGACCCCGGTCATAAAACGATTTAGCAACTCCATCGAGGCGCAGCATGACGGGTTATCATGCGTCCACCGCTGAGGGTGCCAGGGGGCGATCGGCCGACGTGGGCAAACGGCGAGGCACCTTGGCCGTATACCACTGGTTCGCTGCCGCGTCGGCGGCCCGGCGCAACAACCCTGGAATGGCCATGGTTGTGAGTGGTCGGGCCGACGACTACGGTCGCCCACCGCGCCATGCCCAGCACCACATTAACTTCCACCACCCACCGTCGACCTGACAACGCAGGAGGCCCCCTAGGAACCTCTCGCCGTCACCTGCAGCGGATGCCGCGATGAGCACTGACCTCGCCGCGCAGGTGGAACGTGCCCAGCAGGGCGATCCCACCGCCTTCCACGACCTGGTGACCGCGACCATTGGTGACCTGCGGCTCTATATCGCCAGCTACGTCCCGACGCCGGCCCTGGGCGATGCCCTGTTGCGCGAGGTCTATGGCGCCATCCGCCGCGAACTGGCGCGTTGTCCCGCGCAGGATGTGCGTGGCTGGATGTGCCGCACGGCGACCACGCTGATCGGCATCCGCTTGGCCGATGCCACGCGGGGCACCAACTCGTCAAAGGATCCGTTGGCGCACCTCATCGCCCAGGCCGGCGCTGACGCACTGGCGAACAACTCCGACGCCGCCAATCCTGCGGCGGTTGAGCTGCCGCGGCGTCTGCAGCAGCAGCCGCCGTCGTTGCGGCAGCTACTGCAACGCCACTACCAAGAAGGCCTGACGGTCGCGACCATCGCGGAAAAACAGGGACTGGTCGAAGGTGAAGTGGCGCAAGCCCTGCTCGCCGCGCGCGCGCGCATGGATTGGAGCGGCGTGGCGCAGGTCGGTGACACCGCCGACCAGACCTTCCCCAGCGTGATCGAAGACTACCTCGCCGGGACGCTGGTACCGGATACCCGCGCGCTGCTGGTCGCTGGCGTGATGCACGATCCTGTGCGGGCAATCCAATTCGAACGCCAGGTCCGCATGCACCTGCTGCTGCAGGTATTGCTCACGCCGTTCGATGCCCCCCAGGTGAAGGAGTTCGTCGCGGGACTGCCGCACTTCATGAACGACAGCAGCCGGCTGATCGTCCCCCAGCGTCCCAGCCGCATCATCAAGCCGCCGTCCGGCCCACGTCCACGCGGCGAAACCACGCGCAATCGTCGGCAGATCACCGAGACCGGCAGCGGCGGTGGGTTTGTCGCGGCGTCTTCGGGCACGCGCAAGACGGTCGTGGTTGCGGTCGATGATCAGGCTGACGTCACGCCGCCGCCCAACCGGCTGCCGCTTTACTTCGGTGTCGGTGTCGCGGCAGTCGGCTTGTTGCTGTTGGTGGTGTTGTGGCTGCGTCCCGCGCCCCCCAACGAGACTGACGTGGTGGACCCGACGCCGCCGCCGACCTTAGCACTCGGCGATCCTTCGTTCGCGCTGGTCCATCAGGTCGAAGGCACTGGGACCATCAGCCACGCGGGCCAGAGCCGGCCGGCGACGACCTCAGAAGCCTTGTCCTCTGGCGACGGCCTGCAGGTGAGTGGTAGTGGATCGCTCGGCGCGTTGGTCGCCGATCAGGTGCGTCTCACCCTGCGTGCGGATACGCAGGTCTCGGCGATCACGTTGCAGGGTCAGACGCTTCAGTTGCTGGTGACGCAAGGTCGGGTGGAGATCGACCATTTCCGCGGCCCCAAGGTCAGCGCCGTGCTTGCGCGTACGCCGCAGGGCCAGGTGACCGTGGCCGACGCCAAGGCCGCGATCGAAGTCGTCGATGGCGTCACGCGCGTGCAGACCGGCCGTGGGAAACCGCAGATTGCGCGGGCCGATGGCACGCGCGGAGTCGAATCCGCTCCAGGTGGTGTGGTGGTGGTACGCGCGGGCACCGACCCGGCGATCGATGGCGGCGGTTCGTTCGCGCGCGGCATCAACTTTGGCGAGGGGGTCGTCACCATCGCCCGCAACCAATGGCTGTCGCTGAACGAGGCGCTCGGTGCCGGATTGACCATTGCCCGTGGAATGCGGCTGGGCCCGCCGGCGCAGATCAGTGGTGTGGGCATGGACTTCGATACCAAACGTATGCTCGACGCCGGCTTGATTGGCGAGGGTGGCCAGGTGGAGTTGTCGCACATCCTGCCAAATGGTGATTACGATCTGGCCTTGTGGCTCGCGGCTCCGGCCGACACGCGGTTCGAGGGCGTGACTGTGGCGGTCGGCAATACGCCCATCCCGTTGGGTCCGACGTCAGCGAAGGCGGAGCGCTGGCGCCGTTTCGGGCCGTTGCGCATAGCGGTGCGTGAGCGACGGATCGATCTGCGCGTGTCGGGATTGGGCGCGGCCCATCTCGCTGGCCTGCAGCTCGATTCCGTCGGCCCGCTCGATGGTTCGCTGCCGCCGATGATCCTGCTCACCGACCCGGCCCCGGGCGGACAGCTTCCGCCGGTCGATCTGGTCATCCGCACACGCGCTGATGCGGCGGGCGGCATCACCAAGGTGGCGTTCTACAATGGTGAGACGCTGCTGGGCGAAGCCACCACGCCGCCGTTCTCATTCACCTGGCGCGCGCCGCCGGTCGGCCCCTTTACTCTCACGGCAGTGGCGACCGACGCGAGCGGCGGCTCCAGCCGTTCGGCGGTGGTCGAGGGTGCGATCCAGGATTTCAGCCAAGTCACCGGCCTGATGCGCGAGACCTGGCGCCGGGTGGGTGGCGGTGCCATCAATGATCTGCGCGGACGGCTGAACTCCCCGCCGAGCGATAGTGAACTGGTCCCGCACAGCGATTTCCGCGTCGCCGGCAATGATTTCGGCATGCGCTTGCGGGGGTACCTCAAACCGCCAGCGGATGGGGAATATCGCCTTGAGGTGTGCAGCGACGATCAGAGCGAAGTGTGGCTCTCAAGCGATGAAGATCCCGCCAACCGCCGGCTGGTCTGCCACCTATACGACTACGCCGAGCGGGATGAGTGGCAGAAGAACCCCAGCCAGCGCTCGTCGCCGCTGCCGCTCAGCGCAGGCAAGCGCTACTTCATCGAGGTGCTGTACAAACAAGGCGGTGGCGGTGCGCACCTGCGCCTGGGATGGGTGCGCCCCGATGGGACGACCGAGCGTCCGATCGCGCCTGAGCGTTTCTCTCCCGCCTTCGTGAGTACGCCGATCGAACCACCGGTGGTGACCGCGGCCGTGGTTGCTCCCGGCACGCCACCGACCACCGCTGCGCTGCCGCCGGCGAGCGGTCGTCCGCCGGTGGTGCCACGCGAAGTGCCACTGCTTCCCGCGGGCCCGCAGCTCAAAGGAGCAGTCGCGCCATCGGCGCAGGTCGCCAATCTCAGTGATCTGGGAAGCAGCGACTGGATCCACTTCGGCACCAAGGACGCGGCCTCGTTCACGCGGCGTTCAGGTGCGGAGATGCTCACCGTCGCGCGCGCCGCCGACAATTCCGAGATCAAGCACTACGGCGAGAACCACGTCCGCTTCGGCTGGAACGACGGCACGCCGGTGGCGTTGAGCGCGGCGACCAATAGCGGCTGGTTCATGGAGAACCGCACCAAGGGTTTCTCCTTCACCGCTCCCGCCGATCCGGTCACGCGTCGTCTGCTGGTGTGGGTGGGTGGGCATATGACCCAGGGCTCCTTCACTGCCACACTCAGCGATGGTTCCGCACCGCCCTACCGCGACGAGAGCGTCGCCATTCCGCAGGGTAACGGCTGGTACTGCTACACGCTGCTCTACCGCGCCCGCAGCAACGGCGCCAAGCTCACGATCACCTGGAGTGCAGCAAAAGCGCAGGACGGTAACATCACGCTGCAAGCAGTCGCGCTGAGCGAATTCGGCGACGGCAAGGCGCGTTTCGTCAAGGGCATCAACCTCGGTGGCGACGCGACCACCGTCGCCGGCAACACTTGGATGAGCCAGAAGGATGCCGAGGCCGCGGGCTTGGTGGTCTACAACAGTCGGCGCATCAACGGCACCGGTGAACCGCTCCCGGCGGTGGACGCCGGGATGAAACCGATGCTGCGTTCCGGTGTCGCGGCCAAGGGCAACGATTTGGAAATCACCGACCGCGGTCTCCCCAACGGGCGCTACGAGGTGACGCTCTACATGACTGAGACCGGCACGAGCAACAGCCGCTTGTTCGACGTAACAGTCAATGACGCGTCGCTCACCGACATCGGCCAGTTGGCGAAGAACGGTTGGGCGGCGTATGGACCGCTCACCGCGAACGTGACCAAAGGGGCCTTGGCGATCGTGGCCAAAGGCAAGAAAGGTTCACCGCAATTTATGGGCGTTGCGATCCACGCTGCCGGTTCCGACAGCGGACCGTGGACCAACGCCTTCCCGACTGGTCGACCGCAAACGATCCCTGGGACCATCCTGTTCGCCGACTTCGATCGCGGTGTGAACGGCGTCGCCTTCCAGGAGCGTGACGACAAACCGCGCAACGGCTTCTACCGCACCGAACCGGTCGGCATCAATCAATACCATGGCGCACCCGTAGTGGCCTACGCAGCTGATGGCGAATGGCTGCGTTACAGCGTGAATGTCAAGGAAGCGGGCACTTACACCGTCACGGTGAAATACGGCAAGGCCAATGGAGCCGATACGAAGAACGCCCGCGTGCAGTTCGAAGTCGACGGCGTCGAAGTCGGCGGCGAAGTACGTCTCGAAGACACCCAGCGCTGGGACACCGCCAAGTTTGCCACCAGCACATCGTTCGTGCTGACCGCCGGCATTCACGACCTGCGCGCGTTGTTCCGTGGTGAGCAGGACGAGATCGCGGATTTCTGGTCGATGGAATTCAAACGCACGGGACCGTGAGCTGGGCCGTTCAGAGCGCAGCACCATCAATGCAAACGCGGTGCCGTAGAGGCCACTGAGGAACACAGAGGAGAAAAACAGAGGTTTGCTCTGTGCGGCCTCTGTGGCCTCTGTGGCTAATGCCTTCCGGCCTTCTTCTCCGCTTACTGAGGTTTCTCAATCAGGTTGACGACCGACCGACATCCAACGCCAAGACGCCAAGATGCCAAGGACATTCAAAACGATGGTTTTCTCCATCTTGGCGACTGGGCTTCTTGGCGTTGGATGTCCAGGATGGTTGACCCACGGCGACAACCTATTTCAAAAAGATCAGTAGCTAAACGCCATTGAGCGGGGGCGTCCGGTGCCATGCTCGTGCGCGCATCGGCGCAGCATGGCTGCGGTCGCGTCACGTCGCGCGCGATTCGCTCAGCGGATTTCCTCGCAGCCCTGCGCGTTGCGCCAGTGCCAGGACTGAATGCGCCGCTTCGGTGACGACTTTCTGCCACGACGCTTCACCGCGAGCGATGCGGTCGAGGTCTTCCTCCAGGCGGGCGGTAAATCCCAGATCGATGAAGTTGCCGCCGTAGTGGCGCACGAGGAAGTCGGTCACCGCCATGCCCAGTTCGGTGGCGAAGAGTTTACGCAGCTTCTCGCCGACGTACCCACGCTCCAGAATGGTGCGCATGATCGCGGCATAGGTCGACGGGCGACCGATGCCTTCTTTCTCCAGTTTTTTGATCAGCGAGGCCTGGGTGTAACGCGGCGGCGGTTTGGTCGTGCGGTTCAGTGCTTCCAAGTCTTTGAGATCCACCGTGTCCCCTGGGGTCAGCAGCGGCAATTCGCCGGCGTATTCGTCATCGTCGTCCCGCTTTGCTTTGCCGCGGGCCTTCTTCACCACTTCATCGGTTTCGTCGCTGCCGGTCAGTTTGCGCCAGCCGTCGAACAACACGACCTTGCCCTTGGCCTGGAAGACGCCCATCGCTTGCGGCGGTTTGCCTTCCGCCAGCCACGCCCCTGGCGCGCAGGCGATGTCGATGGTGGTGAGTTGATCGCGGCCACTCGCCATCTGGCTGGCGATGAAACGGTTCCAGATCAGCTGGTAGAGTTTTCCATCCGGCGTGTCGCCCAGCGCATCGACGCCGGATTCCGGATGCGTCGGACGGATGGCCTCGTGCGCTTCCTGCGCGTTCGCCGACTTGGTCGCGTGGATCACCGGTTGGGGCGGCAGATACGCCGGTTTGAACCGCGCAGCGATGAGCGTGCGCGCTGCGCTGATCGCCTCGGGCGACAACGCCACCGAATCCGTGCGGTGGTAGGTGATGTGGCCGCCTTCGAACAACGACTGCAGCATCTTCATTGTCTGATCGGGATTGAGTCCGAGACGCACCGACGCCGCCTGTTGCACGGTGGCGGTGGAAAACGGCGGCGGCGGGTGGCGTTGCTGATCGCGCCGATCACACGACTGCACCTGCCAGCGTTGTTTGCGACACCAGTCGACGGTCTTCTGCGCGATCGCCTGATCGGTCAGGCGTTGGCCGAGCGGCTCGCCTTTCCAGGTTACCAGCCGTGCGACGAACGGCGGCGGCGTCCCAGGTTTTTCCACCGTCGCGGTGAGGATGAAATAATCGACGGCGTTGAACTTGCCGATCTCGCGTTCGCGCTCCGCCACCAGCCGCAGCGCCACCGACTGCACGCGTCCGGCGCTTTTGGCATCTTTGCCGAGCGCTCGTAGCGTCGGGCTGACCAGCCAACCGACCACGCGATCAAGCACCCGACGTGCTTGCTGCGCATCCACCAGATGCTGATCGAGCAGGCGCGGACTGGCCACCGCCTTCACCACCTCGGCCTTGGTGATCGCGTGGAACACCACCCGGCGGTACGGGCGCTCACCGAGCAATTGGCTTAGATGCCAAGCGATGGCCTCGCCCTCGCGGTCAGGGTCGGTGGCGAGCAGCACTTCCTCCGCATCCTCGGCCTGTCGTTTGAGATCAGCGATGGCGTCGCGACTGCGGTCGAGCGGCAGGTAATGCGGCAGCACCAGGCCATCGCGAAACCCCACCGCCAGATCGCCGCTCATCGGCAGATCGCGCACATGTCCGAACGACGCCGCGACGCGGTACTCACGGCCAAGGAACTCACGGATCTTACGCGTCTTGTTCGGTGATTCGACGATCAGCAACTTCATCGTGCGGGGATGATGGCGGCGCTGACGTGGGCTCAACTACGGCGATGTGACCGTACCTGGCCCAGAAGACCGTCGCTTGACCCGGCGACCGCCGCACATCGACGACCCCCGGGACCGCCGGTTTCCAAACGATCATCCAAATCCCCCACCGGTGACGGGTTGCCGAGTACCCATTTCATAGGGTACCATGCAGGATCATGCCCCGTGTCGCCTTCCCTGACCTTGATCGGCCATGCTAATGCCACCGTTTGACGAAGTGGCCCGGCTCCAGGCCCTGCGTGATCTGGCGATCCTCGACACGGCGGCGGAGGAATCCTTCGACGAGTTGACGCGCACGGCAGCGCTGGTGTGCCAGATGCCGATCGCGCTCATCAGCCTGATCGACGAACACCGCCAGTGGTTCAAGGCCAAGGTCGGGCTCGACGCTGTTGAGACCCCGCGCGAAGTGGCGTTCTGCGACCATGCGATCCGCCGCAGTGATGAACTGCTGGAGGTCGGCGACGCGACCAAGGACCCGCGTTTCAGCGCCAATCCGCTGGTGACCGGCGCGCCGGACATCCGTTTTTATGCCGGCGCTCCGTTGGTGGACGCCAATGGACATGCGCTTGGCACGTTGTGCGTAATCGATCGTCGACCGCGCCACCTGGAACCGTGGCAGCGCGAGGTGCTGGGGCATCTCGCCCGGCAGGTGGTGCGCCTGTTTGCCGCACGGTCGTTGGCCAAGGGCGATAGGTCGTCGACGGCCCGTGCGGCGGTGCCCACCATCGACGGTCTGGTGCGGCAGGTGCCAAGCGGCGCGGTGGCGGTCGGTCCGCATGGTCGCATCCAGGTCAATCAGGCGGCCTGCACCATGCTCGGCATACCGGCGGCCGAATTGCCGGATCTGAACACCTGGTTCGCGCGCTTGTGCGGCGACCGGGCGGCCGAAATGCGCGCCCTTTATGAGGCTGATCGCGCGGCGGGTTTCCCTGACCCACGCCAAGTATGGGTGACGCGTGGCGATGGCGAACGCCGCCTGGTTGAATTCCATGGGGTGAACACCGCCCAAGGCGAGATGTGGTTGGTGCGCGACATCACCGACACCGTGGGCGCGGAAGAACGCTTCCGCGTGTTGTTCGAGCATTCCAGCGACGCCCACCTGTTGTTCGATGAGCGTGGCATCATCGACTGCAATCAGGCGGCGATCGCCCTGCTGCGTTGCCCGGACAAACGTCAGTTGTTGAGCGTGCATCCCGCCAAGCTGTCGCCGGAGTTCCAACCCGACGGGCGGCGCTCGGACGAGAAATGCATCGAGATGGACCGTCTGGCGCGCGAACGCGGCTACCACCGCTTCGAATGGCAGCACCGGCGGATGGACGGCAGTGATTTCCCGGTCGAGGTCACGCTCACCCCGGTGCAGCTCCATGGCCACGGCGTCCTACTGGTGGTGTGGCATGACCTGACCGAGCGTAAGCAGGCCGAGGAGAGCGAACGTCAACGCGAGCACCGCTGGTTGCTGGCGCTCGAGGCGAGTGGCGACGGTGTGTGGGATTGGGACCTCACCAGCAATCGCATCTTCTATTCTCCCCGCTGGAAGGCGATGCTGGGGTATGCCGATCACGAGATCGGCGACACCATCGAAGAGTGGGAAAGCCGGGTGCACCCGGAGGATTTGCAGCGGGCAATGACCGATGTCGCGCGTCACGTGGCGGGCGAGGCTCCCCAGTACGTCAATGAACACCGCATCCGTTGCCGGGATGGTGCGTGGAAATGGATCCTCGATCGTGGCATGGTGGTCGAGCGTCATGCGGACGGTCGACCGAAGCGTATGATCGGCACCAAGGGTGATCTGACCGAGCGACGCACCATGGAAGATGCCCTGCGCCTAGAGCAGGAACGTTTCCGCGCGATGAGCGATGCTTCTCCCGTGGGCATTTATGTCACCGATGTGGCCGGACGGGCCACCTACCTCAACGACCGCTGGTGTGCCCTGGCCGGCTTGGAGCGCGATGTGGCGCTGGGTGATGGTTGGTCCGCCACGCTCCATCCGGACGATCGAGCGGGGGTATACGCACGGTGGACCAGCGCGGTTTCCGACGGGACTCAATTCGATGCGGAGTATCGTTTCCGCCATCACGATGGATCGATCATCTGGTGCCATGGCATGGCGGCGCCCATGCGTCTGGGTGAACAGGTGGTCGGATACGTCGGCAGCATCGCCGACATCACCGTGTTGAAGCAGGCGGCGGAGGAAATGCGCCAGGCACGCGACCTGGCCGAAAAAGCGGCGAACGCCAAAGCCGATTTCCTCGCCACCATGAGCCACGAACTGCGCACGCCGATGAACGGCGTGATCGGTATGTCCACCCTGTTGCTCGATACGCCACTCAATCAGCAGCAGAAGGAATTTGCTGAAACCGTGCGCCTTTGTGGTGACCAGCTGTTGGCGTTGATCAACGACATCCTCGATTTCAGCAAGATCGAGGCCGGCAGCTTGGCGCTGGAACATATCCCCTTCAGCCCGCGCCGGCTGGGCGAGGAAGCGGTGGCGTTGTTGGCCGATCAGGCCGAGAAGAAGGGCCTACAGATCGTCTGCCTGATCGGCAGCGAGGTGCCGGCGCGCCTGCTGGGTGATCCGACCCGACTGCGCCAAGTGCTGCTCAATCTGCTCAGTAACGCAGTGAAATTCACCGAACGGGGCGAAGTGGTGCTGTCGATCACCAACCACGCGGCTGCTGGCCAACCGCTGTCCATCGAGCTGGCGGTGCGCGACAGCGGCATTGGTATTTCCACCGCTGCGCGTGAACGACTGTTCAAACCCTTCTCACAAGCCGACAGCTCGACTACGCGCAAATATGGTGGCACCGGCCTGGGACTGGTGATCTGCATGCGCCTAGTCCAGTTGATGGGCGGGACCATCGCCCTCGACAGCGTGCTTGGCAGCGGCAGCACCTTCACCTGCCGTCTGCCCTTGCCGATGGCGCCGGACGCGGAGCCGGAGCCGGGTCACGATGGCTTGATCGGGCGGCAGGCACTGGTGGTCGCATCTTCCCCCACTGCCCGCCGTGCTCTACGTGAACAACTCATCGGCTGGGGCATGACCTGCGCCGAGTGTCCTGACGTCGCTGGTATCGCTGCGGCGGTGGCACCCATGCGTCCGGCGGTGGTGATCATCGATCACGACCTGCCTGGCGGTGGGCTGACGCTCAGTCGTCACCTGGCTGACCAGCCGGCGACCGCTGGCATTCCCATCGTCCTGTTGGTGGCCGGCGCGCACCGCGGCATGGCCACCGCTGCCAAGGAAGCCGGCATCGCCGGGTTCTTGACCAAACCGGTGCGCCACGCCCAGTTGTTCGAATGCCTGCTGGTGGTGCTCAACCAGGCCTGCCGCGTGGGCGATCAGGCCCGTGTGGCGCAACCGCTGCTGGTCACCCGCCATTCACTCGACGAAGAGCGCGCGCCACGCCGCGTGCTGGTGGTGGAGGACAATCCGGTCAACCGTCAGGTCGCGGTGATGATGTTGAACAAACTCGGCTGCCGTTGCGACATCGCCACTAATGGTCAGGAAGCAGTCGAGGCCGTGGCGCGTCAGGATTACCAGGTGGTGTTCATGGACTGCCAAATGCCGGTGATGGACGGCTTTGCCGCAGCGACCGAGATCCGTCGGCAAGAAGCTGGCAATCGTCGCGTGCGCATCGTCGCGTTGACCGCCAATGCCATGCAGGGCGACCGTGAGCGCTGCCTGACGGCGGGCATGGATGACTACGTGTCCAAGCCGATCAAGTCCACCGATCTGGAGGTGGCCCTGGCCCGCACCGACCAGCGCAAACCGGCCGCCGCAGCGCTGGTGACGTCCACGTCACAAGAACTAGTGATCGATGATAGCGCCTTGCAGGGACTGCTGGACGCCACCGATCAGGAAACTCTCACGGCGGTGGCAGAGATGTTGCGGGTTGATGCCGGAACCTCGCTCGCCGACTTGCGCCAAGCGGCCAGCGTCGGCGATGGCGTCAGCCTGGGACGTACCGCACATCGTTTGAAGGGTTCATCGGGAACGCTGGGTTTGCGCCGGGTGCAGGAGCTCTGTCATCAGCTCGAACAGGCGGGGCGTGCTCGCCAGATCGATCAGGCAGGAGCCCTCGTGGAAGCTTTGGCGGCGGCCTTGGCTGAGGCATTGCCAGCACTTGCAGCGCATCGACTGGTCAGCGGCGGCTGACCGCGCAGGGAGGGGTGATTGGACAAGTCAGCGATCCGGGGGCATACTCACCGGTTCCTGCTACACCGGAGTCCGCATGCGCACCCTCGTAGTCGACGATGACAAGATCTGCCGTTCGGTCCTGCAGCACACCTTGCAGCCGTACGGTGCGGTGAGTTATGCGGTCGACGGCGTCAGTGCGGTCGCCGAAGTCGCCCGCTCGCTGTCAGAAAACAAACCCTACGACCTCATCACCCTCGACATCATGATGCCCGATCTCGACGGCAAGCTGGCGCTCAAGCTCATCCGCAAACTAGAAGAGTTGTTCGGGGTGATATATGGCAGCAAGATCGCCATGACCAGCGCGATGGACGACAAGGTGAGCATCATCGGCAGCTTTCGCGATCAGGCCGACCTTTACTTCATCAAGCCGCTCAAGCTTGACCAAGTGCTCGGCGAACTGCGCAAAGCCAAGCTCATCCCATGAGGTCACCATGGGGTTGAACATCTGGTGGTCGATGACGATCTGATCATCCGTCAGGTGGTGAGCATCTGGCGTTGCTCGGCAATGTGGTCGACGGAGCTGGCAATGGCATCGAGGCACTCGCACTGATCGAGCGCAAACGTTTCGACATCGGCGTGATCCTCACTGGCATGGGCCATGATCGCGCCGAGGCGATGAAGCTGATGCACGATCAGGGCGCCGCGACCATCGCGCAAGACGAGGCGAGCTGCGTGCTCATCGGCATGCCGAAAGAAGCCATCGCCGCCGGTGGCGTCGATGACGTCCTACCCTTGGATCGCATCCTGCACCTGGCTGAACGGCGATCACGTTACTTCGCCTGCGAGCGTCGTTTATTTTTGGCTCTGCGTCATTTCGTGTGGGTTCATTCCCCTTAGATTGGCCGCCAAGATGCCAAGTTGAGAGCCCAAGGGATACAGGCTTGGTCTTATGAATTCCTTGGCGTCTTGGCGGCCAATTTTCCAAGCCAAGGACCCACACAGAACGCCGCAGAGCCGTATTTTTTAATCAGACCGTTGGCGACAACGTTTCATTGAAGCGCAGTGGTTTGCCAGTCGCGTTGCCGATCAGTTGCCCATCGCGCATCACTACATTGCCGCGAATGATGGTCGCCATCGGCCAGCCCTGCACGGTCATGCCGGCGAAGGGGGTCCAGCCAGATTTGTTGGCCATCTCTGCGTCGGTGATGGTGTGGTTGGCGTTGAGATCGACGATCGTGAGGTCGGCGTCGTAGCCGCAGGCGATGCGGCCTTTGTTCACCAGACCGAACAAGCGTTGTGGTCCCGCACTGGTGAGATCGACGAAACGTTCGAGCGTCAGGCGTCCCTTGGCCACGTGATCGAGCATCACGCCCACCAGCGTCTGCACGCCGGGCATGCCCGAGGGACTAGCGGGATAACCGGCGTCCTTTTCCGCGCGGGTGTGCGGTGCATGGTCGGTGGCGACGATGTCGACGGTGCCGTCATTCACCGCGGCCCACAGCGCCGCGCGGTGGCGCTCATCGCGGATCGGCGGGTTCATCTGCGCGTAGGTGCCCAGGCGGTCGTAGCAGTCCGGCGCGGCGAGAGTCAGGTGGTTGGCAAGCACCTCGACGCTGGCGATGTCGCGATTTTTCCGCAAGAAGTCCATCTCTTCGGCAGTGGTGATGTGCAGGGTGTGGACGCGTTTGCCGTGTTTGCGCGCGAGGTTCACCAGACGCGTGGTGGCGATGAGCGCGGTCTGTTCATCGCGCCACACGGGATGCAGGTGCGCGGTGGCGCCGCTCGCGGGAATCAATGAGCGGCGTTCGATCAGGCGCGGCTCGTCTTCACAGTGCACCGCCATGCGCCGACGGATCGAACGCAGCACGCGGTCGAGGGTCGCGTCGTCGGCCACGAGCAGGTTGCCGGTCGAGCTGCCCATGAAGACCTTCACGCCACAGCATCCGGGCACGCGCTCCAACTCGGCGAGTTGGTCGGCATTTTCGGCGCAGCCGCCCATGTAGAAGGCATGGTCGACCCACATGCGTCCGGCGGCACGGTTGAGCTTGTCCTGCAACGCCGCCGCCGTGGTGGTCGACGGCTTGGTGTTGGGCATCTCGAAGACCCCGGTGACACCACCGAGCGCAGCTCCAGCGCTGCCGGTGGCGAGGTCTTCTTTGTGCTCGACGCCCGGTTCACGCATGTGCACCTGCGTGTCGATCACGCCGGGCAGGATGGTCAGTCCGCGGGCGTCGAAACGTCCGGCGGTTTTTGCGTTACGCAGATCGCCGATGGCGGCGAAACGTCCCTCGCGGATACCGATGTCACCTAGTGCACGACCGGCGTGATTCACCACCGTGCCACCGCTGATGATCAGATCGAAGGGGGGCGTGGTCATGGTGCTTCCTTGTCGGTGTTGCCAGCAGCAGGACCGCTCGTGGGTTGATTGAGCCAAGCCAAGTACCGCGGGTGGGGATAACGATCCCCGCGGCCCGCTCGACGCGAGACCTCAGCTTCCAGATCGTGCAGGCTTCGGGCGAGCACCTGCCGATTGCGTGCGCGATCGTCGCCCTCGCCGTGCGATCCGCCGAGCCAGATCGGTGCGCCGTATTGCAAAACGAGATGGCTGCCTGGAACGGGAATGCGGAAACGGTCCCAGCTGCGCTTGAAGCAGATTTCGCGGGTGGCGCGTGCCGCCACCGGGATCAATGGCACGCCATGTCGGCGGGCGATTTCGATCGCGCCATCTTTGATCTGTTTGTTCGGCCCGCGTGGGCCATCGACGGCGAGCGCGATGTGGTAGCCCTCGTGCAGCACGCGCATGAGTTCGAGTGCACCGGCCGCGGCGCCGCGGGAACTGGAACCGCGTACGGCGCGCAGGCCGATGGCCTCCAGGTAGCGCGCGATGATCTCGCCATCCTTAGATCGGCTGACAAGCACTGCGGCCTTCACCTGGTAATGAGGCATCAACGTTGTGAGCACGCTCTGGTGCCAGTGGCAGAACACCACCGTGCCGGTCGGGCTCTGACGCATCGCGTGACGCACGTTATCGATACCGAAGCGGTGGATGTGCAGCGACTTGGTCCAACCACGGATCACCGCATGGACCAAAGATGGCGAGGGCATCAGGTTCACGAGGATCGGCTTCCAGTCGGCAAGGGCACACGCATCGTCAGCCATTGAGCGCGACGATGGGGGCACGGCAACCCCCGGTCGGGGGACGTTGCGCTGACGCACCGCGCGCGGTTTTCCCGGATTCCGCGGGCCCATCGCCCGTTTCTCCGGCCCGCCAGAACCGACTTGACCATCCCGACGTGCTCCCTAACTTTCGCCCCCTCATCCAAGACCCTGCCCGGGTGGCGGAATTGGCAGACGCACTAGATTCAGGTTCTAGCGCCTTCACCGGCGTGAAGGTTCGAGTCCTTTCCCGGGCACCAACGAACGACCCCGACTGGTTTCCAGTCGGGGTTTTTTGTTGCTCGCCA
>JANPLC010000128.1:0-10249 GCA_031426335.1 Planctomycetota bacterium
CACCAAGTGCCGTCGACAGTTCCTGCACCACGCTCTGACCCGAGCCGGGCGCCTTGTAGAGGTCCAGATCGCTGTACTGCGCGAGGTCGCCGATGCGCGAGACGCCGAGACCTTCGAGCATCGCCTGGCTCTTGTTACCCAGTTCGAGTTTCTCGACGCTTTCACCCAGGACCTTCTGGTCGGCCTTGGAGATCGAACGCTCTTCACCATCGCGGAACATGCCGAGGCGCAGGTTGCGGGCGGCGAGCATCTCCTTCACTTCCTTCAGCGAGGTCTCGCCGAAGTTCTTGTAGGAGAGCATTTCCTGCTCGGTGATCTTGAGCAGATCGCCGAGGGTGAAGATGTTCATTTTCGCCAGGCAGTTACGGCTGCGCACCGACAGTTCGAAATCGTTGACCGGCGTGCGCATGATCTTTTCCATGCGCTCACGCTCGCGCTCTTCACGCTCGTCGTAGTACATCGTGCGGCTCGACTTGGCGTCGCGCAGCAGCATCAGCGCGCGACGATCGCGCGAGTTGTAGGCCAGCACCTGGCGGAAGCAGTCGATCGCGGCATTCGATTCGCCGCGTTCTTCGTACAGGATGCCCAGGTTGGTGATCCCAGGCACAAAGTGCGGGTGCACGTCGGCGCACACCGAGTAGTACTCCAACGCCATGTCGTCGTCGCCGATGCGATCGAGCAGGACGCCGAGTTGGAACGCTGCTTCGACGTGTTCCGGCTCTTTTTCCAGCGCGGCTTCGTAAGCCTTGATCGCGCCTTCGGTGTTGCCCTTGGCTTCGGCCAGACGGCCAGCGAGGAACTCACGGTCGGCGCCATCGGCGACGCTGGTGAGGGCCTTCTCGGCTTCGTCGATCAGATCGCCATCGAGCAGGGCGCGCACCAGTTCGACCTTCGCTTCCGGCATGCTCTTCGCAGCGGTGGTGAAGTGCGTCTTGGCGTCGGCGAATTCACCGAGTTCGTGGTAGATCAGGCCGAGCAGCGCCTGGTTGTAGGCATCGGCTCCGTCGATGCCTTCTTCGGCGTCGCTGAAGTGGCCGAGGGCGAAGGCGAGGATGCCCTTGCGCACCTTGGCGTCATCCTTCACCCCACCGAGTCCATCCTGCAAGGCGGCGGCGAGCTTGCGGTGCTCCTCCACGTCCTGGACGGCGACACGACGCAACAGACGGATCTGGGCAAGCGTGGGACGCTGGCTGGCAGTCAGGACCTGGGCGCTACGGGGCAGGGTGGCAGTGGCCATGGGCAACTCCTCGGGGGAAGGGGGCGGAAAGATAGAGGCGGCGGGCCGGGGGTCAATGCGGGGGCATTGTGAAGAAGGGGCTGGGGAGAGGGGCTAGGGTTGTCATGCGACGTTGGATGAGCCGGCAGAGGTCACCATATTTCGGCGGTTTCAGTCGCCGAACGCAACCTCGCACCACCACCCTAGCCCCTAGCACCTAGCCCCTCTAGTCGACGTGGAACGTCGGTCGACTGTGCCCTCGGCACCATCAGACGCGTTTCATCGCCCGTCCCAGCTTCTCCAGTAATTCATCGATCTGCGCCGCGCTGATGATGAGCGGTGGGGCGATGCGCAGGGTGTTGTTGCCCGATGGACCGACGATCAGGCCCTCGTCGCGAGCGGCCTTCACCAGCGTGGCCGGGTCGTGTTCCAACTGAACGCCCACCAACAGGCCACGACCACGCACCTTGCCCGCGCCGGTCAGGGCGATCAGGCCGGTGCGGAGCTGTTCACCGCGGGCCGCAACGCTGGCGACGAAGCCCGGCTTGGTGACCTCGGCCATCACCGCCATACCTGCGGCGCACGCCAGGGGATTGCCGCCGAAGGTGGTGCCGTGCATGCCGGGTTTGAACAGGCTGGCGACCGACTCGCTGGCCAGAATCGCGCCGATCGGCACGCCACCGCCCAGGCCCTTGGCCATGGTCATAATGTCCGGCGTGATGCCCTCATGCTGGTGGCAGAACATCTTGCCGCTGCGGGCGACGCCGGTCTGGATCTCGTCGACCACCAGTAGCGCCTGATGTTTCGTGCATAAATCGCGCAATTTACCGAAGAATCCCGCCGGCGGCACGATCACGCCTCCTTCGCCCTGGATCGGCTCGATGAACACCCCGGCGAGGTCATCACCGTGGGCGAAGGCGGCTTCCAGCGCGGCGACATCGCCATAGGGCAGGAACTCGCAGGGCGCGAGGGGCACGAATGGGTCGCGGTACTTGGGATTCGCCGTGACCGACAGCGAGCCCATGGTGCGACCGTGAAAACCGTTCTGGAAGGCGATGATGCGGGTCTTGCGGCCACCGTGCTGAAGGTTGCCCCACACGCGCAACAGTTTGTAGGCCGCTTCATTGGCCTCGGTGCCGGAGTTGCAGAACAACACGCGCCCTGGGAACGCGACCGCCACGATGGCGCGGGCGAGGTCCTCCTGCTGGCTCACGGTGTAATAGTTGGAGCAGTGCATCAGCGCCGCGGCCTGCGTGCTGATCGCCTGGGTCAGCCGCGGGTGGCCGTGACCAAGGGTGGATACCGCCACTCCGGCGAAGGCGTCGAGGTAGGTGCGGCCCTGTGTGTCGGTCAGGTAGACCCCGTCACCGCGGACAAAACACACCTCGCTACGGCCATAGTTCTGAAACAGGGCGGACGGCTTGGCAGCTGGTTCGTTCATGGGGGATCCTTGCGACGGAGTGTGAGTCTCAAACGCACGGTGGCGGATCAAGCTGTCCGGCTGCGGCCTGGACCCCACGCCCCCTGGCGATTGGCTTGCGCTGTTCCGGCCCTTCCGCTAGTTTGCCGGCTGAATGCTACGGCTACACGTCCGTGCATGCGGGATAATGACTTATGGTGGATGTCCGGGGTTCGTTCCTGAGCTTGTTAGTGAGTGAGCAGCGCGCATGAGCGACGCTCCCCCAGGTATCCCTGTCGCATCTCACACCCAACAATGGGCGCGCTGGTTCGTGCCGCCGCTGTTGCTGGTGTTGATCATCGATCAGGTGACCAAGGCCTGGATCTTCAGTATGGATCCGTCGACGTTGTCCCCCACGGGGTGGTTGGCGCAGCATTACAACACCGGTGTGGCGTGGGGACTTGGCAACCAGATGCCGTTGATCGTCACCCTGGTGACCATGATTCTGATCCCGTTGCTGGCCTGGGTCTGGTGGAAACAATTTCGTCTGGTTGGTGCCGCAGAGAACCTCGCCTTTGGCGCGGTTCTTGGTGGTGCACTCGGCAATGCCATCGACCGCGTGCTCACCCAGCTCCAGTACGACGGTATGCGTGGTGTACGCGACTTCATCGTCGTCGATTTCCATCCGCTCGGGATCGAGTACGTCTGGCCCACCTTCAACGTAGCTGACGCTGGCATCTCCTGCGGCGTCGTGGCTTTGGCATTAATGTCATTATTCAAGCGTCCTGCTTCCGCGCCTCCCGGTGCGCGCGCAGTCATCTGACCGGCGGAGAACGAGAGGACCACATGCGTATCAATGCCGCGGCTAATGAGGTTGTGCTGAAGATCGTGTACTACGGTCCCGGCATGGCGGGCAAGACCACCAACCTGACGGTGATCCACGATCGCGTTCCCAGCCACGCCGCAGGCGACCTGGTGATGGTCGATACGCACAGCGAACGCACCCTGCGCTTTGATCTGCTGGCGATGGATGCCGGCGACATCAATGGCCATCGGGTTCATTTCGAATTCTATACCGTTCCTGGGCAGAGCTATTACGCCGCCACCCGGCGCGCGGTGTTGACCGGTGCTGATGCCGTGGTGTTCGTCGCGGATAGCCGTCGTGAAGCGCTTGATGAGAACATCGAGGCGATGAACGAGATGCTTGGCAACCTGCGGCATCACGGCCTGGGTGACGACCTGCCGGTGCTGGTGCAGTACAATAAACAGGACCTGCCGACCGCGCTCAAACGCGAACAACTTGAACCGCTGATGAACGTGCGTGCGTGGCCAAGCATGTCTGCCGTGGCCGTCGATGGCAACGGCGTGATGGAGACCATGCAGCAGATCACCGCCATGGCACTAGAGCGCGTTCGCAGTTCCGGCGAGGTGCCGACCAGTGCGGCCTCTTTGCCGCCAGCGGCGGGAACTTGGCTGATCTCCTGCTACCGCTGCCAGGCGATGCTCGAAGTTCCCGATGCCAAGGTCGGCGCGGTGTACGCTTGCGGCATCTGCGGCTCGGCGCTCGAAGTGGTCGACGCGGATCGTGGCCTGACCCGTTCGCCGGCGCCATCCGCGCTGGGCGCGGTCTCCCGCCAAGGGCGTTCGCCGGCAGAAGACAGCGTCTATGGCATGCAGGCGATCCCCGAACGTTCGCCGACCCACGGGGCCGGCGCGCTCGGCTCCACCGCTTCTCCCAGACCGGGCTCTGGTTCCGCGCCGGTGCTCAGTCAGCCGTATGCCGTGCCCGGCTACGACCTCATGGCGCAGCTCGACGAATCGGTGCAGGGTGTCCGTACGCGGGTGCGCGAACGCAGCAGTGGACGGACGTTGCGCGCGCTGGCACTCAATCCCGCGTTGATGCGTCAACCGAGCTACAGCGACAATTTCCAGGCCCACGTGCGCCTCGCCAGCCAAGTCAAACATCCGTACATCCTGCCGTTGGTGGCGATGACGCCGTCGCCCGATTCGATGGTGCTGTTCAATGCTGATCCGCCCGACTATGAGCCGCTCGGTCATGTGCTCGCACGTCGTCGCGCACTCGCGCCGCCGCATGCGATGGGCATCGTGCGTCAGGTCGCGCTCGCGCTCGAAGAAGCGGCACGGCATGGCGTGGTCCATGGCTGGCTGCGTCCCGAGGTCATCTTGGTCAGCCCTGATGGCAACGTCCTGGTCGACGAATTTGCCGTGCAGAAGAACCACCGCTTCCTGGTGCGCGAACTGTCCGGTGCCAGCGCGGCAACGGAGTACTACCTGGCGCCCGAACACCTGAGCGAAGACATCCGCAGCGACGTGCGCTCGGACATCTTCATGCTCGGCGCGTTGATGTTCCGCATGATGACCGGCGAAGGCTTGGTCACCGGCTACAACGCCCATGAAGCGCTGCACAAGGTGGTCGCCAACGGCGCCCGGACCCTGCGCAGCATCCAGCCGGGCGTCAGCCGTGACCTCGATCTGTTCTGCCAGCGTTTGGTCTCGGCGGAACGCAAAGACCGCTTCCAGAGTTACCGCGAAGTCATCGACACGCTCGACAAGTTCGGCGGTGGCGCCAAACGCCAGACCCTGCGCTTGACGCAGAGCGTTGCCGCCACTCCGGGCACTCCCGGAACGGGTCAGCTGCGGCGCACCGGCACGGGTCAGCTGCGGCGCACTGGCACGGGTCAGTTGCGGCGCACCGGCACCGGCCAGATCCCGCGCGGGCTCGGTGGTGACACCGGTCAGCTGCGTCGTTCCACGCCGGGTTCCGGTGAACGTCCTGGTGTCGGGCTGCGTCCGCGTCCGGCTGGCGGTTCGGGTGCCGGTGTGGCGATCGTCGTGGTGATCGCCGTAGTGGTGGTGGGAGCCGTCGCCTTCATGTTGTTCAACAACCCGGCCAAACCCAAGCCAGTGACGCCGACCACGGTGGCGCCCATGGAGCGTCCGACCGCGCCACCGCTGCAAAATCTGCCAACGCCACCATTGGCGCCCAAGCCGACCACCACGACGCCACCAATCGCCACGGTGAAGGATCCCACCGCGGGAACCGGCCCCGCGGGTGCTGGCGGTCCTAATGCCCGTACGCCGACGTGGATGGCGGCCAACCAGAAACCCACCGGCACGACTACTGCCCCGGTGCCGGCCCAGACCGATCCGGTTGCGCCGCCAATCGCGGAAACACTCGATCCTGTGTCGCCAGAAGATCGCGTTAACCTGATGAGCGAAATCGCTGATCTCGAACGTCGCGGTTTGTTCAAACAAGCGCTCGCCAAGTGCGAGCGTCTGCCGACGGTCGCAGAACGGCAGTCCCGATTACTCCAGGTTGCGCGCATCCATCAGACGCGCAAAGACGAGATCGAGGCCCAGGTCGCTACGGTCAAAGACTGGGCACAAATCGATCTGCTGCTACAGCCCGCCCGCGAGCTGTGGGGCATGCCCGAGGACGAGACCTGGGTGAAGGCTCAACTCGCCGCGGCAGAGAAACGTCTTGGCAAACCCGGGACCAAACCCGTGACGCTGCCCGCGGTGCCGATCGAACAGGCGCAGATTGATCCCGCTGCGCTGGTCGACGGACAGATTAACAAGTCGCTCGCCGCCGGCCAGTTCAGCCTGGCGAATCAAGCCATGTCGACCTTGCCCGTCGGTGCGCCGAGCACCGGAGCGATCAAACGTAAGATCACCATGTTCGACCAGCGCAGCGCCTTGCTGGCGAAGGTGCTGGCGGAACGCAGCCCCAAGCTGCGAGTGCCGCATCCCACCACTAACGAGATGTGGGACATCGTCGCCCTGACCCCTGAGACCGTCACCGTCAGCTCGGCTGGCGGCAGCAAGACCGACCTGACCTGGAGCCAGGTGTCGATCAAGGACCTGGCCCGTGTCTGCGGCGAGATCGCCAGCTTGGCCAACGCCAAGCCCGAAGACTTCGCCCTCGCTACGGTCATGCACTTGGTGGCCGAGAACACCGCGCTCGCCGGCGTCGCGCTGAAACGCGGCAAGGGGCAGCTTGATCCCGCGCTCGGCAGCGAGCTCGACCTGCTGGTGATCTTCGCCCGCCAGCGCGACGCGCTCGAACTGGTGGCCAAGGCCAAGGAAGCGGCGACTAACGGCAACAGCAAGATTTTCCACGACGCCATCGAAGCGCTCAAACGCTCTGACGACAAGGTCATGCCGTTGGTGGCGGCCGACATCGCGGCGTTGGAAAAACAGCGGCTGCAGCCGCCGACCGTTACGCCCGGCAACCCCGCTCCCGGCGCGGCTTCGGCCAGCCGCGACAAACTGGTGTTCGATGCGCCGGAGGACCTCAAGGCCTTCCAGACCCGCGCCGGCACTTGGCAGGTGAACGGCGGCGTGGCGCAGAATTCCTCCGACACCGCCAGCCTTGGTCGCAAGGACATGGCAGACGCACGCGCTGCTCAACTGATCTTCATGCCGATGGGTAATCGTGGGACCATGAAGGTCGACTTCCGCGGTGTGCGCTTCGAGGTCGACTTCGCCAGCAGCACCTACCGCGCGTACTCCGAAGAAGAGACGCTCAAGGCCCGGCCGTTCAATTTCCTGCCCAAGACCGGCTGTTCGATGTATTTCGAACTGCGTCAGCCGGGCAACCTGATCAGTATCACGGTCAACAACGGCGCCGATTCCATGGCCCTCAAGGGGCCAGCGACCTTGACGGAAACCTTCGCCATCACCTGTGAAAACGCAGTCATCGCCATCGACGATCTGCAGATCATGCGCGGCAAGCCGGCGACCAACAAGGAAGCCCAGGGTGGTTTGCGTACTCTCGGCCTGGAGCCGCTCGGCGATGCGACCCTGGAAGCGCCCACCATCGTTCTTCCAGTCGCCCCAGGCACCACCAGCGGCGTGGCCATGCCGCTGCGCGACAATATCATTGGTGCCACCTTCGACGCCAAAGGCACCGGCATGTTGCGCATCCAACTCGGCAATCCGAACGACCGCAGTGGTCAATGGATCGACGTCCCGCTGGGTGCTGTGGCGGTTCCATTCAAGGTGTCGTGGGTCAAGAATATGCTGCTGGTCACGGACGGCGCGGGCAATGAACTTGGCGCCGTCGCACTAACGGGCAAACACACCCACCTCATGATCATTGCACTCAAGGAAGCCACCTTGCTCTCGACGCCGCGTCTCACCAATCAATGACGGCTGCGCCCCCAAGCGCCTTCACCTGCACGACTCACCGCGTCTCACGGGCCGCGGTGGGGATTCAGGCCAACCCACTCTTCACAACGGCATGTTTCCAGACGATCGGTGATCGTCCGGTGATCATGGCCGTTTCCCCATTCATTAACCCTCTCATTTGGTTCCCAGGATGATTGACCCCAAGACCGCCAAGACCTTTGTTATCGACACCAATGTGCTGCTGCACAATCCCAACGCGCTCTTCGCTTTCGCCGACAACCATGTCGTGATTCCGATGACCGTGTTGGAGGAACTCGATAAATTTAAGACCGCCAACAATGAACTCGGGTCGAATTCCCGCGAGGTCGCGCGCAAGCTCGACCGCCTGCGTCAGCAGGGATCGCTGCGTGAGGGCATTGCCACGCCGCAAGGCGGATTGATCCAGGTGCTCATCGCCTATGAAGAGTTGGCGGGCATGCTACCTGGCGTCAACGATCACCGCATCCTTGGCTGCGCGCAAATGCTCAAGCGCGAGGGCAAGAACGTCTTCTTCATCTCGAAGGACATCAACGCGCGGGTGAAGGCCGATGCTCTCGGCATCCCGAGCGAAGATTTCGAGAACCAGAAGGTCAACATCGACGAGCTGTACGACGGCTACGTACGTCTTGATCGTGATGCCAAGCGCCTCAAGGAATTGTCGGCCATCGAGACCATCACCCCGGCTGAGCTTGACGCCAGCTTGGTCGATAAGCTCAATGCCAATCAGTTCGTGTTGGTGCAAGAAGGCGACGACGAAGATCTCAGCGTGCTCTTCAGCTACGACGCCGCGGAGAAAATCCTGCGTCGCCTCGACGAAGACCCACCGCAATTGTTCGGTGTCGCGCCCCGTTCGCAGGAACAGCGCATGGCCTTTGAGCTGCTGCTCGATGACAAGATCAAGTTGGTGACGCTGGTCGGTCAGGCCGGTACCGGCAAGACCCTGCTCGCGCTTGCCTGCGGTTTGGCGAAAGTCATCCACGACGAGAAGTTCAAGAAGCTGCTGGTCAGCCGCCCGATCATGCCACTCGGCCAGGACATCGGTTACCTCCCAGGCACCAAGGACGAGAAGCTCAGCCACTGGATGGGCCCGATCTTCGACAACCTGCACTTCCTGCTCGCCAGCGAAGAACGCGATCCCGACGAAGTGATCAAGCGCCTCATCCAAGAAGAGTCGATCACCCTCGAAGCGCTGACCTACATCCGCGGTCGTTCGATCAGCAAACAGTACCTCATCGTCGACGAGGCGCAGAACCTCACGCCGCACGAGATCAAGACCATCATCAGCCGCGCCGGCCAGGACACCAAGGTGGTGCTCACCGGCGATCCGTATCAGATCGATAATCCGTATTTGGACGCATCGTCAAACGGCCTGACGTACGTCGTCGAACGCATGCGTGGGCAGGCGCTGGCGGGGCACGTCACGCTCAAGAAGTCCGAACGCTCGGAACTCGCGGGTATTGCCGCGACGTTGCTCTGATCGTCTGACGTCTTCAGAGGATATGCGTTGGTCAGACGTGCTGCCACGGTAGTGCGTGTCGGAGTTTTGCAGACGCCAGCCGGTGCTGTGCAGGTCGTTGCGTTGCTGTGGTGGACCATCGTTAGTAAGCCGGGTTGGACACCGCTGTCCCTGAGCGGTGGACTCCTCCGCGCCGCGTGTCATCGTTGGAACCCATGTCCCACACGTACATCAACAGCCTGTTGCACGTGGTGTTCAGCACTCATCAGCGCCAACCATTGATCGATGATGCCTGGGCATCACAGCTGCACGAAATGTTGGGCGGCATCGCGCGCGGTCGCGGCTTCCCCACCATCGTGACTGGTGGTGTCGCGGATCACGTCCATCTCCTGGTGTCGATGCCCGGCACCATGTCGATCTCGGAATGTATGCGCATCCTGAAAGGCACATCGTCGAAGTGGGTCAACGACCGATTCGTTAAATCGCGGACCTTCCGTTGGCAGGATGGCTATGGCGCATTCAGCATCGCCCAATCACAGATCGAAGCGACGGTCGAATATATCCGCGGTCAGGCGGAACATCACCGCGCGCGAACATTCCAGGACGAGTACCGGGATTTTCTCGCGCGTCAGGGGATCGTGTGGGATGAGAAGTACGTGTGGGGATGAGAAGGTGAGGGAATGTTCGGGTATGAGTGGTGGGGTGGTGGCAAGTCGTCGCGTCAGAGAGTGACGGACGCGTGTATTAGGGACGTTGCAGAACCAATCGAGAAGACCCAGAGGCGGCCAGCCCAGCGCTTCAGCGCTGGGAACCGAACGGAATAATATGACAAAGTCCCGTAGGGACGACGGCATGGTGAGGGGCTTCAGCCCCGAACGGGTGGGACCAATGTGGTGATGATGTGCGGGAAATGGTCACCGGTGTGGTCGGCACTGAAGTGCCTCCCCTTGCCGTCGTCCCTACGGGACTGATCTGATATATTGCTGAG
>JANPLC010000129.1:0-24707 GCA_031426335.1 Planctomycetota bacterium
TGCACCGGCAACACCTGCCGTAGTCCGATGCTCACCACTTTGTTGTGTGGGTTGCTCGCCCAGCGCGGCCTTGATGGCATGCGAGTGGAGAGCGCCGGCACTGGTGCGGGTGAAGGCGAACCGGCAACACCGCAGGCGGTCAGCACCATCGCGGGCTTCGGCCTCGACCTGCGCTCACATCGCAGCCGTCACATCAGTGGCATCGACATTGCCAAATTCGACCGCGTGTTGTGCATGACCTCCAGCCATGCGGCCTATGTCCGCAGCCTGGGTGTACCGGCCAACCGCATCGAAGTGGTGAACGCCGAGCAGGGCGGCGTGCCCGATCCCTTCGGCGGCACCGCGGCCGATTACGAACTGTGCGCCCGTACGCTTGAACGTTTCGCCATCAACTACGTCAAAACCATCACGCCTACGCCACCCGCAGTGACCGACATGCCCACGCCTGATCTGATTGACCGCGCTCGTGCGGCCCTCGATGCCGTCCATGCGACCGAACCCGCACCGCCCGCCGGCAAGCCGAGCCAACTGGTCTACGCCGGTCACATCGAACAATGGATCGCCCGTCTGATCGAGCAGCCGTCGCTGGCACTGCGTCTTGCCGCGCGCGCTCAACACCTGGAACGCTGGGTGATTCCGCGTTCGTCATTCCCGATGGACAAGCCGGGCTACCTGACCTGGCGCAAGACTGTGCACAAACGCCAGGGTGAGCGTGCGAAGGAGATCCTCACCAGCGCAGGTATGGATGCCGTGACCAGCGAACGCGTCGGCGTGCTGGTGGCCAAGGCCGCGCCCAAGGGCGACGCCGAAGCGCAGGCTTTGGAAGACGCCGCCTGTTTAACCTTCCTTGCCACCGAACTCGGCGACTTCGCCAGCCACCACCCGGACTACACGCGCGAGAAGTTCATCGACATCATCCGCAAGTCCTGGCGCAAGATGAGCCCGCGTGGCCATCAGCTCGCCCTCACCATCCCCTTGTCGGATGGGCTCAAAGAACTGGTAAAAGCCGCGATTTCGGGCTGAGTTCCCTGGGAGAGGCGAGCCCCAGCTCGCCTAGGTGCTGAAGTGAGGTAGTCCACCAACGCTGATCGCCGAAAAGGCGAGCTAGGGCTCGCCTCTCCCAGGGTGCCCCACCCGACCATTCCCCGCGCTTGAAGATTTTCCGAGGCACGCCATCGTTCGCGCCTCTTGGTTAGGGCCGGCTGGCGGAATTGGCAGACGCGGTGGATTCAAAATCCACTTTCCTCACGGAATTCGGGGTTCGAGTCCCCGGCTGGCTACCAGATAAAAACGACACGGGCTGATGGATGACCTCCATCAGCCCGCGTCGTTTTCGGGATCCTGGTTGAAGTCAGATCAACTCAGGCCATCTCAAGACCGCTCATGGTGCCCGTCGAACTGGCGAATCGATCGAGCGGAATCCCCAGGCGCTGCAACAACGACACGTGCAGGTTGGTCAGCGGATAGTTGGCATTGCGGTCGAACGCCAAGTGTTGCCCGTGTTTGAAGCCGCCGCCGGCGAGAAGTACCGGGAGGTTGTCGTTCGCGTGCGAATTGGCGCTGCCCATGTTGGTGCCGTAGAGCACGGCGGTGCGGTCGAGCAGCGTCGCGCCACCCTGTTGCACTGAGTGGAGGCCGGAAAGGAAGGTGTTCAGTTCGCGGAACTGCGCTTCCTCAACCTTACGCAGTTCGGCCACGACGTTCTCGCGGTTGCCGTGGTGGCTCATCTCGTGGACGTTGGAATTGACGCCACCGATCTCGCGTGGGGTGGTTGAGGTTGGATTGACCATAAACGAGACCACGCGGGTGGAGTCGGTTTCTAGGGCCAGACGGGTGAGCGCGTACATCACTTTGCTGTGCGTGATGAGCTTGTTGTGGTCATTGACCTCCTCCGGCTTCTTCGCCTCGGTCTTGGGCTTCGGGCGATCGACCCAGTTCTCGGCGGCAGCCAGACGCTGTTCCAGATCGCGGATGGCGGTGAAGTACTGGTCGAGCATGTGTTTGTCGTCAGCACCAAGGCCACTTTCGAGCGCCTTGCTGCGCATGCGCAGTGAATCCAGCAGGCTGCGGTCCTGCTTCAGGCGCTCGCGCGCAGCGATTTTGGCCTCGGGCGTGTCCTCGATGAACAAACGCTGGTAGAGTTGCACCGGACTCCGAATCGGCGGGATCATCGCACCGCTTCTGGTATACGAGATGCTGGAGTTCTCCGAGCCAGCCATCAGCACCAGCGACGAGAAACGGGTGTCGCCGCCAATGCGCTCCGCCATCACCTGATCGAGCGACACGGTGTTGCGGAACGACGCGCGGCTGGCGCCTGGGGCGGCGGTGAGGAAGCAACGTTCCGACGCATGGCCGCCGTCGACGCCTGGGAGCGATACGCCGGAAAACACCGTCATCTGCGCGCGGTGGTCCTTCAGCAGGTCGAGATAGGGCGTGCTCTCGTAGTCTTTGCCCGCTTGCTTGGGCACGAAGAAATCCGGCATGATGCCCTGGTTGGTGAGGATGCCGACGAACCGCCGCGGCGGTTGTGCTGCCGCCTGATCAGCGGCGGAAGCCAGGGCCGGGCACATGGCATTGAGCCATGGGAGGGCCAGCGCTACGCCAGCGGCCTTGAGCAGCGTACGGCGAGGCAGTGCGGAGCGGAGGATGGGCGTGGGGGCGTTCATGGGGTCTTTCACTTCGTACGGAACAGGTCGCTCTGGATGGTCTCAAGGATCAGCGTGCGCACGCCGTATCCCTTCGCTTTGGCTTTGGCGATGATGGCGTCGACTGCGGCGCGATCGGCAAACGACACCTCGGCGCCGGTGGCGTAGGTCACCAGGTGGCCGACGAAGGCGCGGGCCAGCTTGTCAGGTTCGGCAATCAGCAGCGCACGGAGCGCGTCGACATCGGCGAACGGCCGGCCATCGGGCATGACCCCGGCGCAATCGACCGGCAGCTCGTAGTGATAATTTATCCGGTGACCGTTGAAAATCTTCCGCTCCTGGTCCGGCCCCTTGCCCCCGACCGCGCGGTACTTGTCGCGCCATTCACCCGTGACGTCGTAACTCTCCAAGGCGAAGCCGTAGCCGTCCATTTTCACGTGGCAGGAGTTGCAGGTGTCGTTGCGGCGGTGTTTTTCCAACTGCTCACGCACGGTGGTGGCGCCACGCACGTCCGGCTCGATGGCTCCGGCGTCCGCCGGTGGTGGTGACGGCACGATGCCGAGGATGCGCTCCATCACGAACGCGCCGCGTTTCACCGGCGAGGTCGTGGTGCCGGCGGCGGTGACCTTGAGCACGGCGGCCTGCGTCAGCACGCCACCCCGTTTGCTGCCGGCAGGCAAGGGCACCTTGCGCATGTCCCACCCTTTGACGCCATCGATGCCGTAGTGGCGGGCGAGCGGCTCGTTGAGCATGGCGAAATCGGACTTCACCACATTGGTGATGGGCAGGTCGCTCTTCACCAACTCGGCGAAGAAGGCGTGCGACTCCAGCACCATCGCCTCCTGCAGCCAGGGCATGAACTCCGGGTAAAGTTTCTTGTCCGGTTGGGTGGCGTTGATCTCGCGCAGCGACAACCACTGGCCGAGGAAGTTCTCGACGAAGCGTTGACCCTTCGCGTCCGTGAGCAGACGTTCACTGTGGGCGCGCAGGACGTCGGACTTGAGCAGGTCGCCCTTGTCCGCCGCCGCAGACAACGCGTCATCCGGCACCGAGTTCCACAGGAAGGTCGCCAACCTCGCGGCCAACATATGGGCGCTGAACTTCCCTGGCGTTTCGCGCAGCAAGAGGAACTCCGGCGCGGTGAGGATGCCGCGGTAGGCGGACAGCATCGCATCCTGGAACGCTGCGCCGGCGTCGAGGCGCGCCTTCACCATCGCCACGTACGACGACACATCGCCGGCGCTCACCGGCCGACGGAAAGCGCGACGCGCAAAGGTCAGCAGCAGACGCTCGGCATCAGCGAGCGGCGCAGCGGTGGCGACGTAAACCTTCTGACGTTTGTCGCCGCGTTCGCCGTAAGGATCCTTGGGGAACGACCCGGGATTACCCTGCGGCCAGGTCTGCTGCGTCGGTAGTGGGACGCCTGATTCCTTGCTCCATTCCTTTACCGGCAGGTCGCCGAACAACGCGTGATGACCGGCCGGCGGCCACTGGTCGAAGATCGGACCTTCGATCTCCAGCCATTCGACGGCGATGCCAGGCGCGGGAACTTTCGGCCCTTTGAGGCCGTCGCCCTTGCTCGCAAAGTCGCGGATGTTTTCACACGACGACAACACGATGCGCAAGTTGTCATCGGTACCGTGGGTCATGCCGCCGCCGCGTTCGATCCACGCGGTGATCTCGGTCTCGCCCGCTTTGTTGGGCGGCAGGCCGACGGTGCCGTAGTGGATGTTCTTGCTGTAGATGCCCCACGACAGCGCACCCCCACGCTCCGTCGGCTGCACCTGTTTGCCGTCCCAGTGGAAGCTGTAGCCGGACGCGCGCAGCTTATAGAAGCCGGTATAGAACGCCTTGATGTTGGTTAGGGAACAGCGGTAGTCGGCATCCTCGTTGCGGAACAGACCGAGCGCGGTGGCGTACGGTTCGTCGTCGCGGACCGAATGCGCATTGGGCGCAACAAAGGTCTCGTCCTGTTTGAGTCCGATCAGGCCAATGCCGATGCGACTCTCGACCGACAGGCCGACAAAGCCTTCGCACTCCTTGCCGCCGTGGCGGGAGAGATCCCACAGCCGGTAGCGGTGCTTGCTCTGCGGTGGTTTCTCCGTCAGCGGGCAGAGCGCAGCATCGAGCGCCTTGTCCACCGCCGCGAGGTAGGCCTCCAGGTGGATGGAGGAGAAGTCGAGCGCGTGGGCGAGGCGATCGAAACCATGTGATTTGCCGTCCTCCGGCAGCGAGTCCTTGAGCGACAGCGCCGGCATGCCGAGCAGATCGCGCACACTCCACTCGAACTCGACGCGACTCAGGCGGCGCAGTGGCGTGCGGCCATGGGCCTTCTGCTCGGCCACGTCGGCGGCGATGAGCCGCTTGGCCAGGCCGGCAGTCAGCGCCATGACGGCGGCAGACTCGGGGCGTTCCTTCTTCTTGGCGGGAGGCATCTCGCCATCGCGCACGCGGTCGTGGATTTTCACCCACAGCGCCTGGTTATCAGCGTCCTGCGCATTCCATTTCAGCGCCGTCAAATCGAGGCCGGCCTTGTGCACGTCGGCGTCGTGGCACTCGTAACAATGGTTCTTGAAGAACGCGGCTTCCGGCAGATCGGCCGCTGACAGCGTGACGACTGGGCTGGTGATCAGGGTGATGAGGGCGAGGCGAGGGACGAGGGACATGATGATTTTCCGAGGTTCACTGAAAACCGACCGCGCACTGACAACCGATTGAACAAGAGGAACGGAGCAACGGAGGAGAAGGCGAATGTTATCCTCCGTTGCTCCGTTCCTCTTGTTCATTTCTGTATTCCAGTCTTCGCGCGCGGCGTGACCGATTCCCACGAGGTGCCGATTCGCAGCTCATCAAAACGCCACGCGCGGTCAGTGCCGTTGTTGATGTGGATGGAGCCGAGCACGCCGTTGAAGTTGCTCGGCTGCCCAATCAACGTCCAGGTCGCCGGTTCGTGACGATCGACGACGTCCGACGGAGCGTAGATTTTGAAGAACACCTGATCGGGCTCCGTGCGTCCGCTCACTACTTTGAGCACGCAGAGGTACGCTTGTGCGTCGTGGATGGGCACCGTTGCGTTACTGTTGCCAAATCGATTCAACAGGTACGGGCAGCCATTGCTCATGATGCCGAACCCCACGCGATCACTGGACACCGTCTCTGACACTAACATGCAGCGGAACCAATGATGCGTTGGGCCATCAAAGGTGGCGCTGCGCTGAGCCAACAAGCTGAGGTACCGGACCCCATCACGCGACAGATCCAGCGGTTCAACGAACAACCGCATGTAGGCATCGCGGTAGGTATCCGGCTTGGAAATCTCGGTCACCAGGAGCGCGCTTCCTCCGCTACTGCTCTGCAGTTCATCCGGCATCGCCAGACTTTGGCCAGGAATGAAATCGAGCGGCAAATCATTGGTCGGCTGGCTGCGATACCACGGAGCGCGCCAGCCGAAACCGCCAGCCGCGTCCTGACGGCGACTGGTGGTGTGGGCAAAGGGATACGCGAAACCGTCGTAACTCAGCAAGCGTCCCTGATCTGACGAGGGCAAGTGCTGCACCTGCGACGCCAGGGTTGGTGCCGTGAGCGTCAGGGATTCACCGACCGCATCGTTGGCCGAACGCAGCCGTACACCTTGACCTCTGCGCAGCACGGTGCCGCTGTCCACGGTCGTGGTGCGTAAACCGCGCCAGGCAACTTCGCCGTCGATGACCTGCAAGTCGGTGGCGCCGTCACGCTCCACTGACGTGGCGAACTCGGTGCCGAGGTCAGTGACCTCCGACACGGGAGTGCGCAGGATGAAACCGGCGGCGCCCTCGCTCGCGCGCACGGTCACCCGGCCAAGCTGCAAGGCTGCGGATCCTGGGGATTCGAGGGTGAGATCGACCGCGCCGGACATCAACACCTCGGCACCGCCATCGAAACGCACCAAAGCCGTTCCGTGGCGCAGACGCAGTGCGCCATTCATCAGTCGCTGACCAGACAGCAACGTTGCACCGTCCCACACGCAGCCATCCGTCAACACCAGAGTGGCAACCGGACGCGCGGGTGCGGTCGGAACTGGCGTCGTCCACCACGCCAGCATCAGCGCCAGCATCGCCGCCAACGACGCGGCGAAGGCGTAGTGCGCCCAGGTCAGGCGTTGGGGCTGCGGGCGAACCGACAACGTGGCCACCGAGGTGATGCGGCTCTGCACTTTGCGCGAGAAGTCCTGGCCTTCCTCGGCCACGCGCGCGAGCGTTGCCTGAGCGAAACGATCGGCTGGCTCCGTGCGCAGGGCCAACGACAGCAAGCGGTGTTCGACGTAGAGTTCTGCGGCAAACGCTGCCAATGCTGGATCCGTGCTCAGGCGACGCTCCAGTTCCATCACCTGCGCATCATCTAATTCGCCATCAATGAATGATTGCCACAACGCAGCGAACTCCGGATCCAGCTCGCGGCTCATGACTGAGCCTCGTTCGCCAGTTTGCGCGTCAGGCACTCATGCAATTGTTCACGCAGCAGGAAGAGGTGTTTCTTGATCGCGCCGACTGAACGCCCGCTCAGATCGGCCATCTCCTGCACCGGGATCTCTTCGGCGTAACGCTGCGCCAACAGCGCACGGCCGCGTTCATCGAGTTTGCCCAGGCAGCCACGCAAGGCGACCAAACGGTCGTCGTCGAGGGCGTCGTCGAGGGTCAGCGCACGCCGTTCCAGTTCCTGCCACAGGGCATGCGGAAAGTAGCGTTCGTGGTAATCGGCTAAGCGCCGCAGGCGGGTCAGCTCCGACATCACCTGGTAACGCGCGATGGTGAACAGCCAGGCGCGGAAGTCGCTGCCGGGTTGGAAGCGGCCAAGGTTCTTGAAGGCCTCGACAAAGGTGACCTGGGCAACCTCGTCGGCGTCGGCGCCAGCCGGACAGCGAGCGGTGATCCAGGCGCGCACCGCCCATTCGTAAGAGCGCACCAGGGCGCCAAAGGCCTCCCCATCGCCGGTCTGGGCGCGGAGGATCAGGGTATCGATGGAGGGATCTGTATTCACGTGGCCTCATGCCCGGTGGGCTGCAGTCGAAGATAGCAGGTGACCAGGGAAGGTTACCTCCGCATTGGTGGTACTGCAGGTCCGGCGGGCCGTGACCCGGATTCCGTCTCTGCCGACCCCCTGCGACACCGGGTGCGGGACCTTCGGTTCTGCGGTTGGCACTCCTGCGTTGCGGCCAATCATGCCCCGCCTGTAAGGAGTCCGCGATGCGTGCCGTCCCCGCCCTGCTGGCCACCCTCTTCCTGACCGTCGGCTTGTCCGTTGGTTTCAGCGGCTGCGGCAACCAGCAGGCCAAGCGCGACCCGGCGGCAGAGAAATCCGCCGCCGAAAAGGTCCAGGAAGCCCTCGCTGCCCAACGTGCGGAAGAGGAGAAACACCGCGCAGAAATCCGTGCTGCCGCCACCGAAGGCAAGTTGTTGTCGATCAACAGCGTTTGCCCGGTTACCGGCGAACCGGTCGATCGCAGCCTTGCCCCAGTAACGGTGGAGGTTTTGATCGTCCAACCGCCAGAGATCCTCGCCATCGGCGTCGCCAATGAGGCCGCTGCGGCCGCCGTGCGCAGCTTCCCGGAGCGCTACGCTCCCGCCGCAAAGCAGAACCGCCAAGCGCGCAGCACCACCAACGTGGGTCGCTGAGCCGCGGGCTGATCACGGCGCGCTTTGCGCCACCCCCCGCGGTGTCTCTCCACCGTGACTTGCCTGTGCCGGTCAATTGGGCATCATGTCGCCCCAACCCACGCTGGACCCCACATGCCCCAAGCCATCTTCCATACCGCCCGCGGTGACATCAAAATCGCGCTCTTCGACAAAACCGCGCCGAGCACGGTCAAGAACTTCATCGACCTGACGAAGAAGGGCTTCTACGACCAGCTCGCCTTCCACCGCGTGATCCCCAATTTCATGGTCCAGGGCGGATGCCCGAACAGCAAAGAAGGCTCCAAGGGCATCGCCGGCACCGGCGGTCCGGGCTACAAGATCAAATGTGAACTCGGCGCGACGAATACCGAACGGCACCTGCCAGGCACCCTGAGCATGGCGCACGCCGGCCCCAACACCGGCGGCAGCCAGTTCTTCATCACCCACACCGCGACTCCGCACCTCGACGGCGTGCACACGGTGTTTGGCCGCGTGATGTCGCCAGAGGACCAGAAGATCGTCAATGCGATCAAGCAGGGTGATCGGTTCAGCGTCGAGATTATCGCCTAGGCGCGCTGCGCACGCCGTTCGACGGGCATGAAAAGTCCGAGGGGTCCGAAGGGTCCCTCGGACTTTTTTGTGGACCCTTCGGACCTGTCGTACTCCTCGTACCCCTCGGACCTTCCCCATGCTGAGTTCCGCTCAGAAGAGTTTCATCGAGCTGCTGGTCGCACGTCAGGCGCTGAAGTTCGGTGACTTCACGCTCAAGAGCGGGCGCAAGAGTCCCTACTTCATCAACACCGGCTGTTTCCATCAGGGTGGTGATCTGGCGCAGCTCGGTGCGGCCTATGCCGCGACCATCCTGGCGCGCTTCGGCAAGGACGTGCAGGTGGTGTTCGGTCCGGCGTACAAGGGCATCCCCCTCGCGCTCGCCGCCGCTGCGGAATACGAACGCCTGGTCGGTCGCGGTGTTGGCTGGACCTATGATCGCAAGGAAGCCAAAGACCATGGCGACGGCGGCCTGTTCGTCGGCGCGCCGCTGACGGCGGGCATACCGGTGGTGATCGTCGACGACGTGCTGACCGCCGGCACCGCGCTGCGGGAATCGTTGGCCAAGCTGAAACCGTCGGGCGTGCAGATTCTCGGCGCGGTGGTCGCCGTAGATCGTCAGGAAAAAGGCCAGGGCAGCCGCACGGCGATCGAAGAGATCCAGCATGAGCTCGGCGTCACCGTCGCGCCGATCATCACCATCAGCCAAGCGGCGGATTTCCTCGTCGCCAACGAGGTCGCGGGGAAACGCTACCTGACGCCAGCTGATCGCGAGTGCATCGCGAAACACCTGGCTGGGTAAGTCTTCAGAACTTCGCGTCGCCTTCCGGTTTCGGCTGGGGATTCTCCAGCACATCGATGACGTGTTCGCGGCTCCGTTCGACGGCTTCACGGGCGCGGTCGAGTTCCTGGCGGCTGAGTTCGGCGGCCAGTTGCGCGGCTTCGGATTCGACTTCCGCGAGTTCGCGTGCGAGCTCGGCGCGGATCGCTGCCTGTTCCGACTCCGACTGACGGCCGCGGGCGTCGGCCATGGCCTTCCAGGCGGCATCAAGTTTGACCAACGCCTCGCGCACGCCCGGTTCACCGGCGCGAGCGCGCCATTCGCTTTCCTGTTCCTCCCGCTCACGCAGCTGCGCCAGATCTTCGGCCAGCATCTCGTGCTCACGTTGCAGCTGGCTCAGGGCGCTCTTGTCCTTCAGGACGTCGACGCGGGCACCGGCGTCGAGCGCCTTGGTCAGGCGGATCACGATGGCACCGCGCTCCTGCTCTAGCTCCCGCATACGGGGAACGCTGGCGTCACGGGCGCTGGCCGGGGCATCGGTCAATTGTTCGGTGAGCTGTTGGCGGCGCTCGCTGATGGAGAGGTCGATCTCTAGGACTTCCCACGCTAGGCTGGACAACCGCGAGCGCTGCTCGCGCTCACGCCGCAGGGTCTCTTCCTGACGGTACCACGCGGTCTCGTCGGCAATGTCGCCGCGACGATGGGCGATCTGCGCTCGGATGGCGCGCTCCTCGCCGGCCAACGCCTGATGGAAGGCGACCAGCAGCGGCGCATGCGCAGGGATCTCACGCTGGTTGCGCCGTTCTTCACGCATCTGCACCTGGCTGACCAGTTCGTCGAACAGCCACAGGATGGCCTCGTCACGGTCGAGGTCGCGATCGTTCGCCGGATTGGCCTGCTGTAGGCTGCTCTCGGCGGCGGCACGCAGCGCCGTGCGGTGATCTTGGTATTCCCGCAGCACCGGCGCATCCTTCGGGACCAACGCCCAGCGCTCGGAGGACTGCTGGGCCGATTCGTTGAGTTGCAGGATGAGTTCGTGCCGGCGCTGACGACGCCAAGCCTGCTCCTCATCGACGGGCTGCTCCGCCCCGCTAGCGATCTCCAGCAAGCCCTGGTCGATGCGCTGGCGCAGGAAGGCGCGGTAGCGGGTGAATTCCGCCGTTTTGACGCTGTGTGGCCAGCGATCAGCGGCCGAGGTGCTTTGTTCGACCAGACCGATGACGCCATCCATCCGCCCGCGCAGGCCTTCGAGTCCATCGCGGAAGGTGTCGGCTTCCTCCGGCGGAAATTCTGCCAACGGATCCGCGATGCGTTTGAGCCAGCCCTCAGCCAACGTGCGGCGTGCCGCCAGTGTCGCCGGAACTCCAGGCGGCAGCTGGACACCACCGCCGGCAGCGACTTCCACCAGGCGCTGCTGCACCTCGGCGAGTGCGCTCACGGCATCAGTGAATTGGTCGCGCAGACGTTCACGTTCTTCCGGCTCAACAGCGCGGACCAATATGATGGCGAGCAGCAGTAAAAGGATCAGGCGCATGGCGGTTTCCTGGTGGGGGCACTCAATCGCGATCCGTGGCCAAGGAAACGACCTGCCGCCATTACGAGCCTGGTTGGCTGTTACGCACCTCCTCGAGTACACCCGTTGAGGTGCATAAGGTTTGCCGAAGGAGCTCCACCTGGCGAAATTCCCGGTGTTATATTTTGCAGCTGGGACACCTGCTTTCTGAGGGGGCATCCAGGTCGGTGTCTGGTTTAGCCTAGTCCGTTACGTCGATGCTATTATAGCACCTAACTGAGGGCAGTCCTCGCCATCCCATGACCCACTTTGCACTCCCCTCACGTCGCGGCTTCACCTTGTTCGAGGTCGGCATCAGCCTGGTCATCGTCTCGGTCGGGGTGCTCAGCGTGATGATGCTGTTCCCAACCGGTCTGAAGGCCCAGCAAATGGCGCGCTTCCAGATCCTCGCCAGCGCCAAGGCGATCGAACTGATGTCGGTCAATGCCAACCAGTGGCGGAAGTGGGATGAGCAGCGACTGGAAGGCCAGACGCTCGCGCTGTGCAGCATCAACCAGGTCGCGCAATCGCCGCTCATCGAGCAGAAGAACTGCAACTACCGCCACGGCAGCCTGCCGGTGCCACTCGACATCGCGCGCCGCCTGGATGCGGAAAACGACGAGATCCAACAGGTGCTGCGGGCTGGTGGCTACCTGTTCTACAGCAGTCCACGCCCGGTCGCGTCGATTGATGAAGGCACCATCTCGTTGGAGGACATTGAAATCCCGAATGAGAGCCAGCGCTTGGTCTTCGCCTACGTCGGTCACGCCCAGCAGCCGGCACTCGCCAACCATCCGTGCAAGGCGTGGCCCTACTACGACTGGTACCCGGCCCCACCGCGGGTGAGTTCATTCCCCAACAATTCCACCCCGTCCTCGCGTCATGAAGATAGCTGGCGGCTCAACGCGTGGCCGAATCTGACGGAGTTCCTGGCCGTCAGCACGGCTTGGCAGACCGCGGTGCCGAACACCCTGCCGGAATTGCCGCACACCCGCGCTAACGTCGTGGCCTACCGCGACAAGGCCAAGGAACTGGTGGCTGCGCTGGCAATGGTGCGCGACCTCGATGGCATTCCTGATGCGCCACCCGGCAACGCGTATACCCCGGTCGAACCCTACAAGGTGCTCGCCGCCGGATACCTGGCACAGGCGATGGTGTGGCTGACCCGTCCGTCGCTGATGCCGACCGCCATGGAGAGCACCCAGGCGCAGAAAGCGCACGAACATTCGTTGCAATGGCTGCACCGCCACGTGACCACTGATCCCTATGACTGGGGCATCGACCGGGCGCTCAATTTCCAGAACGGCTGGGATCATCCGCTCCTGCAATATGAACTGTTCCCCTCGAACTCTCCTGGGGCGAGGTGGCAGGACGCCAATATCTTTACCGCCGCCAACGGCGACATCTCCTGGCGCATTCTCACGGCTCGACCGGTACGCAACCCAGGGACGAGCACGAGCTACGGCATGCGCTCCGTGATCGCCCCGGTGCCCGGCCCGGTCGCACCACCGCGCCCAAGCGGCAACAAAATCGATATCGAAGAGAGTTTCGGCACGCAGGTGGTTGGCCAACCCGACACCTTCAACCTGACCGCGCCCTTCCAACCTGCCGAGCGTTGCCGCCAACTGGTGTTCTGGGCGGTCGACTGGAAATCCTACCAGGATGCCGAGACCGCGCCCAGCGCACCGCAGGATGCCAGCCGCGTGCCCTATGATTCCGACGGCAAGTACTCCTACCACAACAACGCCCACAAGTTCAACAATCCGGAAGTGTTCTTCACCTGGAACAACAGCAGCCGCAATGGACTGAACACCTCCGCGCCTGATGGTCTCTCCAGTAAAGAAAACTACCTAGGGATGTGGGGCGCCGATCGCAACGGTAACCGGAAACTCGACCATGGCAGTGTACCGCCCTCGGTACGCATGCGCGCCACCACCATTGCGCGATTCAATTTTTACAACCCCCGCGTCTGGTCTGGATTGAGGAACTGATGCTTACCCGCGGCTTCACCCTCATCGAACTGCTGCTGGCGATCACCTTGTCGACCATGGTGATCTATACCTCGGTGGCGGCCTTCCGCGTGAGTGCGCAGACCATCACCATTTCAAAGCGCCTGTCGTTGGAGAACAGCCTGTTGCGCACCGGCTTCCAGGCGGCGCTCAACGAGTTGGATTATTGGGACCAGTACGACGACCGCTCTGCTGTTAACCGGGCCACCAATCCATTACGCGCGGTGGGCAAGTCGTTCGCACCACTGATCTACGATCCGACGAAACTCGAATGTGATCCCAAGACTTGGTGGCGGGGCCTTGGATTTGCCATGGATACCGATGCGACTCCTGCCGTCAGTGCGACGAACACGCTCAAGTGGGGCAACTACGGTCAGCTGCAACGCGCCGGCCACACCGAACCGATTCGTGCGTGGTATCCCGATCAGATCCGCACCATCAACCGGCAGCTTGGTGGCTACGGCATGATCAGCTACCTCCCAGGTGATGCGATCTATTGCTGGTACGAAAGCACCGCCGCGCCCTTCGCCATGCGTGGGCAACCGCGTGACATCTGGGAACGCACCGCCTCCACCCCGGTGACGGTCAATGGCGCCACCTACAAGGACGGCGCCTTCACCGACCTCCTGCCGCAGAAGCCTCTGCATTGGCCAGGGCTGCGGGTCGAGACCCGTCGTTACGTCGTGTGGTCGAGTTACATTGATCTGTGTCAGGTCGAAGTGCGCAGCCCTCTCAGCAGCGAGGCCCTGCGGCTGTCGTTTTGGGGCGTCGGCTCGTCGCTGCGTGGTGCGCGTCAACAACGGAATCTCGACCAGCTTGACCAAGTGGAGATCCGGTGATCTCCGTCCGATCGGTGTCTGCTCGTACCACCACGCCACATCGTCACGGCACCTTGCTGATCATCGTCGCGGGTATTTCCGCGCTGTTGATGTCGATGGCGATGGTCTTCCTGGTCAACATGCGCTCCGACGTGGAGGAATCGAACCGCCTCATCCAAGAAGCCCAGGCACGCCTGGTGTTGATCGGCGGATTGCAGTACATCCAGGAAGCTTCGCGCCTGGGCTGGGACAATCCCGCCACGCCGGAGCACGAGGAAGGCTTCGGCTGGGCCGACGTGCGTGATGGCTCCGCCGGACCGAAGGATCGCAACGGCGTGCCGCTCTATCAGATCGGCAGCGGGCGTTTCCCCGACATTGGCGGAAAAGCTGCGCGTTTCCCGTTGTTCGTGATGGAGCGCCCACCTTTCGCTCTGAAACAATCCTTCGTCTACAATCCCCTGCCGATGCGGCCAGCAGATGGCTGGAACGTGCTGGTGAATTACACCGAACGTGATCCCCAGCCGGCCGGCGAGACGTGGAGCGATTTCGCGACCGGAAAGCCAACACCGCGCGCCGAATCACTTGGCAAGAGCTGGATGCGCATCTACCGCGACAAGAATCCCGCCCCCGACCCGAGCAATCCCAATCGCACACCACCGGTGGAGCCGGCAACCTTCACTATCACCTGCGGCGCCGGACCAACCACTGGCTTCCGCGACTATGATGAAGCCTATGCCGAGGGTGCCGCGGACATGTTTCAAAGCGACCGTGCGTTGTTCAACCTGCTTCGTTCGCAGGAAACCGTCTTGTGGTTCCGCGCCCAGTGGACGTCAGCGGTGGGCGGTTCGAGCATGGGTATCCGCATCAAGTCCGGCTATTACGAACTTCCGGAGATCAACAAAGAATCCTATTTCAAATCGGGTTCCTACGACGTGTACCGGAATACGCCGGTCGCCAACAGCGACCATCACTGGTGGGTGAACCGCAATCCCATCGGCAGCATCCTGTGGATCCAGCGGCTTGAGCAGGAACCGGGCGAATGGTGATCCGTCCGCCGCGTTCCTGAGCGACGGCGGGTGACGCGCAATTTTCAGCACTCGACCGGACTTCTCTTGGCCGCACAGTCGCACCCGTGTCCAGGCTGCCCACCTCCTTGCCGCACGCTGTAGGTGGGAACTCCTGGTCGCGGCTCACGTCGCCACCTAATGGAATGCCGTGAAACCCTGGATTGTTCTCGACCGTGCCGCGATTCCCGGCGGTGGTGAACTGACGCTCGCGCAACGCGCGCGCGACTTCGCCATCCGCGTTGGACGTGACGAGTTGATGAGCAGCATGGCGCATGGCTCCGAGGACGCCCTCGCGCGCTTGGCCTTCGCCCACCTCGGCGCACGGCCGCAGCGGCAGGTGTTGATCGGCGGTCTCGGCATGGGCTTCACCCTCGCGGCCGCGCTGCGCGACGCTGGGCCGGATGATCGCCTAACCGTGGCGGAGTTGATCCCTGCCGTGGTGGCGTGGAATCGTGGACCGCTGGCCCACCTGGCCGGAAACCCGCTGAGCGATCCGCGCGTCGAGGTCCATACCGGCAATATCGCGGAATTGCTGCGCTCGCAGCGCGCAGCCTATGACCTGATCCTGCTCGATGTCGACAACGGCCCGAGTGCGCTGACCACCGATGCCAATCATTGGCTCTACGGTGGAGTTGGATTGTCCGCGGCCTTCGCCGCTCTGCGGAAAGGCGGCGTGTTGGCGATCTGGTCTGCCGGACACGATCCCGCGTTCACCAAACGCCTACGCGCGACGGGGTTTCACGTCGAACTCGCCGAAGGACGTGCCCACGGCACGCGCGGCGCCCGTTTCCCCATCTGGTTGGCCGCACGACCGGGGTCCGCTAAAAGCGCACCGTGACATCAAGTGACGGCAACAAGCCGATGCCGGTGACGTCGCGCTCCTTGTTGTATTGATCGTCGTACTGGATGCCGATGACGTTGGCGTGGTTGGTGAGGTTGAGGATCTCCACACCGACTTCGAGCTGTTCGCCGCCGGAAAAAACCGTGCTCCAGGTCACCCGATGATTGAGCGTAAAATAGTACGGGAAACGTTCGCTGTACGGCTCGCCATAGGTCGGACGCGTGCGCACGTTGCCGTTGGTGTCGGTGTACTGGTAGGTCCCGACCACCGGGGTGTAGGGCTGGCCAGAGGTGTACTTCGCCAAGAAAGATGCCGACCAGCCCGGCGCGAAACGCCAACTGCCCATCAGCTGCAGCGAATGCGGCACATCACCATAGAAGCTGTACATCGTCCCATCGTCACTGCTGAGTTGCCGCGCGGCTTCCTGGAAAGCATACGAGCAGGCGACATACCAGCGTGGGCCCCGCAGGCGCCAGCTGAGGTCCACGCCCCACGCGTAGCCCTCGCCCTCATTCGCGTAATTCGTCGTCGTATCGGCCACTGCCAGATGGCTGAGGCGCTTGTAATACGGCTCCAGCGTCCAGTTCCCCAACTGCGACGAACGGTGATTCCAGGCCAGGCCGTAATGGACCGCGGTCTCATCACCCAGGTCGGGATTGCCGATCAGGTCGAAGCGTTTGATCTCCTCCGGCCGTGAGGAATACATGCCGGCGGAGGCCGCCACGGTGTCCTGTTGCCCCAGGTCATGGATCACCGCGCCACGCGGCATGATGCGGATCGCGCGTTCACCCAGATCGGAATACTCACCACGTACGCCGATGCGCGTGCGCCAAACCTCAGTGATCTCGTAGAGATCCTGCACGAACACGCTGTACACCGTTGGCTGCAGCGTCTGGTCCACATCGTAGGTCGGCGCGCTGGTCAGATCGAAGTCGACTTGATCGTCGGTCGGCGGAATGGGGATGCGGGCGTCGATCGGCAGGTACTGGCGTTGGATCTCACACCCCGCGGTGAGGTCATGCGCGCCACGACGCCAACTCGACGCGTGGTAGAGCGTTCCGGTGGTGGCCTTCTGAGTATAATAATAGCCGGCAAAGATGTTCACCCGCTGCCAGTGATAGAGGTACCCCACCAGCGTATTCGCGCGGTAATCGCCGTCGTCGTAGCTCCAGCGCAGACCGGTGCTGCTGAAACCGTAGCGCCCAGCGATCTCGCCAGTCGCCGCCGGATCCTTGACCGCATTGTCCTGCGTGGCGATGCCGAACTCGTCGAGTGCGAAGATGGTCTCCAGACTGAAACGATGCGCGCCGACCGTGTAGGCCAGCGTCGCATTGGCGTCGCTGTAATTGGGAAAGGTGGTGACGGTGGTTTTACTATCCTCGTCGTCGAGCGCGTCGGCCGGAACGATGAGGTCGAGGTAACTGCGCCGCGCATGCACTGACATGGCCCAGCCATTGCCCAATCCAAATTCGCCACCGACGGCGCTGTCGAGCAGACCGATGTGCACGTACCCGCTGCCCGCTTCCAGGGGATAACGCGGCGTCACATCAATCACCCCGCCGATGGCGTCGCCATACGTGGCATCGAAGCCACCCAGGTAGACATCGAGCTGCTCGACCGCTTCCGGTGACATCACCGAATGCAGCGCGTCGAGGTGGAAGAGGTAACCGACCGGCAGGTGATTGACGGTCGGCGACGACTCGCCGTCCTTCGAACCGTGGAAGAACAGTTCGCCACCGGAGCCAGTCACGATCCCAGGCAACGTCGACACCGCCTTGATCGGATCACCCAGCACACCAGGCAGGTCCATCGCTTCGCGGATGGAGATCTGCCGCTGCATCGGCACGTCGCGAACGAAGGTCTGGTTTTCCTGGTAGGGCGCCTGGCTGTAGACCGTGGTCACCGACTCGGCGGTGACCGACAGGCGTTCAGGCGGGGTCGTGACAGGCATCTCTGGCGCAACCGGTGGATCCGCTGCCCATGCGGCCGGTGCCAACCAACAGCCGGACATCAGCGCCAGAAGACCAGATCTCTGACGCAGCCGGCGCATGCGCGGCAGCGTAGAGCCGTCGTCGCCGTTGCCACGAGGCACCGAGGGTGCCGGAACCTTGCCGATTCAGACGGATCGATGATCGTCTCGGCATGCATGTCATCTTCATCACCTATCCCGACCATGATTTGACCATGCAGGAGCGGGACGATACCGCCGAAGCACTGATCCGGGAGACTCAATCGTGTCGGGTGGGCCATGGGCTGCTCCATGGTTTCGAATTTTGCAGCGGAAACGAGGAAATCCGCATCCGCCTGGAATTCATGGCTGAGCGGGCCCAAGACCCGTGCTACTTCCTGATCGAGCCGAAGGGATCTGCGTTGGCGCGGGAAGCGCTCAAGCTGATCCGCTCGATGAAATCGCGAATGAATGCTCCGGTCTTCATCGTAACCCGATCCATCTTGCCGGAAGATCTGCGCAACGCTCCAGCCAATGCCATCCCTGCCGCTTCCTTGGCTGAAGCCTTCGCCTCGTCCCAATTCCTCATACCCGCCGAACAGCAGCGTGAGACGGGGGCGCAGCGGGTGCGTCCGCCGAATCCGCTGACCCTGAGTCCGACGCAGGATCCCGATGAGATCCCGGCGAACTACGCTGCCTACATGGCCCATGACCATGGCATGGACGCCATCCTGAGATTCGACTACGTTTTCACCGCCAGCACGAAGGAAGCCATTCTGGCCGTGGTTGCACTCTGCGCCAAAGACCACAATTTTCTCAAGGTCAATACGATGATGATTGATTACGAAGAGGTCGACCACGAATACCATTTCGTCCCGACCAAGAAGCTCCCGTTACGGCAGGCGGTGCTCGACCGGGAACGCTCCCGCTACAAGAAATTGGCTCACACCGTCAAAGCCAGCCTGCACGGCCCCTTCATCACCAGTTCGCGCGATGTCGATGAGTGATCTCTAGCAACAGGCCTCAAGCCAGCACGCCCTTCGCCACCTCACCATGCACGTCGGTCAGGCGGAACTGCCGGCCCTGGTAGCGGTACGTCAGGCGCGTGTGGTCAATGCCCAGCAGGTGCATGACCGTCGCGCCCCAGTCGTGGATGTGCATCTTGTCGCGCACCACGTTGTAGGCGAATTCGTCGGTTTCGCCGTAGACCGAACCACGTTTCACGCCGGCACCCGCCATCCAGGTGCTGTACGCGCGACCAAAATGGTCGCGGCCAAAGGCCTTGGGGTTGTCCTTGTTGCCTTGCAGGAACACCGTGCGACCGAACTCGGTGGCGCAGATCACCAAGGTATCATCAAGCATGCCGCGCTGCTTGAGATCCTTCAGCAAGCCGCCGCTCGGTTGATCCGTATCGCGCGTCATGTTCTCCAGGTGATACGACCAGTTGTTATGTTGGTCCCAACCACTGTGCATGAGTTGGATGCAGCGCGAGCCGCGTTCGGCCAAGCGACGTGCCAGCAGACAATTGAAGGCGTAGCTGCCGCGTTTCTTCACGTTCGGCCCGTACAGATCGAGCACGTGTTGCGGTTCCTTGTCGATGTCGAGCAGGTCCGGCACGCTGCTCTGCATTTTGTAGGACATCTCGTACTGCGCGATGCGCGTGTCGATCTCCGGATCACCCATCTGTCCCAGACGATGACGATTGAGGTCACCCAGATCATCGAGCAAGTCGCGTTTCGCCGCGCGGTCCATGCCCGCGGGATCCGCGAGGTAGAGCACCGGATCGCCCATGCCACGGAAGCGCACGCCCTGAAAACGCGACGGGATAAAGCCGCTGCTCCAATAGTGTTCATAGAACAACTGGCCACACGTGCGCGCCTCATCAGTCGAGGTCATCACCACATACCCAGGCAGATCCTTCGCCTGCGTGCCGAGCGCATACGTCAGCCACGCACCAAGGCTCGGCCGTCCGGGCACCTGCGATCCGGTGAGCGTGAACGCCACGCCTGGAGCATGGTTGACCGCCTCGGTCTGCATCGAGTTGATCACGCAGATGTCATCCGCCATCGAACCGATGTGCGGCAGCAGTTCGCTCATACGCGTGCCGCACTGGCCATACTGCTTGAACGGTTTGATCGGCGGCAGAATAGGAAACGACTTGTAGCCAGCGGTCATCGACGACAGACGCGCGCCGCTGCGCACCGAGTCCGGCAGATCCTGGAACTTCAATTTTTCCAGACCTGGCTTGTGATCGTAGAGATCGACGTGCGACATGCCGCCGCCCATCCACAGAATGATCACGCGTTTGGCCTTGGGCGCAAAGTGCGGCAGACCATTGAGCGCGGTGGGGCCTGCGCCCCAGTCCTTCGCCTGGGCCAACGCGGCCACCGCCGAATCGTCGGCGATCACCTGCCGGCCACCGAGCGCGGCGAGACCGAGTCCGGCGGCGGCCTGTCCAAGAAACGTGCGGCGGGTGGTGCTCATGGTGCTGCTCACTGCCGGCTCACGGCTTCATCGAGGTTGAGGATGCCCAGGCACACCGCGGCGTGCGCGGCGAGTTGCACCGGATCGAGCGCCGGATCGCGTTTGGATTCGCCGACGGCGAGGAACGCCTCAGCAGCCTTGGGATCAGCCTGGAAACGCGCGAGTTGTTTGCCCAGGCTGCGTGTCAGCAGCGCGCGTTCGGTGTCGTCCGGCCAACGGCTGAGCACGCGGCGGAACGCCACGGCCAGACGCTGCTCGGGTTTTTCCGTCATCACGGTCGTCGCCAGCGCGCGCGCCGCCTCGACGAAGGTCGGATCGTTGAGGGTGGTCAGCGCATGCAGCGGCGTGCTGGTGGCGGTGGTGCGCACCGAGCAGGTCTGGCGCTGCGAGGCGTCGAACAGGTTCGCCGGCGCGACCGTGCGGCGCCAGAAGGTGTAGAGACTGCGACGGTAAAGGTCCGCACCAGTGGACTGCGGATAGGTGAAGTCGCGTTCCTTGGTGATCGCCAAGCTGTCCCAGATGTCCTTCGGCTGATACGGGTACACCGGTCGTCCACCGATGGTGCGCACCAGCAGACCGCTAGCAGCGAGCGCCTGATCGCGCAGCAACATCGCCGGCAGACGGAAACGCGGCGCACGGGCGAAGAGGCGGTTCTCCGGATCGTGCTCCAACAACGACGTCGTCACTTTGCTGACCTGACGATAGGTCGCGCTGGTGACCATCAGGCGGTGGACACGTTTCACATCCCAACCGTTGTCGCGCAGTTCCACCGCCAGCCAGTCGAGCAGTTCGCGGTGCAACGGCGCCTCGCTCTGGATGCCGAAATCCTCCGACGTTTTGACGATGCCCAGGCCGAAGAACGTCTGCCACATGCGGTTGACCAACACGCGCGCGGTCAGTGGTTGTTCCTTCGCCACCAGCCACTGGGCGATGCCAAGACGATTGCGCGGCGCCTCAGGCGGCAGTTGCGGCAGGAATCCCGGCACATCGATGGTGACCTTGGCTTTGGGCACCTCGTAGTTGCCACGTTCCAGGATGTGGGTGTCGCGCGGTTTCGCGTCCGACATCACCATCACCATCGGGTAGTCGTCCTTCAGGTCGTTGAGTTTGTTCTCGCGCTCCTGGATCTGCTGCTTCGGCCGGCTTTCCAGACTGCCCGCGACTTTCTCATCAAAGAACTTGCGGATCTTCTCGTTCTCGTCCTTGGTCAACTCAGGCGTCGGACAGCGGCGGAGCAAATCAGCAATCGACTCATCGGCGACGGCATCGTCACCGGTCAGCACCCGTTGCTGCCAAGCCACTTGTTCCTTCTTCAGGCTGTCGCGCGCCGCGTTCAGTGCTTTTTCCAACGCCGCTTTTTTCGCCTTCTGCTCCGGCGATGCCATATCGATCATCGGATCTGCTGAGCGGATCTTCTGCGTGATGCGACCCGCGGTGCCGTTCTCTGGCACGTTGTTGAAGGCGGCCATCAACGAGTAGTAGTCTTTCTGCGTGATCGGATCGTACTTGTGGTCGTGACACTGCGCGCACGCCACGGTCAGGCCCAGCCAATTGGTCGCCGTCACGTCTACGCGGTCGAACAGCAGGACGAAGCGCTGCTCCTCGGCGATGTTGCCACCCTCTCCGTTCAGCAGGCCATTGCGGTGGAACGCGGTGGCGAGCTTCTGTTCGCGCGTGGCGTCCGGCAGCAGGTCACCCGCGAGCTGCTCGACGGTGAAGCGGTCGAAGGGCATGTTCTCGTTCAGCGACTTCACCACCCAGTCACGCCACACCCACTGGTAAGTGTCGCCGTCCTGCTGGAAGCCGTTGGAGTCGGCATACCGCGCCGCATCGAGCCACGGCAGCGCCATGCGTTCGCCGTAGTGTGGCGACGCGAGCAACCGATCGACGACTTTCTCGTACGCCTCCGGCGATTGATCCGCGAGGAACGCGTCGATCTCGGATGGCTCCGGCGGCAAGCCAGTGAGGTCGAGCGTCACGCGACGGATGAGTGTCTCCTTGGTCGCCTCCGGCGAAGGAAATAAATCGTAACTGTCGAGTTTGGCCGCGACAAACCGGTCGATGGGATTTCGCGCCCACGTCGCATTGCGGTTCTTCGGTTCCTCCGGCCGCGACGGAGCATTAAACGCCCAGTGTCCGTCGAATGGCGCACCCTCGGTGATCCAACGCCGCAGCAGCTCGCGCTGCTTGTCCGTCAGGTGGCGATTGGAATCCGGCGGCGGCATCTGCTCATCCGGATCCTTGGTCAGGATGCGCTTGATGATCTCGCTGTCGTTCGGCTTCCCAGGAATGACCGCGTCCTTCGCCCGCTGTCCATCGAGCGTGTCGAGCCGCAACTTGCCCTTGCGATGGCTGGCATCCTGGCCGTGGCAGTAGAAGCAGTTCTCCGAGAGGATCGGCCGGATGTCGCGGCCGTAGTCGATCGAGCCGCTGACGGCGGCGGCTTGGAGCGAACCGGCGATGGTACTGAGAACAGCGACCAGACCAAGACGGGGGAGGATGCGCATGTGGCCACGATACCATCCACCTCCCTCCGACTAGTTACGTGGGGACGTAAACAACGCGTAAGGACGAGCCCTCGGAAGGGCGCATTCGGCCATTCCGGTACCAACCCGTGCGGTGCTCGTGCTAAGCGCGGCTAGCCTGAAAAATCTACGTCGTTAGCCGAGAGATATCCCCTTACGACGTTGAAACTCTATGTACTCCAACGCGGATTGCCTCACTGTCGGAAATACTTTGGGTGATGCCGACACACTTCGGAACACATGAAGCCACTCTTGGACATTCACCTCACCATTGATTAGACGATTGACCATCCAAAGCGTCAGGCGTGTCGGCGTTCGCTCAATCGACCGTTTCAATTCCTGTTCATAGCGCCCTTCCATGCGCTCTAAAGCGTGCACGATCGGCCCGGGCGATCCGAGATCCACATCAGGAAATCGCTCAATAAAGCGAAAAAGCGAGGGGATTAGCCTTTCCGCATCTGGCAGCGTTTCCAATTCCTCCATGTACTCATAAAGCCTCTCCATGCCGCTGGCAGTCGGAGACATCAAATCGAAGTCTTCGGCCTTGAGTTTATTGATGTCTTCAATGATTTGTTCGCACGTACGTGCCATGGATCTACCTCCTCACAATCCCATCCTTGACCGCCCGACTCACCGCCGCCGCAATACAGTTCACATGCAGCTTCTTATAAATGCAGCGCGTCACGTAATCGACGGTGTGCTGGTTCAACTCTGTTTTTGCTGCGATCTCCTTCTTCCCCAACCCCTCGACCATCAGCGACAACACTTGGCGTTCACGCTCTGACAGCCCAGGATCTTCCTCCGGTACCTTGTCGGGTTTGGCCGGAGCGATCTGCGCGAACATCGCCAGCACGCGACGGGCGACGCGGGGATTCATCGGTGAGCCGCCAGCGAGGGCTTGGTCGATGGCCGACAATACCGTCGCCATCGGTTCGGATTTGAGCAGGTACCCCGAGGCACCAGCGCATACCGCGCGGAAGATCTTGTCGTCGTCCTCGAACACCGTGAGGATCACGATGCCGGTGTCAGGCGCGAGCTGCTTGATGCGGACGATGCCTTCGATGCCGTCGATTCCTGGGAGGCCGATGTCGAGCAGCACCACGTCGGCGCGTTCGCCGGACAACAGGGCGGCGAGGGCGTCCTCGCAGCGACCGAATTCTTTGGCGGTCAAATCACCGCGGGCGGACAACGCGCGCGCGGTGGCGCGACGGAAGGCGACGTTGTCTTCGATGATCCAGATGGTGGTCACTTGGGATTCCCAATTCCCCACGCAGAACGAGCGCGACAAATTGCCACCCCCTGGGAGAGGCGAGCCCCAGCTCGCCTAATTTTCCCGGTCCTCCATCCGGCGTATGTACCCGAGTAACGACCACCAATACAAGGCGAGCTGGGGCTCGCCTCTCCCAGGGGGTGCCACGTCGGATCGGATTCTACGCGGGTCATGGCGACTTTTGTACTGCAGCGACACGCACCGATCCAGCCGCAGACGCCTGCATGCGCGCGATCGGCACCACCAGCGTGATGTGGGTGCCCTTCCCCGGTGCCGAGGTGATCGCCAAATTTCCACCGACCGCACGGGCGCGTTCACGCATGCTGGTCAGGCCCATGCCGCCGCTGTGTGCCGTGGCGTCGAAGCCCTTGCCGTCGTCACGGATCTCCAGGCGGAGTTCGCGTTCATTCGCCACCAGCGTGAGATCGACCGCACTGGCCTGGGCGTGGCGCACGATGTTGGTCAGCGCCTCCTTGATGAAGAGGAACACCTCGCGTCGACCAGCGGGCGACCACGCCGCGGGCAGGGTCTCCAGCGGCGCGCCCCAACGCACCGTAAGGCCGCCGA
>JANPLC010000130.1:0-8187 GCA_031426335.1 Planctomycetota bacterium
CCCCTGGAGAAGTCTCCTTATTTTGTGGGATATTCGATGACCCCATTTTATTGGGAGGGACAGACTCACTCATCAACGCTCCCATTAGTGAGCTGGACGATGGCTCGCATCATTGTGTGCCATGGGCAACGTGTACTCGGAATGTCCCTCACCCCGCGTACGGCCCCGCCCCACGCACCGTCGGCGCGAGTTCGCCTTCTCCACCCTCGGTGTCCCCGAGCTTGTGGATCTCCTCGAACTTCACCGAGATCTTAGTCGAGACGCCCGGCTCATTCTGGGTGATGCCGTAAATCGCGTCGACGCGCTGCATGGTGCGCTTCTTGTGCGTGATGACGATGAACTGCGAGTCCTTCACGAATTCTCGCAGCATGTTGCAGTAGACGTCGACGTTGGCTTCGTCAAGCGGTGCGTCGACTTCGTCCAGGATGCAGAACGGGCTGGGTTTGGTCTGGTAAACCGCGAACAGTAGAGCGATGGCGGTCAGCGCTTTTTCACCACCGGACAATTGTGTGATGATCTTGGGATTCTTGCCTGGCGGCTGGGCGACGATTTCGAGCCCGGCTTCGAGGATGTCGAGCGGCACCGCCTTGTGCGTGATGACTTGGCCGTCGGGCAGGGTTTCGATGGTGGGTTCGGGTTTCTCTAGCACCAGGTCGGCCTTGCCGCCGCCGAACAACTTGCGGAAGAGCTCTTGGAAATTCTTGCGCACGTCGCGGTAGGTCTGCTCGAACAGTTTGCGACTGATGTCGTTGATCTGTTCGATGATCTCGCCGAGCTTTTCTTGCGCGCTGCTGAGGTCGGTGAACTGCTGGTCGAGGAAGCTTTCGCGCGCCTGCACTTCTTCGAGTTCGTCGATCGCCGCAAGGTTCACCGGGCCAAGCGCAGCGAGTTCTTTCTCGGTCGACGCCAAGTCATTGCGCAGCTTCGGCCAGTCGAGATCCGCCGGGCGCACGTAGTTGCCGAACGCTTCGGCCAGGTCGAGTTGGTAGTCGTCCATGATGCGCTGGGCGAGCCCTTCGATGCGCACCTTGGCTTCGCCGATTTTCACTTCGAGCTGATTGCGTTCGGTTTCGATGCCGCGTTGGCGACCTGACAGGCGGCGGGCTTCCTGACGTTCTTCTTCGACGCCATTACGCAGGCCGTCGCGTTCTTTGATGAGTGTATCGAGCGTCTGCGCCAAGGCCGAAACCTGCGTCGATGACTCGGAGAAGATGCGCTGGTTCTCGTCGATCGCCTGACGCAGTTCGGCGCGTTTGGTGTCGAGGCCAGCCAGGCGGCGTTCGCGTTCGGCTTTCTGGTCTTCCAGTTCCTGTAAGCTGCGGACCAAGTGGCTGAGGTGATTGCGTACCGCCTCTTGGCGTTCCTGCGTGGTGGCGACGCTGACGCGCAGGTTGTTCACTTCGTCTTGGATGCCATTGCGGTTGGCTGCTTTCGCTTCCATCGTGCTGCTCATGCGCGCGAGGTCGGTGTCGATTTTTCGGTTGAGCGCGGCAAACCATTCACGCTGCCCGAGCAGATCGCGGGCTTCGGTTTCGATCTTGCTGATTTCCGCGGCAATTTCTTGGAGCTCGGCGCCGAAGCTGCTGGCGGCGTCTTCCAAGTGCAGGCGGTCGCGTTCGCACTTCATCAGCTGCGCTTTGGCCTCGCCAACGTTGCGATCGGCCTGCTGGATCGTGCGGCGGGTCTCTTCGACCTTCATCGAACGCTCGAAGGCGTCCTTCTTCATCTGATCGCGCGCGGTGCCGACGGTGAGTTTGCGTTTGGCTAGCTCAGTCAACTGGTCTTCGAGTTTGCGGATCTCGTTCTTGCGTGAGACCAAGCCGCCATTGTCGGCGCCTTGCTGTTTGCCGCCGGTCATCGCACCGCCGGCGTTCACCACTTCACCGTCGAGCGTCACCAGACGGCATGATATCCGATGGTTGCGCCGCAGCATGATCGCGTGGTCGAGGGTTTCAGTCACCAGCACGTTGCCAAGCAGGTGTTCGAACGCCGCCCGGTGCGCGTCATCGAAGCTGATCAGGCGGCTGGCTAGCCCAACTACGCCGGGTTCCTTGAGCAGCCGCTGATCGATACGTTCATCGCCACGGATGTCGTTCAGCGGCAGGAACGTCGCACGACCACGACGTTCCTTCTTCAGGAAGTTGATCGCGTCACGCGCAGCTTCCTGCGTTTCGGTAATGATGTTCTGCGCCTGGCCGCCCAGGGCGGTCTCGATCGCAACGACGTAGTCGTCGGGCACGCGGCAGAGGTCAGCGACCATGCCGACGATCCCAGGGAAACGGTCCATCTGCTGGAGCACGTCCTTCACGCCGCGGAACACGCCCTCGGCGCGCTTTTCCTGCTCCTGCAACATGCGCATGCCGGTTTCGGCGCGCGCTTCCTGATGGCGGACTTCATTAAGTTCGTTGTCGAGGCGATTGCCTTCGGCGAGCGCGGTTTCACGCGCGCGGATGTGCTCGTCGAGCTGGCTGTGCAATTCAGCTGCACCGGTGATCAGGCCACCGAGCGTCGATTGCGCGGCGGATTCCGCCATGCGCGCTTGGATCAGGTGTTCGGTCTGGCCGCCGGTGCGGTCTTCCAGGCGCTTGCGCCGATCGGAGGTCGCCTGACGCGCGCTTTCGACACGGCCCTGCTCGGCTTCGATGCGCGAAAGTTCCCGCAGGCATTCGACCTGCTTGGCCTTGGCGTCTTCGACTTCCGACACCAGCGTGTCGACCGCCGCCATCGCGGCGTCGAGATCATCACGTTTGCTTTTCAGCGTGGCGTTGAGCGTCGCGTCGCCCGAGCCGCCGGTTTCGACGTTGGCCATCGACTGCTCAGCCTGCGCATGTTCGCCGCTGAGCGCTTCGATTTTGGCCGTCAGGCTGGCGAGCGCTGCGCGGTCGCCTTCCTCTTGCTGATCGATCTCGACCAAGCGGTAACGTGAATCCTTTGAACGAGAATCGGCAACATCGCGTTTGCTCTGGGCATCAGCGCGCACCTGTTCCTGGGAACGGATTTCGTTTTCCAGCTGCACCAGGCGCAGGTCGGCGGTGGCCAGGGCCGCTTCGAGTTCGCCAAGACGCGCGGCGACTTCCGCACCGCTGGCGTTCAGTTCATCGCTACGGGTCTGATGCGCGGTCATTTCCGCGGTGAGACGACCGAACTCTTCGAGCGCGAACGCCATGCGCAGTTCGCGCACCTGCTCGGTCAATTCCTTGAAACGCAGGGCGGCTTGCGCCTGACGTGTCACGGCTTTCACGCGCCGGCGGACTTCACCCAGCACTTCGCCGATGCGCTGCAAATCCAATTCGACTCGCTCCAACTTGCGCAGCGCGACCTTGCGCCGCGCCTTGTAGCGCGAGATGCCCGCGGCCTCTTCCAGGATGACGCGGCGGTCCTTGGTGTTCGATTCCAGGATAAAGCCAACGCGGCCCTGTTCGATCACCGAATAGGCAGCAGTGCCCACGCCGGTGTCCATGAACAGTTCTTTGATGTCCTTCAAACGGCACGGCTTGCCGTTCAAGAAATAGGCCGACTGTCCATCGCGCGTCAGGCGTCGAGTCAGCGCGACTTCATCGCTCTCCATGCCGAGTTGCACGCCGACCTGGTCGAGCACTAACGTTACTTCAGCGAAGGCCATCCCGCGACGCGTAGCGCAGCCGTTGAAGATCACGTCGGTCATGTCGTCGCCGCGCAGAGCCTTGGCCGACTGCTCGCCGATCACCCATTTGATCGAGTCGACGATGTTCGATTTACCGCAGCCGTTCGGCCCGATCACCGCGGTGATGCCGTCCTCGAAGTCGAAGGTCATGCGGTCGGCAAAAGACTTGAAACCGAAGGTCTCCAACCGCTTGAGTCGCATGCATCTCTCCTGCGGCGGGAGCCTAGTGAGAGGATGAGGGGGGCAAGGCGGTGAGGTGCCCGGGTCCGGAAGTCCGGAGGTCCGGAGGTCCGGAAGTCTCGTGGCCGTGTGTGACTTCCGGACTTCCGGACCTCCGGACTACCGGACTCACCCAGCGCTCCCTTGCAGTCGCTGGCGAGGACCGAACCATCCCGCCCATGACCCAGGTCTCCGTCGTAACCATGCCGCATTTCACCGGGCTCAAGCTGCCCGCCTACGCCACTAAGGGTGCCGCCGGCCTGGACCTGGTGGCGGCCATCGACGCCCCGGTGGAGATCTTGCCGGGCAAACGCGCGCTGATCCCCACCGGCCTACAAATCGCCGTGCCCCCGGGCTTCGAGGCGCAGGTGCGTCCGCGTTCGGGCCTGGCGCTCAACAACGGCCTGACCGTGCTCAACAGCCCTGGGACGATCGACAGCGACTACCGCGGCGAGGTGAAGATCATTCTCGCCAATCTGGGTGACGAGCCGATGAACATCCTGCGTGGCACGCGCATTGCCCAGCTGGTCTTCTGCCCGGTGGAAACCATCAAGTGGCGGCATGTGACCGAGCTGGAAGGCACGGATCGCGGCGCGGGTGGATTTGGCTCGACGGGGAAGAACTGATGGATTGCCACTCGGTCCGGAAGTCCGGAAGTCCGGAAGTCCGGAAGTCTCGTGAACGCCGATCACCGACCAGGGCGAAGCAGGTAAGCGTGGTGGGAAAAGACTTCCGGACTTCCGGACTTCCGGACTTCCGGACGGATGAAGCCGACTTCCGGACTTCCGGACTTCCGGACCGGGGCAATCCATGAGATTGCTGGCGGATTGCGGCAACTCCACGATCAAACTCGCGCTCGCCCAGGACGGCGGCATCTGGCAGTTCGAACGGATGGACCCGAAGGTCGCCGCGCTTGATGAGTTCATCAAACCATTCGATCGTACCATCACCGAATTGGCGGTGATGCCCGGCGCACGCGCCAACACCATGATCGTCGAGGCGTGGTGGGACAAGATCGCCAACGGTCGGCGTAAACGTATGGTCGGTGACGAGGCGCTGCCGGTGCCGGACCTGGGCCAATACCCCAACTGCGGCATCGATCGTGTGCTGGCCGGCTTGGTCGGCTGTCTGCAGGAACGCAAACCGCTGGTGGTGATCGACGCCGGCACCGCCACCACCATGACCGCGTGGGGCTATGAACTCGCCAATCCGGATCCGCTGTCCGCAGTGCAGTTCCGTGGCGGCCTGATCCTGCCTGGAGCACGCAGTTGTGCGGTTGGCCTCGCCACGCTCGCGCCAGCGCTGCCGGTGGTGGAAATCCTCGGCCCTGACGCCCACGCGGTGCAGTTCGATACGCAGGGCGCCATCGGCGCCGCCATCGGCATCGGTTACGGCCCGATGGTGGCGGCGTGTATGCTCAAGCTCGAACGCGAGACCGGCATTCACGACCACATCGCTACTGGCGGCAATGTCAGCCTGATCATTGATTCGATGGTGCTGCCACGGTTGAGCTATCGCCCCAGCTTGGTGCTCGAAGGTCTGGAGCAGCTCTGCCGCATCACCGATCGGACGCGTCGGTCATCCGATCCCGACGGCCATCACGCCATCGCGCCGAAGTGACTTCCGCTGGGAGCGCGGACTACAGTCTGCGCCGCGAAGTAGGTGTGGGAGTCCAGTGACGTTCAATCGAAGTAAAGGCTGCGCAGACTGAAGTCCGCACTCCCAGCGGACAGCACCATGCTTTGCTGGCGTCAGTGGTCTGACCACTTAGCGTATCCACCTACGAGGCCCACGCATGGATCCGCTCACGCTCTCCTCCACCACCTGGCGCGGCGTCGCCGCTTGGCGCGTCGCCGGCACGACGCTGGAACTGATCATCACCCAGGTCGGCGGCCATCTCGCTGCCATCCGCCTGATCGGTGAGGAGATCAATCCGCTGTGGCAGCCGTTGTGGCATGCTGCTGATCCGGACACGGTGAAGGTTGGCGGCTACTACGGCGGCATCGAAGCTGGCCTGCTCGCCGCGATCGTCGGCCACAATGTCTGCATCGACCGCTTCGGCCCAGCGCACGCGAACGAACAACGTCCGGTGCACGGTGAACCCGGTGTCGGCCGTTGGACGATAGCCAAACAAACCGCCGACCTGCTGGAGTTCACCGTCCCCATGCCGCTCGCCGGCCTGACCACGCGCAAGCGCGTGCAGCTCGACGGCAACCGCCTGCTGCTGACGCATGCGGTGCACAACCCCGGCAAGGAACGCCGCGAGATCGAGTGGTGCGAGCACATCAACATGGGCCAGCCCTTCATCGACTTCGCCACTTGCGAGGCCGGCGTCGAGAAGATCTGGAACTGGCACGGTGAACCCGAACCGCTGCCGCGTTTTCCCAACATCCCGTCGCTCGGCGAAATGCCGGTGAAGGAGATCCTCGCCATCCCCACGCCCGATCAGCCCGTGTGCGGTGACGTGGTCGCGGGCAACGTGAATACCGGTTCGTGGTCGGTGACCAATCCGACGCTGAAACGCCGCCTGAGCTGCACCTGGAAAGTCAGCGACTTCCCCTGGCTGACCATCTGGACCCAGCACCGCAGCCGTCCGGGCACGCCGTGGTTCAACCGCGAACGCACGCGCGGCATGGAGCTGACCACCAAACCGTTCCCCAACGGCAGCACCGCACCGGAAGTTCATCCCTCGTTCCAGGGCATCCCCACCGTCTGCCACGTCGAAGCGGGACAGTGGAAGGAGCATCCGATTGAGTTGCGGTGGGAGAAGGTTTGATCCTCAGTCATGACCACGGTTCAAACTTGGCTCACGGTCTACCTCATCCTCAACCTTGCTTTCGCGGTGGGGTTCATCCTTCTGGCTCGTTTCCTACGTCGGAATGGCAAGCCGCCGGATGCGGAGCGGGCGACCAAGTTTTCCCATGCAGTGGTCGTCGGATTGGCTTTTGCAGGTTTGTTTGGCGTGAAATCCAACTGGGCATTGGTGAGTGGAGAAGCGCTGGCGATAAGCAAACGCAATTGGGAGTGGGTGACCAGCGACGGTGATCATCGGGAGTTCATGAACACCGTCATCTTCGATGCGGGTGCCGCCCTGGTTTTTCTGGTCGGTGCCGTCGGTTTCCTAATCATGAAGTGGGTCGCTCGCGACCCGGGACTCCATCCTTCACAAAAGATGACCGTGGCCATCTGGTCCGTGATGACGATGTTCTGGACTTTCATCCTGACCCTCGAGGGCGTGATCAATTACCGTTACGGCTGACCAGGGTGTGCGCGGGGTCCGGTTCCGACCTGATTGGGTACCATCGCGATAGCGATGATCGAGTCGGCAAATACCCGATCGCCCAGAGCACACGTCCTTCGACATCCCGCCTTGCACCCATGGCATGCCCTGGCCACGTTTCGCATCCCTTCCGGTACAACCTGCCGCTTGGCCACCTTGCCTCCCACCTACGGAGTTTCCCACATGTCCGTCCTGCGCACCGCCGCCCTCGTCCTGCTTGCCGCCATCGCGCCGCTCGTCGCCGCCGACGGCATCCAACTCTTCAACGGCAAGGACCTCACCGGCTGGGAAGGTCGTGAGGGTCTCTGGAAGGTGGAAAACGGCGCGATCGTCGGCCAGACCACCAAGGAGAACCCGACCAAGGGCAACACCTTCCTCTTCTGGCGCGGCCAGGAGATCGAAGACGGCACCCTGGTGTTCAAGTGCCGCCTGGTCGAGACCAAGAACAACTCCGGCGTGATGTTCCGCGGCAAGGACTCCGGCAACTTCGTGTCGAAGGGCTACCAGATCGACATCCAGACGGGTGCTGAGCACTACGGCAAACTCTACGATGAGGGCGGCCGCGGCCGCGTCGCCATGTGCGGCGAGCAGGTGGTGTGGGACAAGCTCGACGACGGAAAATTCGGCAAGAAGACCAACACGCCCGTCCCCGGCGACGAGTGGAAGAAGGCGGAGAAGAAGGACGACTGGAACGAGATCCGCGTCGTCGGTAAGGGCAACCACCTCGAGACCTTCCTCAACGGCGTGAAGGTTCTCGATTTCACCGACATGGAAGAAGAGAAGCGTTCGAAGAAGGGCTTTATCGCCCTGCAGATCCACGCCGGCGCGCCGATGCGCATCGAGTTCAAGGACCTGGTGTTCACGCCGGCAAGGTGAGCATTGAAGCCCCCAACGGGGGCGACGTAACGCCAGCCCGGCGCTTTAGCGCCGGGTACGCGAGGGCATTTTCGCGCAAAGGCCCCAAATGGGGGCGACGCAGGGAAAATCTCGGCACACACTCGGCGCGCGGGGATGATCAGCGGCCTTTGCGTCGCCCCCTTCGGGG
>JANPLC010000131.1:0-10886 GCA_031426335.1 Planctomycetota bacterium
TAGTTCTCGCCAGCGACCTTGATCTCTTGGCCACCGTAGGTGGTGAAGAGCACGCGGTCGCCGCTCTTCAGCTGCATGGTCTGGCGCTTGCCGTCTTCCATGACCTTGCCGTTACCGACAGCGATCACTTTGCCTTCAGTCGGCTTGTCCTTGGCCTTCTCAGGCAGGACGATGCCGCCGGCGCTTTTTTCGGAAGGGGTGGAGCGCTGGACGATGACGTGGGAGCCAACGGGCTTGATGGTGGGTTTGCTCATGCGAGGTACCTCGTGTCTTTCAGGTTGGGGGCTGCCGAAGTGGCGGCCCGTGTCGAGTCGTGGTGAATGGGAGAAGGATCGAACACAGAGACCCAGAGCACCAGAGAAAAGGCAGGCTTGATGCTCTGCTCTGGTTCTCTGGTGCTCGGTGTTCTATCAGTGCTTATTTTTGTACGGTGAAGTCGGCGTCCTTGATGTTGTCGTCGCCGCCCTTGGCGGACTGCTGCGGTTCAGCTTGTTGCGGACCAGCACCGCCGCCGGCCGCACCAGCAGCAGCTTGCTGCTTGGCGAAGGACGCTTCGTGGATGCGCTTGCCCCACGCTTGAGACTTCGCTTCCAGATCCTTCACCGCGGCTTCGATGGCGTTCTTGTCCTCGCTGGCCTTGAGCGCTTCCACGGCGTCGACCGCGGCCTTGATGTCCGCTTCTTCGCTGCCTTGGAACTTGTCTTTGTGTTCTTCCATCGACGTGCGGGTCTGGTGCACCAGCTGCTCGGCCTGGTTGCGCGCCTTGGCGAGTTCTTCTTTGGCCTTGTCGGATTCGGCATTCGCGGCGGCTTCGTCGACCATGCGCTGGATCTCGTCCTTGCCGAGGCCCGACGATGACTGGATGGAAATGTGCTGTTCCTTGCCGGTCGCCTTGTCCTTGGCCTTCACTTCAAGAATACCGTTGGCGTCGATCTTGAAGGTCACCTCAACCTGCGGCATGCCGCGCGGCGCTGGTGGGATGCCGTCGAGCGTGAACTTGCCGATCTGACGGTTGTCGCGCGCCATGCGGCGCTCGCCCTGGTAAACCTGGATGTCGACCGCCGGCTGGTTGTTCGCCGCGGTGGAGAACACCTGGGTGTGGTCCTTCGGGATGGTGGTGTTGCGTTCGATCATCACCGTCATCACGCCGCCTTCGGTTTCGATGCCGAGCGACAACGGGGTGACGTCGAGCAGCAGCACGTCCTTCACTTCACCAGTGAGCACGCCGCCCTGGACCGCAGCGCCGACCGCCACGACTTCGTCCGGGTTGACGTTCTGCTTCGGCTGCTTGCCGAAGATCTCTTTCGCCACCGCCTGGGCGCTGGGCATACGCGTCGAGCCACCGACCAAGATGATGTCGTCGATGTCCGAGGTGTTGAGCTTGGCGTCCTTGATACAATCAAGGCAGGGCTTGCGGCAGCGCTCGATCAGCGACTTGGTGATGTTCTCAAAGGTCGCGCGGGTCAGCGTGGTGTTGAGGTGCTTCGGCGCGCCGTTGACCATGGTGATGAACGGCAGCGAGATCTGTGCGCTGGTGACCTGCGACAGTTCCTTCTTGGCCTTTTCGCCGGCTTCTTTCAGGCGTTGCAGCGCCATCTTGTCTTTGCGCAGATCGAGTCCGCCGTTTTCTTTGGCGAAGTTGTCGGCCAAGTGGTTGATGATCAGGTCGTCGAAGTCGTCACCGCCGAGGTGCGTGTCCCCGTTGGTGGCGAGCACTTCGACGACGCCGTCGCCCACCTCAAGAATGGACACGTCGAAGGTGCCGCCGCCGAGGTCGAAGATGGCGATCTTGCCGCTCTTGCCCTTGTCCATGTGGTAGGCGAGCGCCGCCGCCGTTGGTTCGTTGATGATGCGCTTCACGTCCAAACCAGCGATTTTACCCGCGTCTTTGGTCGCCTGGCGCTGACTGTCGTTGAAGTACGCCGGCACGGTGATGACCGCTTCGGTCACGGCTTCACCGAGGTAATCCTCGGCGGCCTTTTTCAGGTACTGCAGCACCATCGCCGAGATTTCTGGCGGCGTGAACTGCTTGCCGCGGATGTCGACCTTCACCAGTTCGTTGGTGCCGCCGACGACCTTGTAAGGCACCAGTTTTTCTTCCGAGCCCACTTCGCTGTGGCGACGGCCCATGAAGCGCTTGATCGAATAGACGGTGTTTTCCGGATTGGTGATGGCCTGGTTGCGCGCCATCTGGCCGATGAGGCGATCGCCGCCTTCGGTGAAGCCGACGACCGACGGCGTGGTGCGCATGCCTTCCTGGTTGGCGATGACGACGGCTTCGCCGCCTTCCATGACCGAGACGCACGAATTGGTCGTGCCGAGGTCGATACCGATGATTTTACCCATGACGATGTTCCTTTACGAGATGATGTTTTGTTGTGATTGATTGATTGATTGATTGATTGAGGTGACCGCACTCAGCGATCGAGGAGTTGGTGAACCAATGAGGTGATCGCCGGCAGTTCGACCGGCTTTGACAAGAGCGTGACCGCGCCCGCGCGCGTTGCCGCGAGACCGAGTTGATGATCCGCGCGTGCACTCATCAGCACCACCGGCGGACGCGCCGTCAGGTGGTTGAAGTGGGTCGAATCGGTGACCCACGACAGCAGTTGGAAGCCGGTCATGTCCGGCATGTCGACGTCCGAGAGCAGCAGATCGCAATGCATGCGCGTGAGCACGGCGATGGCGTCGGTGCCATTACCGGCTTCCTCGATCGTCCAGCCGAAGTCGGCTAGCAGGTCGTGCAGCGACTCGCGCACGAGGCGGTCGTCGTCGGCAATGAGGATGGTTCCGGAGCGCATGGGTTCGGTCTGCTACCGAAGTCGTTAGCGTGCGCCATGCCAATACCATTTGGCTCACGCTGCCCCAACTAGCGGGTTGGACTAGGGTTAGCGGATAGGTCCAGGGCAGCCTGGGAGACGTCGCCAGTTTGGCCTGGGTCATTCTGACTAACTTGGAGCTGCGCTCCCGCTCGCCGCTCGTAGCTCGCCGCTATCCGATCAACGCTTCCGCCACCGCCCAATCATCCGGCGTGGTCAGCTTCAAGTTGCGCGCATCCCCCATTACCAACGCCACGCGGTGCCCGGCGCGTTCCATCACTTGCACGTCGTCGCTGCACGACCAGTGCTCGCTGACGGCGCGGGCGAACGCTGCCAGGGCCTCGGTCCGGCGCACACCTTGGGGCGTTTGCGCCAACCACAGGTCGTCGCGGGGGACGGTGGCGTCGACGGTGCGATCTGCGCGCGCGCGTTTGACGGTCGCGGCGCATGGCACCGCGACGACGGCGGCGACGTGGTCGGCGAGCGCGGCAATGCAGGCGGCGATGCAGGTCCGCGGTACCAGAGGTCGCACCGCGTCGTGTACCAGCAGTAAGTCGCAGGTGGGATCGCTCGCCAGCATACCGGCGTGTACGGATTCTTGACGCGTCGCACCACCAGTGGTCAAGCGCACCGGAAACGGCAGCCCGGCGGTGGCGATGAGCGCGGCGATCTCGTCATGCGCATCGGCACTGATTGCCAACACCGCTTCGTGCACCTGACCGGCGAACGCATCAAGGCTGCGCAGCAACACCGCGCGGCCCTTGAGGAGCAGCAGTTGTTTGGCAATCGGTCCACCGAAACGCGTGCCGCTGCCGGCGGCGGGGATCACCAGGCTGACACGTGGAGTGCTCATGATGGTCATGCGACCTTACGGGAGCAGAACAGGCACCGTGCGGTCGTCTTGGTGGTCCAACGCCGCACTCCGCACTCCGCACTCCGCACGGTTGCCATTCAACGCTTCTTGTCGTCCTCGGGACGCGGCGTGCGGCGTTCGAGCGCGGCGAATTCGCCGGAGTTGCGCACCTTCTTTTCTGGGGCCTTGGCCGGACGCAGCGACTGTTCGGTTTCCATTGACTTGGGTTTGGGCGTGTCGCGGCGGGGCAGCGCTTGATTGCCGACCGGCGTCATGCTCGCCTCGGTTTCCGTGGCGCTCGGGGCGTTCGTCGCTGGTTTTGGCGAGACGGCCTTGGCCGAAGGCACGCGGGTGGCGGGCACCGGCGTCGCTGCCGGTGGCCGGGTGAGCGGCGCCGGGGTGCGGAGTTTGGCCTTGGGCGGCTGGGTCAGCGGTGCGCGATTACCGGCGCTCGACGATTTCGCCGCGGCCGGTGGCATCGGAGGTTTGCTCGCCAGTGGGCGATTGGGCGGGCGGACGTGTGGCTCGGACACGGGACGTTCTTCGACCACCACGCGTTTGGGTCGCAGGAACGCTAGGAGCGCCAAGAACAGCGGCAGGAGCGCCAGTGCTCCCCAGATAAGCAGGTGCAGCGGATTACGCTTCCACATGCCGGGCAGTCCTTCGCCACCGGTCATCGCGCCGCCGTAATTGCCGACCACCGAACTCCAACCGTCGAGCGAGGTATAACCATGCCAGGTCAGGTGCTGCCAACCGGCGGCATAACCGGCCTCTGGCGAGCGTGCGGTTTCCTGCGCCATGAAGAAACGTTGGGCGGGGTAGTCGCGCAGATTGCCAGCCTTGCGGAAGGCTTCGCGCGCGTGGTCGAGTGCCGCGTCGATCATGGCGGGGTCGGCAGCGGCGCTGGTGCGCAGACCGGCGGCGAGTGCCGCATGTGCATGGCCGATGAATCGGTTGGTCGCAGCGACGCGCTCACTGTCGGTGAGATCCGGTAGCGCACTGCTGAGCAGTTCCACCGCCAGCGTGTGGTTTCCGGCGCGGAAGAAGCCGACGCCAGCGGTGAGCTTTTCGGCGGTGGAGATCGCCTGGACGCTTTTCGCCTCGGCTTCGAACTCCGCGGTGCGGCCAGCCTTCTGGTAGGCGAGCATGAGGTTGAAGCCGAGCGTGCGGCTGGTCGAACCCAGGTCGCGGGCGCGCAGCAGGTGGGTGATCGCTTGTTCGTGCTGGTCGCCGACCAGCAACGCCACGCCCAGGTTGAGGTGCGCGTCGCGCAGCGTGTCGTTCAGCGCGATGGCGTTCTGCAGGCTGACGGCCGCCTTCGCCGCCAACGCCCGCGCTTCGTCAGCGCGCACCGCCAGCAGATCCTGCGCCAGGGTCACCTGCGCCCGGCCCAGGCCGAGCCAGGCGTGCGCGTCCTTGGTGTGGATCGCGGTGACTTTGCCGAAGCTGGTGGCGGATTTTTCCAGGTATTCGCTGCGTGTGCTCGCGGTCTTGGCCTCGGCCTGACGCAGCTGCACGACGCCTAGTTCGTACCACGCGTCCCACAGCCGCGCGTTGCCAGCGATCGCACGGTTGAGGCTCAACTCAGCGCGGTCGAGATCACCCGCGGCAGCGCTGATGCGGGCGTCGAGGTAGGCGAATTCTGCCGGTGGGTTCTTCTTCACTCGGCCGTTGGCGAGCGACAGATGCAGATCGGCTTTGGCGCGGTCGCCGGCATTCAGCGCCACCTCCGCAGCGCGGAAGTTGACCCAACCCTGCGGGTCCTTGTCGCCGACGTATTGGTCAGCGATGGCGTAGGCATCCGCTGGCCGGTCCAGTGCACCCAGTGCCTGGATTGCCACGGCGGCGGCATTCGCGTCGGTCGGCGCGACGCTCAGCGCCTGTTTTGCCGCGGCCAGTGCGGCCTCGGCTTGGCCTTGGCGCAGCAGCACCTGGGCCAGTGTCCGTTGGCCATCGCTCCACCGCGGATAGGCCGCCACCAGGGCCGCAAGCTTGCTCGCGGCGTCGGGCGCATCGTCAGTAAGCGCCTGCTCGACGCCCGACCATTCCTCGGCAGTCGGTGCGTCGGCGCTCCATACGGGGGCGCCGATAACGGCGAACAACACGGCAGGAAGCAGCAGGGGGCGCAGGAGATTCATGGCGTGGGCGTGGCTTTCGCACCAGGCGCGGCCTTGGTGCCGGGCGTGACTGTTGCACCGCTGGGCGCTTCGTTCCGGGCATACCCGTCGCGCGCCGCTTGTGCGAACAGCGCCGTACGGTCGACCGCCTGCACTTGCGTAAAGGTCGCGGTGCCACTGGCGGACACCAGCGCCTCAATCGGTGCGAGGTCGCTGACGACATCGGCGGGGAACCGTTGCCACCACGGCAAGCCGGTGGTCACGCGCAATTCGCCACGGCTGATGATGCCGTCGCTATCACGCCGCCACACGCTCACCGGGACATCGATCGGCAGGTGCGAGGATTCGCTGATCGGGGCGGTGGGATCGTCGGTGATGGTAGCCCCGGTGATCAGTTGGGTGATCGCCGCTGGCTCGCCGGCAGGTGGTGGTGCGGCCGGCTGGGGCGGATGGACCGTGGTGCGGTGTTCGATGCAGCCGACCGCGGTCAATGCCATCAACATCAGCAGCGACGCTGGTGCGGTCATGCGCAGTGGTGGCTGACGTCGGGACATCCGCCGCACCCTAGTGGTTGGTCGGCGAAGCGGAAGTGACGACCGGGTCGGCTTGTCGCCCCAGCGCGATGCCGCAGCCGATGATCAGCAGCAACAGCAGCCCGGCTTCGGTACTGAACACCGTGGTGGAACGTTTGTGCAGGGTGTTGAAGGTTTCGCGCTGCGCGTCGCTGTACGGCGCCTTGGGATCAGTCGGCGGCGCGGTCACCAGCGCCTCGTGTAGGATGGCGCGCGACCACAGGTGCACGCCGGCGATGCTGCCGAGCGCAGCGAGGCACAGGACCATCACACCTATGCGTTTGAGGTTCAGCAGCGCGCCAGCCAGCAGCAGGATGAGCACGCCGATCAGCGGCAAAAAACCGACGTCGACGGCGAAACTCCAGCGTTCGAGGATCTTGCCGAAGATCGCCCCGGCGATCTCGCGGCTGATGACCGCATCGGGATACGGCGACGCGTGCATGAACACGCCCTTGGCGGCCACCGCACCCAGGATGACGTTGCCGGCGCACCAGATGGTCGCGAGCACCAGGATGATGACGGTCAGTGCTCTCATGGCGCGATGTCCTCCAGCCGGCAGATCGCCAGCACACGTGAACGGGGAACGGCGACGTGCTTGCGATTGAAGCGCACGCCCAGCTGGCGGGTCTCCAGCAGGTAGACGTCCTTGGTGCAGTTGGCTTCGCGGTGGTCGTGCAGATCGGCCTCAGTGAAGGCGAGGTGATGATCGTCGACCTTGCTGAGCGTCCCAATCACCAGGTACGACTCGTCGAGATCGACGACCAGCAACTGGCCGATCAAGCCAGTGAGAAATCCATCCGCGGTGCCACTCATGGCGGGTGATGGTCGCAGCGGTGCTCGGGGCTGCAAGGATGCCGAGACCCGGGCAACGACCAACGTATGGTGGACTTCCGCGCTTCCGCCGCGCTGGCCAAGCCCTACGTCACCTGTGATGATCACGCGCGTTGTCCGATTGTTGTTCGATGTGGCTGTCGGTGGCGCCGCGTGGGCGTTGCTGGTGCCGTGGTGTTGGGGCGTGCTGGTTCGGCGCTGGGGTGAGATCACCGGCCCACCGCCGGAGGAATACGCGCTCTTCGCCGGGCTGATGCTGGGTCTGGTGTTGGCGTTTTGGCGGCGACCGAATTTGTTCCTGCACACTTGGCTGCACGAAAGCGCGCATGCGCTGATGTGCCTGCTGTTGTTCGTGCGTGTCGGCGCCTTCCAGGCCACCGCTGGTCAGGGTGGCGAGGTCCGTCATGAACCGGTTAATCTGCTGCGTGCAATTCCGATCCTGATCGCGCCGTATGTTCTGCCGATGATCCTCGGGCCGATCTTGTTCGCACGCTGGCTGTCGCCGGATGGCCTGTTGCGCAGCGGGTTGACCTTCGCGTGTGGCATCGCCTTGTTCATGCACCTGCATGGCTTGGTGCTCAACCTGCGGTTCAACACCGTCGGCGCTGCTGCCGATATCCCGCGGGTTGGACATCTGCTGGCGTTCGCCTTGATCGCCACGTCTTTACTGCTCATCGCCAGCGCGCTCGTGGTGGTGCTGTGGAGCACCCAGCCGCCAGCGTGGTGGAGTGGATTGTTCGCTGGGTGAGGCCTTCCGTGCCACGGGCGTCTCGCCCGTGATCGCTCGTCGCCACCACGGGCGAGACGCCCGTGCCACGGAAGAACGGTGATTGGCGTCCGATCGCCTCACCACTAACGTCCCGCGCATGCCTGCGGCGGTCGAAGTCACGGATCTGGTCAAACGCTACGGCACGGTCGAGGCCGTGCGTGGGGTGTCGTTGTCGGTCGCGCCGGGCGAGATCGTCGCCGTGCTCGGTCCCAATGGCGCGGGCAAGACCTCGACGCTCGAATGTATCATCGGTCTGCGCGAAGCAGACGGCGGCACGATCAGCGTCTGTGGCATCGACGCACGGCGTGATCCCTCGGCGATGCGTGAGCGCATCGGCGTGCAACTGCAAGCGACCTCGTTGCCGGAGCAGATCCGCGTACGCGAAGCGCTGAAACTGTTCGCCAGTTTCTATCGTCACAGCGTCACGCCGCAGAGCTTGCTCGATCGCTTCAGTTTGGGCGACAAAGCCGACGCGACGTTCGCCAGTTTGTCCGGTGGGCAGAAACAGCGTCTGGGCTTGGCGCTCGCGGTGATCAACGAACCGGAAGTATTGTTCCTCGATGAACCAACCGCCGGCATGGATCCGCAAGCGCGGCGTGAACTACACGCGGTCATTCGCGCTATGAAGGCCGCTGGACGCAGCGTGCTGATAACGACGCATTATATCGAAGAGGCCGAGGAGTTGTGCGATCGCGTGGCGGTCATCGACCACGGCACGGTCATCGCCTGCGACACGCCGGCAGCGCTCATTGCTCGCTCAGCCTCGGCGACGCGCATTGTCTGCACCACTGACCGGCCACTCGATCGCACCGCACTCGCCACCTTGGAGAACGCCACCGCGGTCGAGGTCGACGGCTTGGTCGCGCGTATTAGCAGTGGCGCGATCAACCACACGGTCATCGCGTTGGTGCACCATCTGGAAGCCGTCGGAGCGACGCTGGTCGACCTGCAGATCCGCAAGCCGTCGCTCGAAGATGTCTTCATCGAACTCACCGGCCGTAAGCTGAGGGATTGATGCACGGCTTCTGGCAACATGTGCGCATGACCCTGGTGCTCAACTTCCGCAATCGGCAGGCGCTGATTTTCGGCTACGTCGTGCCGGTGTTCTTCCTCATCGCCTTCGTGGCGATCTTCGGTCAGACCTCGATGGCCAAGACCATCGCGCCGTTGGTGGTCATCAGCATCCTGGGTGGTGCGTGTTTCGGCCTGCCGATCACCTTGGTCAACGAACGCGATCGTGGCGTGTGGCGGCGGTATCGCCTGACGCCGCTCGGCGCCGGCACCTTCATCACCAGTACGATCACCTCGCGGCTGGTGCTGGTCGCGACCTCGGTGGCACTGCAGATCGCGCTGGCGATGTGGATCTACGGCCTGCCGTGGCCGAAAGAACCGCTCGCCTTGGTGGTGGCGTTCCTGTTGGTGAGCTTCGCCTTCATCGGCATCGGCCTGGTCATCGCCGCCATAGCCAACAGCATCGGCGCGGTGCAGGCGTTGGGACAAAGCCTGTTCCTGCCGATGATCATGATCGGTGGTGTCGGCGTACCGATCCACCTGCTGCCGAAGTGGGCTGAGACCGTGTCGATGTTTCTGCCGGGTCGTCATGCGATGGCGATGATCGAACGCTGTTACACCCATGACTTCACCGACCTCGATTGGCAGCGCTTTATGTGGCGGGCGGCGATCTTGCTGTTGATCGGCGGTTCGGCGACCTTGGCTGGTGGGAAGCTGTTCCGCTGGGAGGCCGACCAGCGTTTGCCGCGCTCGGCGTGGTTCTGGGTGGGTTTGTCGCTGGCGACCTGGATCGCCGCGGGATTCCTCGGAAGGTTGATGAAGCTGGCGTGAGCGCCGGTTGTCGGTTGGCGTATAGCTTGAAGAGAGGGACCCCATGACCAGGTCGCAGAGACGCAGAGACGCAGAGGACAGCCGGATGGGCGTCGTCGAGCATGCCCATCGTTTGGGACTTCCTCTGCGCCTCTGCGTCTCGGTGGCCTGCCTGTGTTTGTTGTGGTCGCTCGGGTCAGCCGAGGAAAAACCCGCCGAGACCAAACCCGCGCCGGTTGCCGAGAGCAAGCCCGTCGAGAGCAAGCCCGCGGAGACCAAGCCCGCGGAGACCAAGCCAGAAGTTGCACCGGCTGCCGGCGCCACTCCCGCCGACCCCAAACCGGCCGAGGCGCTCAAGCCGCCGACCGAAGAACAGATCGCGCAGATCCGCTGGGAGGAATTTTCCGCCGACAACACCTGGGTGTGCCCCTTCGCTGCTGACTTCAGCCGCAATGAAGAATTCCCCGAGCGCAAAACCGATTGGGAAGATTTCCTCGCCAAGTTCGCCGTGTGGGCGCCCGGCCACGTCTTCGACAACACCGAGAAGGTGCGCAACCTCATCGGCGCCGCGGCGCTGATGGACATCGGCCAAGGCCAGTTCGAGTCGGAGCTGCCGTTGTTCGTCTACCAGCGCCTGCGCCGCGAAGTGCCCGATGAAAAACTCAAAGCCATCCTCGCGCTGATGGCGTTCCATCCCAACGAGGGCAGCGTCATCGGCACCGCCCCGGAACTGAACCTCGACATCGGTGTGGGTGAGGACCAGATCCGCGAACGCCTGCAAGTGTTCGCGGTGAAGATGCTCGGCCGGATGCTGGGCAAACTGCCATGGGAACCTCCCGCGCAGCCATGAACGTTGTCCGGCGCGCGTGAGCACCGCTCTGCCTGGGAGCGCCGGATTCATCCGGCCGGTCCACCGTCCGTGGTCATTGGCTCGTCCACCGATAACGGTGGATCGTGCGGTGCACCTGGCCGGATGAATCCGGCGCTTCTATGAAGCCGCCCCGTCAAGAGGTGAGTCTTTCTCTCCTCCTTCCGAGCAATGGCGTGGTTCGGGTCTGGTGCGTGGTGTGGTGGTGTGATGTAGTTCGGGGTTGGGGGGTGAAG
>JANPLC010000132.1:0-7169 GCA_031426335.1 Planctomycetota bacterium
GTCCGCAGTGTTTGGCTGCGCGTGTTAGGTAACCGTCTCGACGCCGCACGCCGCACCCCGCACCTCGCACGGCTGTCTGGTTTCCCCAACCCCGCACCCCGCACCTCGAACCTCGCACGGTTGTCCTCGTGGACCTCTCCCCACTGATCGCGTGGTACGCGCATCTGCCGCTGGCGATCCTGGTGTTCGCCCGCGTGGCGGCGCTATTTGCGGTCGGGCCGATCCTGGGCGACAGCTACATCCCGACGCCGGTGAAGGCACTGCTGGCATTGGCGGTCACCGTCATCCTGGTACCGGTGGCAGTGGCGACGCAACCAGTTCCGGCGATCGACCTGTGGTTCATCGTGTTGTTGATGAAAGAGACCCTGGTTGGCCTCAGCATGGGTTTCTTCATCAGCCTGTTTGTCAACGCAGTGCGTTTCGGTGGTGAACTGATCAACCGCTACGCTGGTTTTGCCGCGGCAGAAAACTTCGACCCCGACACCAGCGCCAGCGTCACGCCGATCGGCGATGTCATGCACCTGCTGTTCATGCTGTTGTTCCTCACCACCAATGGGCACCACTACTTCTTTGCCGCCTTACATCGCAGTTACGACCTGGTGCCGGTGGGGGGATATCAAATTACCCCAGGCTTCCAGGCGGCCCTGGCTTCAGGCCTCGACGAAATGTCGATCATCGCGGTCGCCATGAGTTTTCCGGTCTTGGCGGCAGTCATGGCCATCACTGCCGCCGAAGGCGTGATGACCCGCGCCATTCCGCAGATCAACATCATGCACGTCAGCTTCGCGGTGAAGATCGTGGTCTCGCTCCTGGTGATGTATGCCGGGCTGCCGAGCGCGGTGGTGTTCCTGGGTACGATCTTGGTAACGATGCAATCGGCCGGCTACGCCGTGATCGGGACGCTGGGGGGCTAGTGCTGCGTCAGATCAATAATGCCGGCTTCCAATAAGAGGGGCTACAGGCTACAGGCTACAGGCTACAGACACAGGTTTTGTGCACGACGTCACAGCACGATCCTGTGGTCTGTAGCCTGTAGCCTGTAGCCTGTGGTTCTTCAAGCTGGTGGCCCGCATTATCGCTTTGCCAATGCACTAGGACTTCGCCCTTCGCGCTGCGAGCGTGCCTGCAGCGCGCCACGTGCGGGCTTCCCCTGCTGCGAGGCTTCGCCGCGGGAACGCAGCGACCTCGGCTTGCCAGGGTGCAGCTCGCAGCGCCCCGGGTCCCCATGAATTAACTTGGAATTCTTCAATCCCTTGCCATCTTCCCCGCCCGGTCTGCCATGTGGCAAGACCAGTTTTGCGCCGACACGGCGCCCGGTATCGACGCCACCAGCCAACCAACATAGCTGCGCGCGGCGTTCTTCATTCGAGGTCAGTTTGGAACTCTACGTCGGAAATCTCCCCTGGTCGACCACCGAGGAAAGCCTCACGGCTCTCTTCGCTGCGCACGGCACTGTCGATCGCGCAAAGATCGTCACCGATCGCGACACCGGCCGCAGCCGCGGTTTCGCTTTCGTTACCATGAACAACGATGCTGAAGGCCAGGCGGCGATCGCTGGTCTGAACGGCAACAAGATGGACGGTCGCGCAATCACCGTTCGTCAGGCCGAACCGCGTCAGCCCCGTGCTGGCGGCGCCGGCGGCGGCGGTGGATTCGGCGGCGGCGGCGGCGGCGGCGGAAGCCGTGGCGGCGGCGGAGACGGCGGCGGCTCAGGCGGCGGCGGTGGTTACGGCGGCGGAAGCCGCGGTGGCGATCGCGGCGGCTCGGGCGGCGGCGGTGGTTACGGCGGCGGCGGCGGCGGAAGCCGTTACTAAGCTGTCGTAAGACAACATCCGATCGAAAGGTCGGACTCTCCAACAACCCGGCCGCAAGGCCGGGTTGTTTTGTTTCGTGGCATATCCACCGGTGGCACGGGCGTCCCGCCGGTGAATCCGTGATATGGCCCACACACGCCATGATCTTTTATCTCCGCATCCGACCAGGACCGTTTCCTGGGATCGCCGAGTTGCACTCGGCAGGTGGGGTCACGGAAACTGTCCGTACGAAAAGGCAGGTTTGCCCCTGGCCGAGTACAACTCGGCGATCCCAGGAAACGGCTTCCTTGCTTCGAGCGTGGCGGGGTTGCCTCAGGCGGTCATGACGGTGTGCTGCCCGCCCATGCGCATCACCGATGTCCTCGATCAGCATGCGACCGAGCGCCCTGAGGCGCTTGCGGTCACTGACGGCGCGACGCGTCTGAACTGGTTCGCGCTGCGGCATGCAGTTGATGTCCTCAGTCAGCACTTAGTCGCGAGTGGCCTGCAGGTCGGCGATCGCGTGGCGGTACATGGCCACGACGGCGCCGCGACGCTGGTCACGGCGTTGGCGGTGCTGCGTGCTGGCGGCGTGCATGCACCGGTCGATCACACCTTGGCCGAGCCGGAGGTCGCAGCACTCATCTCCGCCCTGGAAACACCGTGGAGACTTGATGTCGCGAAAGGCGCGGCGGTGGAGGCACCGCTCGCGTTGCAAGCCACCGGCCAAGCGCGCTCGGCGGATCCGCTCGGCCCAGGCACCAGCGCCTTCCTGCGGCTATCAAGCGGCACCACGGGTGCAGCCAAGGGCGTGCTCATCAGCCACACCAGTCTGCGCGAACGGGTGATCGCGGCGAATCGTGGTCTGCAGCTCGGCCCCGACGACCGCGTGCTGTGGTTGCTGCCGATGGCCTACCACTTCGCGGTGTCGATCCTCAACTACCTGCACCACGGCACGGCGATTGTGTTCGGCAACGCCTTGCGCGCGACCGGCACCGCGACCATCGCGCGCGATAATGCAGTGACGTTCGCCTATGGCAGTCCGTGGCACATCCGTCGTCTGGCGGAGCTGCCCGTCGGCCACGATCTGCCGGCGTCGCTGACGCGCGTGGTATCCACCACCACCGCGCTCGACGCCACCGCCGCGGCAGATTTCCGCGCACGTCATGGACGTGGAGTTCAGCAGGGCCTGGGCATCATTGAGGTCGGTCTGCCGTTCCTCAGTCCAGGTATCGACGGCGAACGCCCAGGCGACCTGGGCGCACCATTGCCGGATTACCGCGTCGAACTGCTGGACGAACACGGCAATCCCACCAACGGCGCGGGCGAACTCGCCATCGCTGGCGCAGGATTGTTTGACGCCTACCTGACGCCGTGGCGTCCACGCGACACGGTGCTGCACCGTGGATTTTTCCGCACCGGCGACCGCGCCGAACGCACACCGGAGGGCGGAATCCGCCTGCTCGGACGCATCAAGGACGTCATCAACGTCGGCGGCGTGAAGGTCTTTCCACTCGAAGTCGAGAGCGTACTCGACGCGCATCCATGGGTCGTCGCTAGCCGCGTATGTTCAGCGCCCGAGATGCGCCTGGGCGAACAGGTCCACGCCGAGGTGCAGCTCAAGCCCGGCCATGACGCTGCGAAGGTGCATGATGAATTGGCGGCGTGGTGCGCTGAGCGGCTGGCTCCGCTCAAACGTCCGGCGTCCTATACCGTGGTCGAACGGCTGGCGATGACGGCGAGCGGGAAGGTCATTCGCTGAGGGCGATGTCACGATGGCATCTAATGCGTGGTGGATAGGTTCCCCACATGCGCACCTTCATCCTGCTCTCGCTCATCTCCTGTTCGATCTGCGCACAGGATTTTCCTGATGTGTACGACATCTCGACGAAGGAGTTCCAGGAGCTTTTCGCGGACACGAAACGCCAGATCGCAGAACGGACTGGCTGGAAAAGCATCAACGCCTGGTTCGTGAACCTGGATGGACCGGACCTGTCGGATGTCGAGTCGACGATCGATTTCTACAAGGAGGTCCGTTCGTCCTGGGCTGCTTCCTCCGCCAAGACTTTTCTTCCACAACCGCCGCTCTCCCTTTCTGAAGAGGAGCGGAGTGTCGAGTTCGAGCATCCGACGATGAACGTGAAGATACGCCGCATCCTTGAAGATGTGGTGCTCGTCGACGTAGGGCACGGTTACCCGCTCGCGGGCGGATCCTTCAACCTAGTCTACCGGAAGGAGGCCGAGCGTTGGAAGTTGGCGAATGTGCTGAGCGGAAGCATCCGTTGATTCATCAGGAGATCCGTCGCCGTCAGTCAGCCTTCTCTTCCTACTTCTCCTTCTTCCCATCCTTTGCCGGCTTCGCCGGCTTGGGCGGCGCCGTCCCAGGAATCTGCGGCGACGGTGCTGAACCATCGCGCAGCCGGTTGCAGGTATAACACAGCAACGTGTTGATCAGTTCTTCGCCGTCCGCGCCCTTGATGCCCTTAAAGGTGAATTCGTAGACGTAACCCGGCTTCAAGCTGTCGAGCGTAAGGGACCATTCCTTGCCATCCTTGCCCGGTTTGATCGCAGTGACCTTCGGCTCAGTGAGGTCATCGGTGTCGGCACCGTAGGCCTCGTGGTACTCGTAGTAGTAACGGCGGATCTTGAACGCTTCGGGCTTGATGGTCGCGGGATCAGCGGCCTTGGTGAAGCGCACGTCGAAGCCGTCTTTGCTCAGGCTGAAACCGTGCACGTCCATCGGCACGGTGCCTTTCCCGGTGATCTTCTGGATGCCTTCACCGCCGGCCCAGCTTAGGTGGGTCTGACCGACGTAGAGCGCGCCGTCGGGGGCGAAGGCCAGGCGGTTGATGCCCTGGGTCAGGCCGTTCTTGTCGAAGAACGGGATGCCAGCGGCCTGCGTCTGCCCGGCGACGGTCTCCGGCAGCACGCGCATAATGCGGCTGATGTTCATCTCGCCGACAAACACTTGGTTGGCGTAGGGGCCGAACTTGCCGCCGGTGGTATCGAGCAGCGGTTGGGTCGGCGAGTTGGCCAGGATCGACTGCGGGAAGAACATCGCCTCGCGGGTGCGCAGTTTGTCGAGTTCGGCCACCGGAACTTTCAGCGGGTTGCCGAGTTTCCAGTCCTCGCGCCACACCAAACTCGCCGGATGGCCGTGGAAACCGCCTTCGACGATGTGGTGGAGTTTGCTGCTGCCAAGCCAGTCGCCTTGGTTGTCGCACACCAGCAGACGGCCCTCAGCGTCGAAGCCCAGGCTGTTGGGCGAACGCACGCCGCAGGCGAACGGCGTCATTTTACCAGTCTTGCCGTCGATTTTCATGATCCAGCCGCGGTACGGCACGACGGAATACATGCGTCCGATCTTGCCCTTCGCTTCCTTCCAATTGCCGATGACGTCGTTCAAGGTGACGCCGAAGTGGCGGAACTCGCCGCGCACTTCCTTCTCGGTCTTGTCGCCGTTGCTGGCGACGTTCAGCCCGATGAAGAGGTCGCCCTTGGCATCACGCGCCGGGCCGAAGTTGAACTCGTGGTAGTTGCCGCTGATGCCGAAACCGTCGCACACCGTTTCGTACAGGTCCGCGCTGCCGTCACCATCGGTGTCCACCAGGCGCGTCAGCTCCGGGCGCTGCATCACCAGCACCTCGCGCTCGCTGACGACCAACATGCCGAGTGGTTCGTGCAGACCGAAGGCAAACGGATGCCAGTGTTTGTGCTCCGGATTGTAGCTCAGCACCTCGCCGCGATGGAAGGCGGCGAACAGTTTTCCAGATGGTGTCACCGCCAGCGCGCCGACCTGCGGATCGAGTCCGGGTGGCAGGGGGAGTTTCTCGATGGTGTAGTGATCCGCTATTGAAGCGGCGGGAGCGAAGGTGATGCAGGAGAGCAGGAGGAGAGTCCGGAAGTCCGGAAGTCCGGAGGTCCGGAAGTCTCGTGGACGTTGGTCCATCGTGGTGCTCCTGGTTTGTGGGATAGCTGGGGCAAAGGACTCCCGGAATTCCGGACTTCCGGACTTCCGGACGGTGGCAATTTTCCTCACTTGGCATCCTTTCCAGCGGCAGCCGGAGCAGCGGTCGGAATCAGCGTCACCGAGAACGACCGCCCTTGTTTCGCCGGGATGTTCAACGTCCCATCGGCAAAGGCGCCGACCGAACTGCTGAACTGCGCGCTCTGCTGCGGATCGACGACGTAATACAACGGCTTGTCGCTATCGATCACAAACGACGAGATCAGGCCTTTGCCGCCGTCGTGCTCTTTAACTAGTTCCTTCACCGCCACGCCATCGATGGTGAAACGGAACTCGGGATAACCCTGCATCAGCGCGTACCCTTTGAAGGCGACCACCGGCGCCGCGCTCTTCGACAGGCGCAGCGGGATCTCGCCGCCGGCGCTCCACACTTTCTCGCCAACCAACTTCACGCGACCGCTGCCGTTGCCTTTCCAATACGCGGCTATGTCGACGCCCGCACCACGCCAGAGGTAACGCGGACGGCAGGCCGTCGCGTCCCAGCAGAGGTTGAGTTCCCCAGGCAGCATGATCGCCACTGAGGCGGCGTTCGAATCCGGCATGAACAAGCGGTACAGGTACGGGCGCGTCAGCGGGAAGGCGTGCGGATTGCTCGGTTCCTTTTCCGCCACCACCGGTTTTTCCGCCGGCAGCGGCACGCCGACGTAGAGGTCGCCGAACATGATCAGGCCGTGGCCTGGGTAGGTGCAGACGTAGGGGTAGATGCCCTTCTCGGTCGGCGCGGTGAAGGTGAGCTTGGCTTCGGCGTGCGGTTTCACTTCCGGAATCGCCGCGATGACGTCAGGGCCGGGCGGCACGAAGCCGGCTTTAATAGCGTCGGCTCCCATCGCCATCGCGGCGTTGACCACGTCCATTCGTTTGCCCGGTTTGGTGAACACCAGGTTGTGCGGCATGTCGGTGGCGTCGTCGTTGACGAAACGGATCGCCACCGTGGCACCCGGTTCGACCGCGAAGCGCTTCACATCGTACTGCAGACCGCTGATCGCCTTGATGGTGATCTCTTTTCCGCGAGCGGGATCAGCGGCCTGGAGGCCGACGACTGACAGCAGCAGGAGGACGGATAATAACCAGGGCGGACGTGGCACGCGATGCTCCAACAGTGGCGGATGGTGGGATACCACCGTCAGCGTGGTGGCGTTGTCGTCCATCGGTGGGCCGGTGGATCTTGATGGTGAGGATCATCCTCCGTCGTGGCGAATTGATGCGCGACGATCACGTCCGTGCTCAATCTGTGCGGGCGGACAACGGTCGTCGGCAATTCCCTGGGAGCGCGGCCGCCCTCGGCCGCTGGTGGCACATACGATCCTGATGATGGCGATGGTTGGCAAAGGCATGCGGCCGAGGGCGGC
>JANPLC010000133.1:0-3801 GCA_031426335.1 Planctomycetota bacterium
CTGCCTGCGAGCCTGATCCTCCCCACATCACCGCGGCGTGGCGCTCCGCACGCCACGCAAGGGGCACCATCCGGTGCCCCCTCGGCCTCGCGGCCTTCACCCCCCAACCCCGAACTACATCACACCACCACACCACGCACCAGACCCGAACCACGCCATTGCTCGGAAGGAGGAGAGAAAGAATCACCTCTTGACGGGGCGGCTTCATAGAAGCGCCGGCTTCCAGCCGGCCAGGGGCCATTTTTCGAGATCTTTCACCACGGACATCGGTGGTGGGCCCACTCTGCCAGCTGGAAGCCGGCGCTCCCAGGGGGCAAGATTTGGTCGCTCAACGTCGATCGTGTGGTCGATATCCGCTTAAACGCAACAAGGCCCGCCGATGGCGGGCCTTGTTGCGTTTACCTCAACGAAGGCGTTATCAGGTCTGCCCAAGCCGCGCCGCACGGCGCGCGTGCACGCGCAGCGGCAACGCTTGCAGGCGGATGAAGCCCGTCGCGTCACTCTGGTTGTACGCACCGCCATCGGCTTCCATCGAGGCGATCGCCGCGTCGTAGAGCGAGTGCGCGCTCTCACGGCCGGTGACGATGATGTTGCCGCGGTCGAGTTCGAGGTTCACGCGGCCGGTGACGTGACGCTGGCTCATCGTCAGGAAGGCGCTGAGCGCTTCCATTTCTTCGGTGTACCAGAAACCGAAGTACGCCATCTGGGCGAAGCGCACGGCGAGTTGGTTTTTGGTGTGCAGCAGGTCGCGGCTGACCGTCAGCGCTTCGAGGTCCTGGTGCGCGGCGAGCAGGATCGAGCCGCCTGGGGTCTCGTAAACGCCGCGCGATTTCATGCCGACGAAACGCGACTCGACCATGTCGATGCGGCCGATGCCGTGTTTGAAGCCGATGGCGTTGAGGTGCGCGAGCAGCTCGGCGGCCTTCATCTTCTTGCCGTTCACCGCGACCGGAACGCCAGCAACGAAGTCGACGCTGATCTTCTGGCGCTTGGCCTTCACTTCCGACAGCGGCAGCGTGCGCTCATACATGCGGTCGAGCGGACGCGCGGCCGGATCTTCGAGCATGCCGGCCTCGAAGCTGATGTGCAGGAGGTTGTCGTCCGAGGACCACGGATCCTTCTTCGACGCCTTCACCGGGATGCCCCACTTGTGGGCGTACTCGATGCACTCCGCACGGCCCTTGATGACGGTGTTGAACTCCGGATCGCGCCAGGGCGCGATGATCTTCACGCCTGGGAGCAGCGCGTAGGCGGTGAGCTCGAAGCGGACTTGGTCATTGCCCTTCCCGGTCGCGCCATGGGCGATGTACTCGGCGTTTTCCTTCTTGGCGATATCGACCATGTGCTTGGCGATGATCGGGCGAGCGAGGCTGGTGCCGAGCAGGTAGCGGCCTTCGTACTTGGCGTTCCACGCGATGGCGGGAAACACGAAGTCGCGCACGAATTCTTCCTGCACGTCGCGGATGTAGCAGCGCGTGGCGCCGCTGTTCAGGGCCTTCTTCTCCAGGTCCTTGTACTTTTCCACCTGGCCGACATTGGCGCAGAAGCAGATCACTTCGTAGCCGCGTTGTTCGAGCCAGCGCACCAGCACCGAGGTGTCGAGGCCGCCCGAGTAGGCGAGCACGACGCGATTTTTCTTGGTGGACGAGGCCGCGACTTTCGCGGTGCTGCTTTTGCCGGCTTTGGTGGCGGCTTTAGTGGCGGCTTTGGCCATGGGATGGACTCCAGAATCGAGGGGGCGCGGAGCCTAGAGGACGTCGTGCGCGCGGGAAGAGGCGGGGCGGGCTAGCTGCTCGCTACGAGCTTCGAGTTCGCTCCCTCTCGACCACACGGTTGGCGCAACCGGCGGGACTTTGGATTACGACCGTTCTGCGGATGGGACTCCCAAACTCGTAGCTCGTAGCTCGCAGCTGGCTGTCACTCGCAGCTTCAACTTGCGATCCGCCCCCTCACGCGCACAACGCCGCGATGCGTTTGACCCTGTTGCGCCACGGACCTGCAGTTGATCGGGAAAAATGGTCCGGCGATGACGCCGAACGCCCCCTGACAGAAGCCGGCACCGAACTGACCACCGAGACCCTCAAGGCCTCCCGCGACCTGATCAAGGCAGTGGAGATCTGGACCAGCCCGTGGGTGCGTGCGCGCCAAACCGCTGAATTGGCCAGCAGTTTGTGGAAGCTGCCGCTGCGCGAGGTCGAGTGGTTGGCTGGCGAGGCCATGCCCGCCGCCGAACGCGCCGCCCGTCTGCAACCGCACACGGACGTGGTGCTGGTTGGTCATGAACCGGACCTCAGCGACCTCGTTCGTTTCCTGTGCGGTGCCAAGATCGATCTGAAGAAAGCCGGACTGGTGATGCTCAAGGGTACGCCACGTCAGGGCGAGATGGTGCTGCGGGCGTTGCTGACGCCGAAGCAGATGATGGAGTTGGCGGACGGGTGAAGACCCGGATCCTCATGGAGTGTCCCGCGCGCGAACGCCAGTCCTCCCTGAGGCCATGATGGATCCTCGAGCCTCCTCGCACCTTTGGCCGATGCTCTGGTGCCTCGCTGCCGTATCGCTGCCGATTCTGATCGCGTTGGATCTGTCCTTTTCCCCAGCGCATTGGCTGCCGTTCTGCGTGTTGATATACCTGCACGCCGAACAACGCCCCGGGCGCATGTATGCCCTCCCCCTGGTGATGCTCTGCCTGTGCGGCATGGACCTTGCTCGCCTCACCAGCTGGTGGCCTTGTGATATCGCCTGCCAGGGCGGGGCGCATTACCAGACCATTTTCAATGTTTCTGTGATCTGGCCGGCGCTTGTCGCTCATGTGCTGATGACAGCACTGGCCGTGCGCGATCTGCGACGCAGCGCCTATTGTGCATGGACGAATCGCTTGGGCTGGCTGCTGGCCGGGGTGTCGCTGTTCTTCCTGCTGGTGGCCTATCAACTCGACATCCATTGCCCGTATTGCCGCGCGGTGCACTGGGGAACCGTGGCCGCTCTGCTCTGTCTCGCACCGCTTCCCACGGGAATGCGCTGGTGGCAACCGCTATCGTGGGCCTTGGTGGGCGTGTTGGTCGCGAATGCCGTGTTTCATCACACCGCCGTTCCTGATGTGAAACCGGCCATCGGAGGCCCTCAACTCCCGGTGGCAGCGGATGATCAGGCGCGCCGACAAACTGCGGAGGCGGGCCGTACCTATGGCCACGCAACCGCTCCACGTACTTTGGAACTCATCATCGACCTCACCTGTCGCCACTGCGCCGAGCAGTACCGTCCGCTGATGGATGCGCTCAAACCCGCCATCGCCGCCAAACGGGTGCGGGTGGTGGTGCGCCATCTGGTGCGCCCGAGCCAAAGCGCCTCGACGCCGGCAGCAGAGCTGGCGCTGGCGGCGGCGGTGCTTGGCGAACACGCGGCAGCGATGGAGGTGTTGCTCGGTTCCAATCAGGACGCCGGAGTTGCCGGCCTTCAGGCGCGTCTCGGCGAGGTGATCGATCCGGTGAAACTTGATGCCGTGTTCTCCACCCAGCGGAACGCTCTGGGAGCCCTACTCATTGACGATCAGCAACGCATCACGCTGCTTGGCGTCGGGCCACGCACGCCATCGGCAGTACTGCTGGAAAACGGCAAGGTGACGAAACGCTGGTCGGGCGATCTGCCGGTCACCGCCATCCTGGCGAGCCTGGATGGGGCATTGTGAGCGCTCTGGTCGCGATGAGCGCGGTTCCACCAACAAAATGCAGCGTGAACACGGGAAACCCCCTGGGAGCGGCGAGCCCCAGCACGCCGAGCGATGTGAACTTACTTTGCTCGGCG
>JANPLC010000134.1:0-4153 GCA_031426335.1 Planctomycetota bacterium
AGATGAGGGCCCAAGAAAAACTTTTTCTGTGGCACGCCTGCTACGACGACCGCTAAAAAAGAGGAGAATTTATCTCTTGGGAATGCCTATTCGCTTCGCTCTCTGCGGCCCTCCTCTTCCCTCTGCGCCTCTGCGGTAAAATCTTACCCGCTTTTACTCACAGCCCCAGAATCTCACGGATGATCTTCTCCGCATTCGGATCGTTGGCGTGTTCACGCAGGTAGCGCAGCAATTGATGCTGGAGTTTATTGCCGATGCGTTCGAGGCCGTAACGCAGTTCGGGATTTTCTTTCAGACCCAGCTTACCCGCCAAGCGCGCTTCTTCTCCAGCAATGACGTCGGTAAAGTAACCGGCGACCTGCGCCATCAACGTGCCGCGGTCGTGGCGAACGTCGCTGACGTAGCTGGTGACCAGGGAATCGACCAGTGCATTGGCGACGTCGAGTTCATCGGTGCGCAATTGCTTGTTGGAGGAAACCACCGCTTCCAGGTGATCAATGTTGTAGAGGAACACGTCGCTCAGCTCGCCAACTGATGGCTCGACATCGCGCGGCACCGCGAGGTCCATGAACATCAACGGCTGACGCCGACGACGCATGGCCTGCTTCACTTCCGCCGTGGTGATGACTGCGTGCGGCGCGGCGGTCGAGGTCACCACGATGTCGTGCTGGGCCAGCGCATCGCCGAGCATCGACCAGGGCATTACCTGCGGCACGAAATCGACCGAACGGAATTCCTCCGCCAGGGAGTGGGCGCGTTCCTCGCTGCGGTTGATGATGGTCAGCTCTCGCACACCGGCGGTGAGCAGGTAACGCACTGCCAGTTCCGCGATCTCGCCGGCTCCGACCACCAACAAACGGGCGCGGTTGACCTCGCCGTGGATGTGCTTGGCCAAGTCCACCGCCACCGAGGCGACGCTGAGCTTGTATTTGCCGATGGCGGTGTTGTTGCGCACCTCCTTGGCCACACCCAGCGCACGTTGGAACAACGGATTCAGCACCGCGCCGGTGAATTTTCCCTGATGCGCAAGGTCGTAGCCGGTCTTCACTTGGTGGACGATCTGGTATTCGCCGAGTACCAAGCTCTCCAAACCGCTGACGACGCGGAAGAGATGTCGCACCCCCTCCATGCCCGGATGCCAGAACGCGTGCGATTCCAGCATCGCCGCGTCAACGCCCTGGTGTTCCGCCAAACGATTGAGTACCTGCTGCCGATCGGGTGTGCCAGCCAAGTAACACTCCAGACGGTTGCAGGTCGAGAGCACCACCGCCTCGTTCGCCCCAGGCGTGGTCGCCAACAGCGCCAGCAGCTTGGTGATGCCCTCAGTCGGGACCGCGAGCTTTTCCCGCAGTTCCACCGGAGTGCGGTGATGATCGATGCCGAAGACCACGAACGGCAGAGACGGTGCCGCACCGCCCGCGTCACCCATGCGTCGAGACCATCTGGCTGACCGAGCCGAGGGCGGCAATCAGCATGGCAGCGACTGCGCCCAGCGCGACTCCTCGGCGGTTGAGCCGTCCCGTGGCGCGCAGCGCCAGCACTAGCACCAGCAGCACCATGGTGATGAGCGCGAGGGTGATCGACGGCTTGGCCATGCTGACAGTCGACAACTGCATCGCTGCACCGCCGGTGGCCAGACCCGCCATCAACAACGCCGTCGCGACCACCAGACTGTGTTCAGTCAGGCGTTCGAGCAACGGCAGGCTGGGCAGGCGCAGTGCACGGGGCGAGGGTGATTTGAGCTGACGCACCGCGGTGAGGTACATCCCGCCGGCCGCGCCGCAGAGCAGCATCACCGCCAAGTGCAGCGCCATGAACACCACGTGCAGCCGCACGATCCATGACGTCCCGCCTGGCACCACCGGGGTGGGCTCGCCACTGGCCAATTCGGCCATCGCCACCAGCAAGGCCATGCCGCCGACCGGCAGGACCAGAATCGTGCGGCTAGGCGAGGCGAGGTATCGCGAGACGAAAAACAAACCGGCCACCGCCGCCCACACCGCCAGCACCCCATAGGAGAAATCACGTTGCCCAGGCGTCAGCAGGCTCAGCACCAGACTGACGCTGTGCAGCGCCAAGCCGAGCCACAGCGGCAGCAGATGCGCCGTCGTGCGCTCATCCGAAACGCCCATCTGCCGCCAACGCAGCAACGCGGCAGCGACATAACACAAGCCGGCGGCGGCAACCAAGATGATGGCGATCAGGTGCACGTTGGTAGACTAGGTTGACGATGAGGGGACACAATCTGGCCACATGGGGAATGAGACGGTACGAATGGGGCTAGGGGTTAGGGGCTAGGGTCGTGAACGCGACGTGTGCCGTGCTCCACTGACGTAGGACAAACAACCATGTGGAATCACGAAGCGCGCCCGTACACGACCCTACCCCTAGTCCCTGGGGGCAATTTATCAGGGACTCAGCGCCGACACTGCCGTCAGGTTGCGCAGATCGTTGTCGAGCAGATCGACGCGAATGCCGCCCCAGAAACCGGGCTTGTCGATGCAGTCATCAACCCCGGCATTGAGGTACACGCGTTGCCACAGGCGATAGCCCAGCGTGGCGCGCAGCAGTACGTCGCCCTCTTCATAGCGCCGGTCGAGCGGTTCGCGTTCGTTGTCCTTCTGTCGCGCCATCACGCGCAGGTTGAGGTCGCCAATGAGTGGCACTTCGACATACCCGCCGATCTTGGTCTCGATCAAACCGGCGGCCATCGTCAGACGGTAGAGTTGCGAATCGTCGTCCGGGAAGAACCGCCAGCCGAATAGCAGGTGGAAATCGACGTTGAGTTTGTCCGGATCCTCCGCCTGCTCCTCGATGTCCTCCGGCGCGGTGCGGTAGGAGACGCCCCCCTCATAAAACTTCCAGGGCTTGGGTTCGATACGCAGGTAGGCGCCGTAGGTTGCTGAGCCGCTATCGGCATTCGCACCACCGCCGACACCGAGGAAGATCTTGTAGTCGCTGAAGCCGGAGGTCACCGGTTTCACTTCCTCCAAGCGATCGCTGAAGCTGTCGACCGCGGCGACGGTCTTGTCGTGCAGAGTGTCCTCAAAAACCAACTTGCCGATGGTGCCCTTACCGGAAGCGATCTGGGTAGTGATGATGTCGAGGTTGTCGCCGACGCGATCGAACTTAGCGGTGGCGTCCGCCAGATTGGCGACGGTCTTCTTGAGGTCGGCGCGGTTCTCGGTCACCGTCTCGTCGATGGTCTTGGCTGCGGCCGCGACATTGTCGACGAATTCCGGCAGTTTGTCGGCGGCCTTTTTGATCGCGACGCGGTTCTCTTCCACCAAGTCACGGATCTGCTTGGACATTTCCTCGAAACGTTTGATCGCGTCGGCGATCGAACCGCGATTCTCATCGACCAGTTTGGCGATGCGGTCGGACATCGCGGAGAAGTTGGTGATCGCCTCGCCCACTTGCTTGCGATTGTCGGCAACCAGGCCTCTGATCTCGTCCGACGCCTTACCGAAGCTGTCGAGCGAGGTCTTTGCCGTGGCGATGGTGTCCTTGATGTTCTGACGGTTCTCCTCGATCAAGCTCTGCACCGAGGCGAAAACCTCGTCGATGCCAACCGGGTCCTGACCCAGGTGCCGGGTCAGCGATTCGGGCGTGATCGGACGACCAGAGCGCGAAGCGATGTCCATCGCTGAACCACCCAAGAGGCCCTGGGTGATGGAAAAACGACTGGTGTCGTCAATCAAGACCATCGGCTGACGGTTCGGCTGGACATTGAAGGTGATGAGCACCGAGGGATTGCCATCCGGGCCAAGAATCGGTGCGACCTCGGTGATGGTACCGACACGCACGCCGTTGTAGGTGACTTGGTCACCCTCTTTCAGCTTCTGCACGCGCGGGAAACGGACGGCGTAATCGCCGCGCGAGGTGCCGATCTGGGTCACGAAGATGGTGAACCACAGCAGCAGGCCGAGGCCGATAAAGAACAGGATGCCGACTTTGATCTCGCTGTTCACGGCATCGTCCTGGACATGGCGCAGCACTGTATGCGGCGGTTTGCTTTGGCAACGAGCGATAACATCTTGATTGGCACGGTCCGGAGGTCCGGTAGTCCGGAAGTCCGGAAGTCCTTCCGCTCGTCAGCCAATCCCAGGAACGGCGAGGTGAACCAAAGATCGAATCGCACGAGACTTCCGGA
>JANPLC010000135.1:0-4510 GCA_031426335.1 Planctomycetota bacterium
GACACCTGCCCGATGGAAGGATTCGATCCCGCAGGTTATGACAGCATCCTTGACCTTCCGGCGCATGGCTACACCACAGCTGTGGTTGCCGCGGCAGGGTATCGCAGCGCACTTGACCGCATGGCCCAGGCACCCAAGACCCGATTCGCACGGGAAGACGTGATTCTGCCCGTATAAGTGGAAAGAACCGGCTTACACTCGCGAATCATCCGTGTGGATGCGTTCATAGGGCATCTATCTTGCACCCATCGGCGTGAGATTCAGCGCCTGGATCAGATGCCCACGCACCGCCTCCGCGTCTTCATCGGTCAACTTGGCGCCGTAGCGCTGGACGTAGAACACGTCGACTGCCACATCGCCCATGGTGTTGATCGAGGCGAAGCCGATTTCGCAGCGGAAGTCGGAGATCGCGCGGCACACACGGCTGAGAAGACCGACATCGTCCTTCACGTGTACGTCGACGATGGTGTGAGTCTCGCTCGTGCGTTGTTCGACCTTGATCGCCGGATCGTCGAAGACGCTGTCGGCCGGCTTCGGTCCGACGCGAGCATTGCGCCGGCGTTCGAGCAAACTTTCGGCGACCAGCGTGCCCTGAGACACCGCCAGCAAATCTTTACGCAGACGTTCCCACGCCGCGGGTTCCTCCAGACGACCCGGATAGATCGTCGATAGACGAAAGCTGTAGACCACCATGCCGCTGCCGGTCACCCAGGTCCGCGCGGCGATAATGTCAAAGCCGTGACCCGAGAGTGTCGCTGTAACGTCGGCAAATAACGCGTGACGGTCGGGCAGGGCCGCGGCCAGATGCAGGTGCTTCTCTTTCAATTCGTGGTCGATGCCCACGCCGTCGGCGCGGGCGCGCAAGAGGACCGCGTGATGGCGTTGCACGTCACCGGGCGGTACCTGATGCAGGTAACTGTGTGGCAGGTCCAGAACGAAGTCCCGCGCCTTGGTCTCGTTGACGCCGGCCTGCATCAGCTCGCGCACCAAGCGATCGTAGCGGCTGATCGACGCGGTGCCGCCGCTCTTCTCCAGGCGTTCGCTGATGGTCTGGTAAAGATCCTTGAGGATGGCTTCCTGCCAGCCAGTGAGCACACCTTCGCCGACCGCGCGTGCATCGGCATAGGTCAGACAATAGAGCATGTCGAGTTGCTCGCGGTTGCCCATTTTTTCACAGAACGAGGCAAGGAACGATGCCTCATGGAAATCGCGCATGCGGCTGGCGTCGGACAACGAGACGTGTTTCTCTACCAGCCAATAGACCAGCTCCTCTTCCTGCGGATCAAGATGCAGACGCGCCGCCACCTGTGCCACCATCAAGGCGCCGCGCGCGACGTGACCACGCCCCATGTATTTTCCCATGTCGTGCAGTAACAGACCGAGTCCGAGCAGATCCTTGCGTTTGACCGCAGTCAGGATGGCCGGCATGCCGTGCAGACCTGGAAGCTGGCCGTTCACCACGGCATCAAGGTTGCCCATCGCAAACAACGTGTGCTGATCGACGGTGAACTGGTGGTAACTGTCGAACTGCATATGACAGGTAAGATTGCCGAACTCCGGAAGATAGGCACCGAGCAGGCCGCTGTTGTGCATGTCCTCCAGGATCAACCGCGTGCGGCCGAGATCGCCGATGATCTCAAGAAATATCCGGCCAATGGCCTTGTCGCTGCGTACCGCGTCGGTGATCAGCGCCAGGTGCATGCGGATGACGCGCTGCAGTTCGAGCGACAGACGCAGCCCCTTCTGCTGGGCACTGCGGCACATGCGCATGAGGCGTTCCGGCACATCCGACAGCGTCCAGAATTCCGGATTGGCAACGTAGACCTGCCCCTGGATGGCGGAGAAATCCTTGTCGATGGCCTTGCGCGTTTTGATCAGCAGCGTCCAACGTCCGAGATGACCGGTCGCCTTCAGACGGCTGACCGCGAGCTCCACCGTCTGGTGGACGTGCAGAATCTGCGCGTAGTGACTCTTCATGAAATGTTCGACTGCACGCAACTGGCTGACCGCTTCGTAGCCAAGCAACTTGGCGATGCGCAGCTGGTCCGGCAGCTGGAAGACGTCTTGTTTGCGTTTGTGCTGGAAATGCAGCAGCGAACGAATGCGCAGCAGATGGTCATTGGCCGACGCGACGTCGATCAGGTCCTTGCGCGTGATGACTTCTAGTTCGGAGAGACTCAGCAGGTTGCGGCTGCCCGAGACGATGAAGGCCATGTTGCGCAGGAGCTGCACGTCACGCAGGCACCCTGGGTTGCTCTTCAGATTCGGTTCCATCTGAAACAGGCTGACGCCGGCTTGTTCCCGGCGCTTGGCCAGCTCCTCTAACTTGAATTTGAGGAACGCTACTCCGCGGCGCTTACGAAAAGTCGCCATCACCTCGCGCAGGCCATCACGCAAGGCCACACCGGCCAGCAGCGGACGATGTTCCATCACTGCCGTCGCGGTAACGAAATCCTCGTCGATGATGCGCGACAGCTCGGTCAATCCGCGCATGCTAGCACCGACGGTGAACTTCACGTCCCACATGCTGGCTTGCAGCTCGGCGTTGCCCGCTGCCAACCACGGCACGTGTTTGCCATCCTTGGCCAATACCAGCAGGTCGATGTCGGAACTTGGATTCAACTCGCCACGACCGTAGCCGCCAGTCGCAAAGATGCCCACCTGTTCATGCCAACCAGCCGGTGCACCAGCCTTGAGGAAAGCGCGGTCGGCCAATTCACGGATGATGGTGTCTGACAGTCCGGCGAGGGCGAGGGCCGTATCGAGCCCGGCGGTCTCACTCAGATGCTCGTTCTGCTGCTTGGCGATGATTTCGTGTTCACGCACACGGATGACTTTGATCGCGGTAATGGCCTCCGCACGCGATGCCGTGCGCAGGGCCGCCAACTCGCGCAGCAACGCGGTGGTCTCCGGGATGAACACGGTGGAGGCGGAGTCGGTCGACATGGTCGGGACAGTCTAGGACCACGCCGCATGCGACAAGGCGGGACCCCGCAAGTCCACGCGTGCCGTCGCCGCTGCGCGACACCCGCCGGCTTGCGTGCGCTGATGGCTCTCACACCCTGCGCGTCCCATGCCAGCTGGTCCCCTCGCGATCCCTGCTTTGACCACGCCGCTTGATGCCACTTGGCGGGTGCCCGGCTCCAAGAGCATCACCAACCGTGCGCTGCCGCTTGCGGCCCTGGCTGACGGCACCTCGGTGATCGAAAACGTGCTGGAGAGCGACGACACCCGCCACATGCGGCGCTGCCTCGAAGGTCTCGGCATTGAGATCCGCGACGGTGCGCCTGGTCAGGTGATCATCAACGGCGGCCGTGCCCGCTTGCGTGCGAGCAGCGCGGACCTCTTCGTCGGTAACAGCGGTACTACCGTGCGGTTCCTCACCGCCTTGGCGACGCTGGTGCCCGGCAGTACCACCTTCGTCGGCGATCCGCACATGGCCAAACGACCGATCGCCGATCTGGTCGATGGTCTGGTGCAACTGGGCGTGCGCATCGAGTGCGCCACCGGTTGCCCACCGATCACCATTCACGGTGGCACGTTGGCTGGTGGCTCGCTGCGTATGCGTGGTGACCGCTCCAGTCAGTATTTCTCTGCCGTGCTGATGGCCGCCGGTTTGGCTGACAGCGACGTACGCGTGCTGATCGACGGTGAGTTGGTCAGCCGCCCCTACGTCGACATGACGCGCCGCATGGTTGCCGATTTCGGTGGCCGTATCGATGCGGATGACGCTGGTTTCACCGTGCGGCGTGTGCCGTCGTACCGCGCACGCAGTTACATCATCGAACCCGATGCCTCGTCGGCGAGTTATCCCTTCGCCTTCGCCGCTGCAGGTGGACATCGGATCACCGTGCCAGCGATGAGCGCCGCCTCGCTGCAGGGCGACTATGATTTCGTCAGCGTGTTGGAGCGCGCCGGCGCCACCATCGAACGCCGACCGGACGCCACGGTCGTGCGCGGTGGCACACGTCTGCGTGGCATCGACGTCGACATGCACCACATCAGCGACACGGTGATGACGCTTGCCGCCATCGCGCCGCTGTGCGATGGCCCAACCACCATCCGCAACGTCGCCAACATCCGCATCAAGGAAACCGATCGCCTGATCGCGACGGTCAACGAACTGAGCCGTGTCGGCCAGCAGGTCGAGCACGGTGACGACTGGTTGAAGATCACGCCGCGTCCACTCAAGCCTGCGACCATCGAATGCTACAGCGACCACCGCATGGCCATGAGTTTCGCCGTTTTGGCGGCATGCGCGCGTGATCACCATTGGGATCCATTGGTGCCCACCTCCGAACGTCAGATCCGTATCGCCGATCCGGCGTGCACAGCAAAGACCTATCCGGGCTTCTGGGACGATCTGGCCAAGTTCTATCCGCAGAAACCATGGTGATCTTCGTGCATTCCGACTTCCGGACCTCCGGATCTCCGGACCTCCGGACCCTGGCAATCCCATGCTAAGAATCATCGCCGGCGAATTCAAAGGCCGGAAGCTGCTCGCGCCCGG
>JANPLC010000136.1:0-3279 GCA_031426335.1 Planctomycetota bacterium
GTTGAAGGCCGAGCCTGCGATGGCTTCGATCGAGACGTAGGTGTCGCCAGCGGCATCGCCGGTGCTGGCGGCGAGGTCGAGCAAGTCGATGCTGACGGAGCTGGCGGCGGAGTCGTAGGCTGCCCAGTCGAGACCGTCGCCCCCATCGAGTTGGTCTGCGCCGCCGCCGCCTTCGATCAAATCGTCACCGACGCCGCCCAAAAGTGTGTCGTCGCCGCCCAGGCCCCGCAACAAGTTGGCGAGTTCGTTGCCGATGAGACGGTTGTTCATTGCGTTGCCAGTGGCCGAGATGGCTGTACCGGTGAGCACCAGCCCGTCGAGAGCCTGAGGCAGAGTCGCATCGCTGGTGGCGTAGTAGATGTTGTCCACCAGGGCGGCGACATCCACGCCGGAGCTCACCGTGATCACACCGGATAGTGCGATTTGCTGATCTGTCGCGAACTCGTTTCGCTGCACGTTCATCGCGGTACTTTGATCCAGCAAGATGCCGCCGAAGTTCTGCTCGCGTTGATTCCAGTTCAGAAACTGGTTGTCGGTGAACGAGAAGCCGCTGGTGCCGTAGGTTTCAAGTGCGAAGGTTCCGGCCCCGTTGATCTCGTTGCCTGAGAACGTCAGGTCACGGCTGTGGAAGATGGTGACGGCCGAATCCGAGGCGCTGGTCTCGGTGGATGTCACCTGGTTGCCGGTGAAGCTGATGTTCTCCACCTGATAGAGAAAGACGCTGGTGCGGTTGTAGCCCGGCAGAAAGTAGGCCGTCATGGCCTCGGCCACCGGCTGCTGGGAAAAGTGGTTATCGCTGATGGCAACGTTGCGGTAGATGGTGCCACCCAAACCGGCGTCATTGAAGATCTGCAGCGCAACCGGCACCGTACCGATCAGCGAAGGCGGCACAGCCATCACGACGGTATTGCCTGCGATCAGCAAGTCCTCCACGACTGGTGGATTGGAGGTGCTTCCAGTCCATTGACGGACGTAAAAGCCGTAGTCAGAGATGCCGGTGAACTGGTTGTCGGTGATGGTGACACCGAGCAGGTCGGAGCGGGTGTCCGTGACCGGGTCGTAGGTGGTACCCAGTGCAACACCGATGCGTGAGTCTTCCACTGTGTTTCCCTGCACCCGCACCTGAGAAATCGAGCTCTCAGCTGTATTGGCCGCCATTCCTCCGATGTTGATGCCCGCCCCACCAATGTTGAGCACGGTATTGCGGGAGATCGTGACGTCGAAGCCCCCGTAGACCTCAATGCCTTCCTGGTTTGGGCTGTTGTTGTCGAGGGTGCTTCCACCGTCCACGAAGTTGCCGGAAATCTCGATGTGCTGGCCGCGCAGGCTCCAGATGGAGTAGTCGTGTGCCTGCGTCAGGAATACGGCGTTGTCTGAAATGACCCCGTTGGTGCAGGCTTCCCCGGCGCCGTCGCTTCCGTCAGGGATGGCGACGATGCCATTGCAGTGAATGTCATTCGTTGCAGCATCCACCGTGATGTTGCTCACGCTGAAATCGTCAACAGCGCAAAATGTGATCATTGCCGCCAGGTGTGCGCCATTGGGATGAAGCTGAGAGTTCCAATCGGGAGCAGCCCGTACCGTTGTCAGCCCGGCTCCCGCGCCCTCCAGGTGAATGCCGTCGTCCAGGACCGTGATGGGCTGCGAGGTCGAGTACAGCCCGGCCGCGAGGTGAACTGTTCCTCCGTCTCCTGCCGTGGCAGCGGCGATGGCAGCGATGATCTCGACGTCGTCGTCGACTCCGTCACAGATGAAGTCGGCGTTTTCAGCGTCGGGCGTGCCTGCGATCGCAACAAAGATGTCAGCCATGCGGATTCAAAGTGGAGGGAGCCTCGGCGTTGATCGAGGGCATGCCCAAGCAAGGCGCACACCTGCAGCCGCGCAGGAGGCTGCTGACGAAGCGTACTTCTCAACTTGGGTGTCAAAGCGAGGAAAAGCCGGAGCTATCGCCGCCACTTTCGCGCTATGACGAATCCGGCCGCGCCAACCCTTCTGTCGGCTTGGAAACATCAAAGGGATTGGGTCGTGATCAGACGTGCGTGCGAGTCAGGCCTTTTTCCAGACGCGACGGTTCACGAAGTCGGTGTAGCTCAAGATGATGCGCAGCACCTTGTCCGACACATTGGTCGGCTGATAGTCAGTCACCATGTTCAACAGCCGATGAGGTCCGCGCGGCTGTTCATCGAGCACGACAAGGGCATTCATCACGCTGTCGGTGTCCAGCCCGACGAACATCACCGATGCTTCTTCGAAGCCTTCAGGTCGTTCGTGAACCTCACGCAGGTTCAAGGCTGGGAAGTTGAGGATCGACGACTCTTCGGTGATCGTGCCGCTGTCTGACAAGACTGCACGAGCGTGCGTTTGAAGCTTTACGTAGTCAAGAAACCCAAAGGGTTTGTGGAACTGCACCAGAGGGTGCGCTTGCAGGCCCTGCGCTTCCATTCGTTTGCGAGTGCGAGGGTGCGTCGACATCACAACCGGGTCCTTGTACCGCTCTGCCAGCGCGTTGAGGATGCCATAGAGGTTCTGGAGCCCGGTTGTTGAGTCCACGTTTTCCTCGCGATGTGAGCTCACGACAAAGAAGCGTCGCTCGTTCAACCCAAGGCGGTGCAGCACGTCCGAGGCTTCAATCGCTTCGCGATAGTGCTCGAGCACTTCGCGCATGGGGCTCCCGGTCTTGATAATCTGGTCGGGTGGTAACCCCTCGCGCAGCAGGTAGTTGCGCGCAATTTCGCTGTAGGTCAGGTTGATGTCGGAAATGTGGTCGACGATGCGCCGGTTGATCTCCTCCGGCACGCGGAAATCGAAGCAACGGTTGCCAGCCTCCATGTGAAAGATCGGTACCTTGCGCCGCTTGGCGGCGATCGCCACCAGAGCGCTGTTGGTGTCACCCAGAATCAGCAACGCATCGGGTTGCACTTGTTCCAGGACCTGATCGGCCGCGATGATCACTTGGCCGATGGTCTGGGCTGCGGTGGTGGCAGCCGCTTCGAGGAATCGGTCGGGGCGGCGTATGCCCAGTTCGTTGAAAAATACCTCGTTGAGCTCGTAGTCGTAGTTCTGGCCGGTGTGCACCAGCACGTGTTCGCAATGGCGATCGAGTCTGTCGATGACACGAGACAGGCGAATGATTTCGGGCCGAGTCCCGACGACGGTCATGACCTTAAGCATGGACGGCCTCGCGCACGATGTCGAGTTGCATCAACACTTCTTTCACCTGCGCAATGGTCAGGCGGCGTGTGTTGTGAGAGGTGTAGTCGTCGATGCTCGAAATCTCTG
>JANPLC010000137.1:0-9573 GCA_031426335.1 Planctomycetota bacterium
ACGCGCAACCACGACCAGACGCCAGTTCCAACCGTGGCGATCGCCCTATCGTCCCGCGCCCATGCAGTCCCTCCTCCCCAACGTGCCGCTGCCCATGAGTCGGGCGGAGATGCAAGAGTGGTGGGGCTGGGATGAGCTCGACATCCTGCTGGTCAACGGCGACGCCTACGTCGATCACCCATCGTTCGGCATCGCGCTGATCGGGCGCTCGCTGGTCGATGCTGGCTTCCGCACCGGCATCGTGGCGCAGCCGCAGTGCGATGAGGACTTCCTGGTCATGGGCCGGCCGGCGCTCTTCGTGGGGGTGAGCGCCGGCAACATCGACTCGATGCTCAACCACTTCACGGCCGCGCGGCGTCCGCGAAAGCAGGACCACTACAGCCCAGGCGGCAAAGCCGGGCTGCGGCCGGATCGTGCGTCGATCGTCTACACCAATACGGTGCGCAAATTGTTGAAGGGCGTGCCGGTGGTGCTCGGCGGCGTCGAGGCCTCGCTGCGGCGCCTCGCGCATTGGGACCATTGGAGCAACACCTTCCGCCGTTCGATCCTGGCCGACAGCAAGGCAGACATCCTGGGCTTCGGCATGGCCGAGCAGCAGATCCTGGAGATCGCCCACCGCCTGCGCGCGGGCGAAGCGATCAAGGACCTCAACGACATCCGCGGCACCTGCTGGATGGCCAACAGCCGCGAGGCGATTCCCGATCCGTGGGCGCGCGGAAAAGTTGAAACCCCCTCCTTTGAAGAGATCTCGACCAACACCGCCAAGTTCGCAGAAGGCGAACGCATCCACTTCCTGGAACAGGATCCGCAACGCGGTCGCGTCGTCGTACAGCCAACCGGTGCGCGGTTCGTCGTGCAGAATCCGCCAGCGCCGTCGCTCGATGAAACCGCGCTCGACCGCATCTACGGCCTGCCGTACACGCGCCGTGAGCACCCAGCCTATGTCGCCGGCGTGCCGGCGCTGGAAACCGTGAAGAGCACCATCGTCACCCACCGTGGCTGCGTGGCGAACTGCAACTTTTGTTCGATCGTTTATCACCAAGGCAAAGAGATCCAGAATCGCAGCGTCGATTCCGTGGTGAAGGAAGCCGAGCGCATCGCCACGTTGCCCGGCTTCAACGGCACCATCTCTGACGTCGGCGGCCCGAGTGCCAACATGTTCCGCATGAAATGCGGTAAAATGCGCAAGTTCGGTTCCTGCGTGCACCGCGATTGCCTGCTGCCGACGCCGTGCCCAAGCCTGGAAAGCGGCGCCGACGAAAACATTCAGGCACTGCGTCGCATCCGCGGCATCAAAGGCATCAAACACGTCTTCATCCAGAGTGGCATCCGCTACGACCTCGCGCTGCGCGATGGCGACGCCTACATCGACGAGGTCGCCGCCCACCACGTCAGCGGCATCATGAAGGTCGCGCCGGAATCGACCGACGAACGCGTGCTGGCGCTGATGAACAAGCCGTCGTTCGACACCTTCAAAAAATTCAAAAAGCGTTTTCAGCTCGCCTCAAAGAAAGCCGGCCGCCGTCAGTTCATGACCGAGTACCTGATCGCCGGTCACCCTGGATCGTCGCTCAACACCATGATCGACACCGCCTCTGCGCTGCGCGACGAAGACATGCAACCGGATCAGGTGCAGGAGTTCATCCCTATCCCGATGACCATCAGCACCGCGATGTACGTCAGCGGCCTGGATCCCTTCACCATGGAACCGCTTGAGGTCAGCCGCGGCGACCGCGAACGCCGCATGCAGAAAGCGCTGATCCACTCGCAGAAACCCGACAACCGCAAACTGGTGCTCGAAGCATTGCAGAAAACCGGGCGCATGGACTTGGCCGACAAGCTGCTGCATGGCGCCGTCGGTAGCGGCAACCACCTCGACGATCGCGCGAAACGCGGCGGCTACGTCGGCCCGGCATACATGGCCGGCGGTTCACTCGATCAGGTGATCGACGAGGACGAAGCGAAACTCGACGAACACGACGGCCACTTCCCGGAGCCGGGCGTCGAGAACGTGCAACTCGCCTGCGGCACCAAGGTGCCGAAGCACCTCGCCGATGCGGCCAAAAAAGGCGGCTTCAATGCGAGCTGGAAGGGCACAAAGAACACGGCGACGATCAAGCCGCATCAGGGCCGGAACCCGCGCGGACGCTGAGCGTTTCCGCTCTGCCTGGGAGCTCCGACTTTAGTCGGCCAGGGGCAATCTCTCCAACGTCATCGGTTAAACGACCCTCGAACGACGGCAATCACCGTGGTCCCACTCAGCCGGCTGAAGCCGGCGCTCCCGGGCAGAGCAAACCGCTTCGCTCATCCATGCACTCGTCTGCCGTGGCTCCGCGCGAGGTGAGTGTTAGAACAGCGCCATGCCCGTCTTGTCCGAACTGCCGCCGACCGCCCGCCTGGTGTTGCGGCCCATCCACCCACCGCTGACACCAGAGGCCGGCGCCGCGTTGATCCAGGCGATCGACAAACTCTTCGCGCAGTTCACCCGCGAGGACCGCATCAGCACGCACGCCGCCGAAGTGCTCGCCGATGGAGCGGTGCTCGCCGTGGCTTTCGTCGACGACACGCCGCTCTCCGGATGCAGTCACGACAAACTCGCGCAGGTGCTCACCGCGCACGAAACGCGCACCGGTTCCAAACTGCTCGATGCGCCGCCGATCATGATTGAGGTCGATGGTCGTCCGACGTGTGTGGATCGAATTGGGCTCAAAGACCTGATCGCCGCCGGGCGCGTCGACGCGAACACCATGCATTGGGATCTGCGCGCTGACTCCGTTGGCGCATGGCGAGAACACGGTCGCCGCCCGGCGGGCGAGACGTGGCTAGCGCCGCTCATCGAGCGCTTCCTCGTGGCACGGTCGTCTCGCCCGTGAGCCTTTGCTTCAACAAACGCCAATCACGGGCGAGACGCCCGTGTCACGGGGACAACCCCTCACGGGCGGGACGCCCGTGCCACGGGAGATGACATGGTCAAACGCCCAGGCCGCTTCAAACGTCCGAAGTACACCCTCGCTGAGGACTATCAGCACGTCATCACGCCGATCGGCGTGGTGCATTCACCGTTCCAGTGGCGTGAGGAAGCACCTCGTCAGGCCACCGTCGGCGAGGCCGTCGAGGCAACCATCGTCTTGAAGACGGGTTTGCAGAACACCGTGAAGGATCTCAAAGGGTTCGACCGCATCTGGGTGTTGTTCGGCTTTAGTTACAGCAACGGCTGGAAACATCAGATCGTGCCGCCACGCGACACGGTGAAACGCGGCATCTTCGCCACGCGAAGTCCTGATCGCCCGAATGGTCTCGGTTTGTCAGCCGTGCAGTTAGTCAGCATCGATGGACCCCGGATCGTCATTCGCGGCTGCGATATTTTGAACGGCTCGCCGGTGTACGATCTCAAGCCGTACATCCCGCAGTACGACAGCTTCCCGGAGGCCAAGGCGGGATGGGTCGATGCGTTGGTGAATCCGGGATCCGATCACCGCTATCGCGATGGCTGTTCTCCCGCCGAACGAGCGGCGAAAGAATCCGAAAAACAATAAATCACCCGGCGCCTGGGCTTCACCCGCTTCGCCCGATTCTCCCACATGGCTTTCCTCTACTCATCGCCACACGAACCGCTACGGCAGTAATTGATTGTCGCGGTGGACCAGGGGCGTCAGCCGTTCGATCTCTGCGCGCTGCGCCGTTGCCGTCGCCTGATCGCCGGTGATTTCCGCGGCCAGGATCACACTTTTGCGGAGCGGCAGGTGCGTCGGATAGAGCTCCACCGCACGTTCCGCCAAGGCCTGCGCTTGACGCGCTAGCGCGTGGCGGCGTTCACCGGTCGCCCGCCGCGCCAAACGCAGGTAGTGCTCGCTGAGCGCCTTGGTCACCAGCAGGTCCTGCGGCCAGTCGGCGAGCAGTCGCTCCAGGACCGGCGTCAGCACCTCGGCCCGTTGCGGCAACAGCGCCTGGAGGTGTTCGCCGATCGCCACCGCCACGAACACCAGGTCATGATCGGCGGGAAAACTGCGGCTGGCATCAAGCGCACGACGGATGGTGGCCATAGCCAACGCTTCGCGTGGCTCGGCCGTCAGCGCGGCGCCGCGGTCCTCGACCACCACGCGGGCGAAGGCGTGGTTGAACGCATCGAGCACCTGCTCGCGTTGTTGCGCGCCAAGGCGTCCGCTTTCCGCCAAGCGCAAGCGGGCGAAGACCGCCTCGGTCTGCCGCGCACGTTCAAGCACCTCGCCGCGCGTAGATGCCATGATGATGCCCGCGGTCACCACGGCGAGGATCAGCAATCCGGTGATGGCGAAGAGTCCTTGGCGGCGTGGCCCGGCGAGCATCGGCTCGCCGGATGGCGCGGGTTGCGCAAGCGCCTGCCCCAGAGCCACCACCCATGCGAGGACCCCGACCACCTGCATGCTGTGTAGGGAAAAATCTGCCTGCACATGCAGCACCACGGCGAGCACCGCACACCAGCACGACGCCGGCGATGGCAAGGCCAGACGCGTGGCAAAGTGCACCAGCACGCTGAGTCCGGCAATGAACATCAGCGCCCACACCATGGGTACGTCACCGGGATAGGCGGAAAAATTCGCCTGCAGAGCGCCCGCCAGGACGATCGCGAACAGCAACAAGGCCGGCACGCCGATGGCCACCGTCAAGCCGTTACGCGTCGCGTCGGCGACGTCCGTCTGTGCCAACGGCTGCGCCGGGCGCAGTGACCACAGGACCGCGGCCCACCAGCTGAGCAGCACCAACATCGCCGGCAGGCCAAGATCCACCGCCGCCTGCAATGTCTCCTGATGTACCAGGATGGTCTCCTCACCCGCCGGTGGTTTCACTCGCGGATACTGCCCGGCGAAACCCTCCAACCCGTGGCCGAGGAGCGGACGTTCCTGCACCAAATCGATGGCCGCCGTCCAGTAGTCGAGGCGCACACCGGCACTGTCGCTCAATGCACGCCGGAGCGCTGGCACCGTCCACGTCAGGAGCAGGGCGACTGCGACCAGCAGCACGAATGCAGCGCGCCAGTGCCACGCGCGCAGGCGCACCACCACCACGCTCACGACGGCAACCACCAGCGCGAGGATGCCCGCCTTGCTGCCGGTCATGACCAACGCCACCACCGCGACGATGGCCAGCAGCACGGTGCCCCAGCGTACCGCTGCCGGCGCGCTGCGCGCGCGCCACGCGACGTAACCAATCAGCGGTAACACCAGCAGCAGGTAACTCGCCAACGTGTTGGCGAGCAGGAAGGTGCCCTCCAGACGCCAACTGCCGACGCGGGCGATGTACTGCTCGGCGACACGACGTTCGACGGTGAGCGCCGGATCACCCGCGAGTTGCTGCGCCAGACGTGGACGTTCCCACAGCACCTGGCCAACCAGCAACGCGCATTCGCCAACGAGTCCCGCCAGCAGACCGGCCAGCAGCAACTGCGGACGCCGGCGGATCACCGGCCACAACGCCCACGGCGCGGCCAGGTGCAACGCCCAGCCGACGGTGAGCGTCCACGCCGACGCGGGCAACGGACTGCTCACACTGCCCCACGCGGCGAACAGCAGAAACACGCAACCCCAGGTGCTTGGGCGCTGCCACCACGATGGCGGGGCGAGGTCCGGTGCCGCCGCCACCAAACCACGCAGCAACAGACCGGTGGTGATAGCCGCAGCAAGCAGCACCAGATAAAACAAATTGGGAACGTCGGTCGGCTGCCCGCTCCACACCAGCGGGCGCAGCAATGGCAGAATCACCAGCCACAGGCCAGCAACTGCCTCCACCCGGCTCAGCAGGACACGGGTGGCTCCATCCGTCGAGGTCGTGATCACGCGCTCAGGACCGTCGCGGCTGCGCGGCTGCGCGCAACCCTGCGGCCTTGTGCGTCATCAGTAGCTCAGCGGATCGACCCATTTGGGATCGTACGTCGGAACCGGGTCCAGATCGGTGATGAACCCGGCGATATCGCCGTACTTCAACTTGCGCCAGCTCGCCTTGTCGGCGCTGTAGGCGTAGTACAGATCATCCTTGGGATCGCCGAGCGTACCGGCGGAACTGCGCAGAATGATGCAGTGCACGTACTCGGTGTTGGTGCCGGTGCCCTTGTTGTTGTTGAAGATGGTGAAGCTCAGGACGTTGGTCGGCGTGCTGCCGAAAAAATCCGTCATGTGGGTGGCGGTGTGCATGGCCAGCGGACGTTTGATCGCACCGGGACCGACGCGTTCCACCAGACGCTCCAGCTTAATGTTCAGCAGCTCCTGTTTTTTGTTCAGCACCAGGTCCTTGTAGAGGAAATGCCAAGGATCATTGAGAAAATCGACGCCATTGGGCGAGTTGCCCAGGCGCCGGTGTTCGTGGATGTAGGCGTCGACCGCGGTGGTGATGTTAGTCATCAGATCCAGCGTGCTGGCGATCTTCTGCTGACGACGCAGCACCGACAAGCCCGCCAGAGACATACCGGCAAGCGCGGCGATGATCGCCACCACCACCAGCAACTCGATGAAAGTGAATCCGTCACGCGACGCGACACGACCAGGCAGGGCAGACATCAGCGGTACTCCAAGGGCGCAGAGAGCAGGCAGTGTTCTTCCTTGCCGGTGTAGGTGTCGTAGCCGACCTGGGTATTGTTTTTGTCGATGAGTTTCTTCGACGGCGTCAGGTAATCGACCTTGTTGCCCTGCCACATCGGATTGTCGAACGACAGTTCGCTCCAGTCCTTGTCGAAGGGGTTCTCCTTCGCCTGTTGGCACACCCAGTTGGCTTGCGCCCACAGCTTGTTCAGGTGGCCGTCGGTCGGCGCCGTCGGGCTGTTGCCCCAATCGGTCGCGGTGGCGGACCTGAGATCGTTATCCGGCACGCGCGACACCGGCCCCACGGCGGCGACCGCGATGTAGACGCTGCGGTTGTACTGGTAGAGCTTCAGGTGTTCGAGCAGGGCCTCGCGCGTGCTGCGGCGGTTGGGCGGGCTCGTCGGATCGGGTTGCGTCGGTAGATATGATCCCGTTACGGCTGGCGTGTTGCGGTTAACGGCCGTCGTTTCGCTTCCCGCAGCGATTTTGGGCCAGGCGCCATCGATCCATCCGGCAACCGCCGGCGTCGGCGTTGCTGGTCGGTGTGTCGGCTGGTACAAGGTCGCCGCTACGACCAGTGGATGACCCCAGGCATCGTTCCATGGCTCTGACGGTTTGCGGTTAGTCATGTACTGGTTTTCCGGCCACCCCAGATCACTCAGCTTGGTTGGCAGGATGTTGGCGATCTTCAGCAGCTTGCGGGTGTTGAACGGCGACATGTGCCGCAGCAAGAAACGCTCGGGGCCCATCATCGACGTGCCGGTCCCGGTTACCGTCGGGTCGGGAAATTTCTTGCCCCACGGGAAGGCCAGGTGCGAGCGACCGCGATAACCCCAGTCGCCGTAATTCTCGGCCTGACGGTTCGGTGGACGCTTACCGATGGTCGGGATGCCCGGGTTGGTCGCATCGGGCGGGCCAAACGTTACCACGCCGCCCAGTCCCGGCTCATTGTCGGTCGGCGTGGCGCTGGGGTTGTACTCGGTAAGCTGCTGGAGACGGAAGGTCGCCGACCCTTCACTCTGGCCGATCAGCGCCATGCCCTGGTGGACGGAATTCATCCGCACTTGCGTATCAGCCATCTTGACCCGCAAGCGCAACGGCCCGATCAGGCCGATGATCAGCCCCGCGAGCACGGCGATGATGCTGATCACCACCAGCAATTCGATGAGCGTGAAACCACGTGATGAGGTGGAGTGAGATATGGTCATTGCAGATTATCCTTCGCGCCGTCCTGGTCCTCGTCATGGATCGGTAGACGATCCAGCAAGTCACCACTCAGGACGGTATCGAAACGGGTGTTGCGCCCAGGCGCCACGGCCAGCACGCCATCGAGACCAGCGCTGATGATACGGTGGGAACCATTGCCGCTGGCGGCGAACAACAGTTCGACCCCCCAGGCGTCATAGACCGCGAGTCCGCCGAGGCGGTAACGCACCCAGGTCGTGCCGCTCACGTCGTCGAGCCGGCGGACGCCGCTGCCGGTCACCGGAATACGTCCTGGTTTCCAGCGGTCCTCAACCTTGGCCGCTGGCGCGCCAGCATCGGCATCGGTGTAGACCAGCCCTTCGCGGGCGCCGCCGATGGCGCGTTCCTCCACCGGGATATGGAAGGCATTGGCGGCATGCGGCAAGGCCGGGTCGGCACGGTAGAGCGCCTTGAGCGCGGACAACTCCGCCAGAGCGCCGCTGGCGCCCAAGAGGTAATCCAGCGCCGGCTTGGTGTCGCCCAGACGACCGTAGGCGGGATCATCGACCAGTTTCTGCGCCGGCACCAAGCTGTCGGGGAAGTTCGCGTCGCTGTAGGACAACGCCGGAATACCACTGGCCGGTTCGAGCACCTTGGTCGCGGCGCCCTTGGTCGGCATCGGTAGCTGGCGATATCGCGTCACCACTTTGCGGCTCGACTGCAACACGCCCAGGTCGGAACGTTTCGCGCCATACAGCAAGGCGACGCGGCGATCGGCGTAACGGTCAGATGCCATCAACAGACGGTCGTGATCGGTGGTGAGCCAACTCGGATCTGGCACCCCTTTGAGCGCCATGCCAGTGGTCGCTACCATCCCAGGCCAACGTGGATCGCTGCGCACGAAGGCGAAACGCTCGCCCCCCGCCGCAGCCTGCGAACCAGCCAAGGGATGTTCCGTCGGACTGAGGTCGCTGCCGCTCTGGGCCTGCGCTGCGGCCAGGGCGGAACGCACGGTGTGGATGATGGTTTCGCTGCGCCGGATCTCTGGCGCCTTGGTGGTGAGCACCGTCATGATCAGTGCGGTCAAGGCGATGACGATGGTGACGACCATCAGCAGTTCGAGGACGGTATAACCACCGTCGCACCGGCTGATGGCCGTCCGCGTCATTGGAGATTGTCCTTCGTGCCGTCCTTGTCTTTGTCATCCAACTGCAGCTTGCCCGTGGCATCGACGGTGACGCTGACGCCGTCGATGCGGTTGTCCTTGCCGGGATCGACCGCCATGGCGCCATCCTGACCGGCACTGATCACCCGGTAGCTGTTGTTGGACCCGGTGACGGTCAGCAGTTCATTGTTCCAGGCGTCATACACGGCGAGCCCGGCAATGCGGTAACGTACCCAGCGGGAACTGGTGATGCTGTCGAGATTGAGCGACGTGGTACCACCGCTGACCGGGATGTAGCCGGGTTTCCATTTCGATTCCTGGTTTTTGAATTCCTGGGCGCCGCCGGTGCCGGCGTTGGTGTAGACCAAGGGTTCCGCCACGGCTGAGCTGCCTGGGGGCGTCGTGCTCGCCACGGAACGGGGCTCTACCGGGGTGCGGAATTTGTTCTGATCTTCCGGCAGGGTCGGGTCGGCGTTGTAGAGCGCCTTGAGCGATGCCAGTTCCGACTGCGCGCTGCTGTTGCCGAAGAGGTAATCAATTGCGGGCTTGGTATCGGACAACCTGCCGTAAGTCCCATCAGCCAATTGGGGAACGCTCGGAATCAGCGTGTCAGGGAATTCCGTATTCAAATCGCCTTGGAAACTGGTCGGCGGGGCGCCCGTGCGCGTCACC
>JANPLC010000138.1:0-1991 GCA_031426335.1 Planctomycetota bacterium
GGCGGGTTGTTCCTGATCGCCAAATCGACGCACGAGATCCACCACAAGATGGAGAGTGTGGGCGTCGATGAGCACCAGAGCGGTGGCGGTGGCGGCCATGCGTCGTGGGGCAGCATCCTGATCCAGATCGTGCTGATCGACATCGTGTTCTCGCTCGATTCGGTGATCACCGCGGTCGGTATGGTCAACCCGGCAGCGGGTGCGGCGGCGGCTGGCAGCTTGGCGCTGAACGCTGACGGTCAGGCCAAACTGGCGGTGATGATCATCGCGGTCGTGTTGTCGATCATCGTGATGATCATGTTCGCCGGTAAGATCGGCGACTTCGTGGAGAAACACCCGACCATCAAGATCCTCGCCCTGTCCTTCCTCATCCTCATCGGCGTCATGCTGATGGTCGAGGGTTTCGACGGCCACGTGAACAAAGGTTACATCTACTTCGCCATGGCGTTCAGCTTGGCAGTCGAATTCCTCAACATGAAGCTGCGCAAGAAGTCCGCGCCCAAGATCGGCGGCATAACTGGGGTGCAGAATCCGGTGGGGCATGTGCTGAAGGATGAGCCGAAGGCGCCTTGATCAGGTCATGCCGTACCCATCCGGAAACCGCTGCTGCGCACTCCTCGTCCTCGCGGCAGCGGTGCCTGCTTTCTGTGTTGATGCAGCATTTGGCAATGGAGAGCAACCACTGACGGCAGAGCAGCGGGCGTTCTGGGATGGTTTCCTGCAGGAGGAGCAGATCCGCCGTGCGACAGAGAACAGCGTGGACTACGACAGCGCCGAACGGTGCTTCCGTGATGGTCGTTTCGCTGATGCGCTTACCGCCATGCGTGCCCACCTCGCTCGCCATCCACACCACCAACGGGGTTTGGATCTACATCGCGACATCCTGGCTGTCACGCGTATGGGAGTGAGTTGCACGACGGTAGACCTCACCCGCGATCGTCGCTGACCACTCTGAGGCTGCGGGCCGCCTTTTCAGATCATCACCACCGCAAGCATCGCCGATTGCGGGCCAGTGGCCCGCGGTCCCAGGGGCTGACAAACCGTCTCAGGTGCGATCGAGTAATGCGAGACCACTGAGCAGGAACCCACTCACCGGTGGCGTCTTGGTGAACGCCCACGCCTGATCGCGCGTGACTTCGACCACCTCGATCAACTCCATCGCTTCGTGCGTGCGCGTGCCGGTCTGCACCAGCCCTTCTGCTAGCACCACATGCAGGCGCATGCGGCAGAGGCCTGGCACCGGTTCGAACGCCATCAATGAGCGACACCGCGCAGCGCGAAAACCGGTTTCTTCTTCCAGTTCACGGATGCCGGCAGCGCAGGGATCTTCGCCGTGGTCGATGCCACCGGCGGGGAACTCGTGCACCCAGGCGCGGTACGGATGACGATAAATCTTCTCCAACACCAGTCGGCCATCGTCGAGCAGCGGCACCACCAGCACGGCTTCCCAGGTGGCGTCGATGAAGTGATACGTGTAAGGCTTGCCATCCGGTGCGGTCAGGTCCTCCGCCACGGTGGTGAAGAACTTGTTACGAGCAGTTTCACGACGCGCGTGAATCGGCGGAATGTGCATGGCGCGAGCGTGTGGGCCAAAGTGCTCAGGCCAATCACCGAACTACGGACATCATCTGCGCGGGCGAGCCGCCCACGCCCCCAGGGTCACGGCAGCGGTAAAAACGGCGTCTGGTCGAAGCGATCGTCGAGGTCTTCGTAGACCGCGGTGATCTCGTCGATCGGAATATAGACGCGATACTTGTGCGCCTCTTTGCCGAACTTGTCGATCGCGTCGGCGAGCAGGATCTCGCGCCGGGCGCCGTCCGAGAAGCTGCCGTCGGCGTTCCAGCACTGCCAGATCTTGCGGCTCATCTCGGGCGACCAGTGCAGGCAGCGGACCTCGCCGACCAGCACCTCCTTGCGCATCTCCATGAGCTTGAGGAGGAAGCGCTCGCCGCGGCGGACGATGACCGTCGCCACCCGCAGCGGGTCGACGG
>JANPLC010000139.1:0-10337 GCA_031426335.1 Planctomycetota bacterium
GGCGAGCCCCAGCTCGCCTGTTGTTCGTCGCGGGATGCGATTGTCATACATGACGGAGATGATCACCAAGGCGAGCTGGGGCTCGCCTCTCCCAGGGGATCACATTGTGACCGTGCGTATTGCGCACATCATCCCGCGCCATGCCCACCATTCCCGCGCGTATGTGGCCGGCGTTGGCCTTGCTCGGGTTTGCGTGTGGGCTGCCGCAACCGCTCATCGATGCGACGTTGGCGACGTGGTTAACCAAGGCCGGCTGGGACAAAGCGGACGTCGTGTTGTTCGGCTGGGTGACGCTGCCGCTGACGTTGAAAGTCCTGTGGGCACCAGTCGTCGATCGGCTGGTGCCGCCGTTTCTCGGACGGCGGCGCGGATGGCTGGTGCTGATGCAGGTGGTGATCCTGATCGGACTGGTGGTGTTGGCCTTTAGTGATCCGCAGGGACCGTCGTGGATCCTGGTGGTGTCGGCGTTGCTGGTGGCGACCGCGGCAGCGACGCAGGATCTGGCGGCCAATGGTTACACCTGCGATGCGTTGCCGGCCGAGCGGTTGCCGGTGGGTGCCGGCTTGTGGGTATGGGGTTATCGCGTGGCGATGGCGCTCAGCATCGGCGGCGCGGTGTGGATCGCCGGCATCTGGGGCTGGTCGACCGCCTACCTGGTCATGGCTGGCGGCATGGTGCTTGGCATGGTCGGCACGTTGCTGGCACCGCCACCACAACGCAGCGATCCGCCGTTGTCTTGGCAAGAGGCGTTGGTCGAACCGCTGCGCGATTTTCATCGCCGCCTGGGCGGGGCGGGCTTGGTCCTGCTGCTGGTGTTCGTCATGTGTTACCGTCTGCCGGACGGCATGGCCAACCTGCTGATCCCGGTGATTCAGACCGAGTTGTTTTCTACGACCACCGACTTGGGCACCACGCGGTTGTGGGTCGGCGTGGTCGGCGCAGCCCTCGGTGCGCTGCTGGCTGCGCTCAGCACGGCGCGTCTTGGGGTCATGAGCAGTCTGTTGTGGCTCGGCATCATCCAGGCGCTCAGCAACATCGGCTACATCGGGCTGGATCAGCAGTGGTGGGGTGGCAGCACCGGCTTGGCGGTGGTCTTGCTGGTGGACGCCATCTGCGGTGCAGCGGCGGCGGCGGTGTTTGTCGGCTACCTCATGGGGTTCTGCACCGCGCGGACGTCGGCCACGCAGTACGCACTGCTGTTTGCGGTCTATGCGCTGACGCCGCACCTGTTGCGTTACAGCGTCGCGCAGGCGATTCCCACCCTCGGCTACACGTGGTTTTTTGCCGTGACCATCATCGTCGCGATTCCCGGGCTGTGGCTGCTCGGTCGCATGTCCCGCCTGACAGCGGTGGCTACGGCAACGACGGTTGACCAGCGCTCGCCTTGACGCTGCTGGAGGCACGGGGACAACCCCGGCCATATGCACGGTCTGCTCCATGATATCGGCATCGCCGTCATCGCCGCAACGGTGCTCGGGCTGCTCGCGCTGTTCCTGCGTCAGCCGATCATCCTCGGCTACCTGATCGCCGGCGCACTCGTCGGTCCGGAACTCGGGTTTAGTTGGATCAAAGAAGCTGAGAGCATCGAGATCATCTCTGAGATCGGCTTGATCCTGCTGCTGTTTGTCATCGGCCTGGAGATGCGCATCGGTGACCTGCTGTCCTCCGGGCGGCAGTTGCTGGTGGTCGGCCTGGGACAGTTTCCGCTTTGTGCCGCACTCGGAGTTGGGCTGTTCATGCTCACCGGCTACGGCTTCAGCGGCCAGGGCAGCATGGATGGTCTGTACTTGGCGCTGGTGTGCGGCTTGTCGAGCACCGCCATCGTGGTGAAGTTGCTCTACGACAAGTTCGAACTCGATACCATCGCTGGGCGGTTGACCATCGGTGTGCTCATCATTCAGGACGTCTACGCCATCCTGGTGCTGGCCTTCCAGCCCAACTTGGCCGATCCGCAGGCGTGGCCGATCATCAAGGCGCTGGGCGCATCCGCCGTGCTTCTGATCGCCGGCTTCCTGTTGTCGTCGCTGGTGCTGCGCCACGTCTTCGCCGCCATCGCCAAGTCGCCGGAGCTGGTGGTGGCGACCTCGATCGGTTGGTGCGCGTTCGTTGCCGGTGCCGCGGGCGCGATGGACTTGTCGAAGGAGATGGGCGCATTGGTGGCCGGCCTGACGATCTCGGCCTTTCCCTACAGCCTGCACGTCACCGCCAAGACCCTGCCCCTGCGCGATTTCTTCCTCACGCTCTTTTTCCTCTCGCTCGGCATGAAGATCACCGCGCCGAGCTGGGACCTGGTCGGACCGGTGGCGCTGGTGGTGGTGTTCGTCATCGGCTCGCGGTTCCTGTCGGTCTATCCGCTGCTCGCGCTCAGTGGTGCCGGTCGGCGCACGTGTTTCCTCACTAGTCTCAATCTGGCGCAGTTGTCCGAGTTCGCCCTGGTGATCGCCACGCTCGGCGTCGCGTACGAGCACATCAAGGCCGACCTCATCGGCGTGCTGGTCTATGCCATGGCCATCACCGCGGTGCTGTCATCGTATTCCATTCGCTGGTCACATGGTCTGCACCGCTGGTTTGAACGTGGGCTCGGCGTCGTCGGCATGGGCACCCGACGCATCGAGGTCGCTGATGCCGCGGCGGGACATCATCCGCCGGTCGTGCTGCTAGGGTTCCATCGTGGAGCCCGTGCGCTGGTCGATCTGCTGGCGGAGCGGCAGCCAGAGCTACTCAGCAAGCTGCTGGTGGTGGACTACAACCCGGAAGTGCTCGCCGAACTCAAACGCCGCGGCATCGCTGGTGCGTTCGGCGATCTGGGCAGCGCCGATACGCTGGCACATGTCCACCTCGAGCACGCACGGCTGATCATCTCCACCATCCCTGACATGTTGCTCAAGGGCACTGACAACGCGTCGTTAGTGAAGACCTGCCGCGCCTTGGCGCCCGAAGCGCACATCGTCGCCATCGCCGACCACGCCGAACACGAACAACGTCTACGTGCGGCGGGTGCGACCAGCACGTTGCTACCCTACGGTTTGATGGCCGAGCAACTGGTCGGGCTGGTGGATCTAGGCGCATCCGGCGAAGTCGCTAACGGCTGACGCGCCAATCAATCAGTCCGTCACATCACCACGCCTTCAATTGCCATCAGCGTGCGTTTGCACGCCAATCCCAGGCCGAAGCCGCCGATGCCGTTGCTCGCGACCACGCGATGGCAGGGGACGATGATGGGGATGGGATTGCGGCCGACCGCGCCACCAACTGCACGTGACGCTCCTGGTGATTCGACTTTGGCCGCCAACCGACCATACGTCGTTACCTGTCCCGCAGGAATTTTCACCAGCGCGTGCAGCACCCGTGCGGTGAATGCCGGCAGGTGGCGGAGGTCGATCGCGACGGTGAATGTCAGGCAGCGTCCGTGGCCAAAGGCGTCCAATTCTGCCAAGGCCTGCCCGACCAATGGATGGCTGGCACGCTTGGCACGGAATCCGGCGGCTTCCCATGGCCCCAGCCGCAGGTCGTGGTCGTTCCACTGCGGCAAGGCAATGGCGCACACCCCCACATCGGTGGCAGCGACCTCAACCCGACCAAGTCCCGCCAGAACCGCCGATCCGAGGTACACTTCACTCGCTAGTGGTACGTGGCGCATGGGTGGACCATCGATGCGCGCCGTTGGTGGGCAATCCCTGGACAGCAGCATACCGCTCACCGCCCAGGTTTTGTTGTCTCAGGGTTGAGATGCCCCTTGAGCATCATCGAGCGAAGTTCGAGAGTAGAAGTGATGGCACAGGGGACATTCTGGCAGCTCGGTATCGTCGGCCAGTCGCTCGTTTGGCTGGTGCTGGGCACCATGCTGGTGGTCGGCTTGGCGATCTGGATCAGTTATGAGGCCACGGTTTCGACCCACCGGGCGGGCCTGCTGCAAAACCTCGCGCGCCTGACCGAAGATCGCACTGCCCGCGAGATGGCGGTCATCGAGCGCGTCGAGCGCCAAGTACGGGAGAGTCGCCGCCTGCTCGAACTGCGCCTGCGGCAGCCCAAACCAGTTGGTACGGTCATCCCTACCTTGGAAGACGGCTCACGTCGTTTGATTCCTGCGGAGGGTCAGCCGCCGTTGGCCGTGTTCATCAACGCCAAGGGCAGTGCTGATCAGCGTCAGGTAGCGGCGGCGGCGGTGGCGCGCGATCTGCTGGCCGAACTAGCGCCGACCCTCGCTGAGTATCCGCCCAATCTCAATATTGCCGTGCCGACCAAGTGGTTCGTTGGCTGGGGCCCCGATCAGGTCGACTTGGCGCGCGACATCCTGCCGATCGACCCGGTGATGTTGCCGGCAGAGATCGCGGGGCTGAGCAGCGGACGCCCGGTCTCGTGGTCGGAGCCGTTCCTGGAACCGCTCACCGATCTACTCATGCGTGCGACTGACCGTCAGGCCTCCGGCAATGAGACCGTTGTGTATGACCGTGGTGGTCGCCTGTTGGCGAGCACCCGTCCGCTGCCGAAAGCCAATTCCGCCGATACCACCAATGTGGTTCCGACCTTGGCTACCAGCGGCAATCCTCGCCTGGAACGCATGCGTTCGGTGATTGGCGACAACGAGGTGGCGAGCGAACTGGTGGTCGATCCGGCGGGCGGCGGCTGGTATTCGGTCTCGCGGATGTCGGGTCCCGGCTGGACCGAAGTGACCTTCCACCCGTTCGAACACATCGACAGCCGCGCCCGCACCACCGCCGGCTGGATCCTGATCGTCGGTGTGGCAGTCATCGTCGCCCAGTCGCTGCTGCTGGTGATCGTGCTGCGCAACCGCGTGGCACTGCCGCTGGCACGTCTGTCACAAGCGGCTGCAGACTTGAGTAATGATCGCGGCGTCATTCCGACGCTGCATACCTACCGTCACGATGAGGTCGGCGATCTTTCGCGGCGGTTCGTCACCATGGCTGACGCGGTGGCGACGCGTGAGGTCGAGTTGCGCCAAGCCAACACCTCGCTGCGCGAACGCGAAGAGCTAGCGCGTGCGCTGGTCGATAGCGCGGCGGACGCCGTGGTGATGTTCGGCGATGGGGTGATCACCGAGTCGAATCCTACCGCTGAAGCCTTGTTCCGTGCCAGTGCATCTCCGCTGACCGGGCGCAATCCGCTCGATCTGCTGGCTGAGACTTCAGATGGCATGGATGGGGTCGCGACCTGGAACGAGTGCATCGGCTTGGCCCTGAGTGGTCAGACCCAGCATTTCCCCATCCTGATGGAGCGCTGCGATGGCAGCGTGTTCGAGGCTGAAGTCGGCCTAGCCCGCGTGAACCTGCCCGGCAGTCAACGATTGCTGGCGGTGATCCGCGACGTCTCTGAACGTAACCAACTTGAGCGCCAGCTGCGCCAGGGTCAGAAGCTCGAATCGCTGGGGCAACTCGCCGGCGGCATCGCCCATGACTTCAACAACATGCTGGCGGGCATTATGGGCGCCGCTGAACTGCTGGAGCGTCAGACATCGTTGGCAGAACGCCCGCGCAAGCTGCTTGGCACCATCCTCACGACCTGTGAACGCGCCGCTGGTTTGACCCGCAAATTGCTGTCGTTCGCGCGCAAGGGCCAACCACAACGGCAACCCCTGGAGCTGCACCAGGTGGTGCACGACACCCTTGGCATGCTGGAGGCGACCCTCGACAAACGCATCCACCTGAGCGCGTCACTTGCCGCTGAACGTAGTGGCATCATCGGTGATCCGGCGGATCTGCAAAACGTCCTCATCAACCTCGCCTTCAACGCCCGCGATGCGATGCCGGACGGCGGACAGTTGACGTTCTCCACGCGCGTGCGCGATCTCTCCATGGCGGACGAACCCGGTTTGGTCTCGCCCCTGCCCCCAGGGATTTATCTGGAGCTGTCGGTCAGCGATACTGGCACGGGCATCCCGCCGGCGGTACTGGCCAGGATTTTCGAACCGTTCTTCACCACCAAGGCGGTGGGCAAGGGCACCGGGCTCGGGTTGGCGGCGGTCTATGGCACGGTTCTTGACCACGCTGGTTCACTGCGGGTCGATAGCGAGGAAGGCAAGGGCACCACCTTCGTGCTCTTTTTTCCCATCGCGGGCGATGCCTCGGCGATCACCCGTGCGGTCCAGCCGACCAATCATTCCAGCAATAAGCGCGGCGTGGTGCTGCTGGTCGACGACGAGGAACTGGTGCGCTCCGTCGCACAGGCCTTCCTTGAGGAGCTCGGCTGGGAGGTGCTTGAAGCAGCGGACGGTCAGCAGGCCTTGGACCTCTACCGCGATCAACGTGAACGCATCGACCTCGTCATGCTCGATATGGAGATGCCGGGTCGCCGTGGCATCGATCTGTTGCGCGAGATGAAACAGATAGACCCAGGCGTCATCGCCATCCTGTGCAGCGGCTATGTCCGCGACGGTTCGTCCGATCAATTGGTAGCGGAAGGATTCCGCGCCCAGTTGAGTAAACCCTACCGCATGGCCGAACTGGAACGCGTGCTGGAAGAAGTCAGGCCAAAATCCTGAGGGATTGCCCAAGTTGATCGCGTGGCGGTGGTGATCGCCAGACGCGCAGCAGACGGCGCAGCGGATGGGTAAGAACCTTGGCACGGAAGTACTGCTCGTGATCCCATTCGACCTCGGCCATGGTCAGCAATTCGGCGGCCAGATCCGCGCGTCCTGCCTGGGCGGCAAACGCCGCAGCATCGACATATTCCTGGATGTTGCGGCGTTCGATCCAGCCGGCGCCATACATCGGGCAGTACCAGCCGGTGAGGTGGCAGAACAGCGACAGCGTGCGTCCGATACCGGTGAAGATCAGCTCGCGCAGTGTCGACGGTGCGCCGCCGAGTTCGGCGAGCATCTCACCGACGCGTGCACGGTGCGCGACTTCTTCGGCGCCTATGCGGCTAATGGCCTCGCGTTCGCCAGGATCGCGTACCGAACCTGCATGTCCGACATAGGCCAAGGCCGCCGCTCGTTCGCCCGCGTGCGCGGCGCGCAGCAAGCGGATGAGTCGTACTTTGGCTGCAGCCACATCGCTCATGAACCCTCCGCCTAGCGCCCATCAAACAGGAACACCGCGTGGTTTCACGCGGTGTTCCTTGTCCCACCAGACTTCCGGACCTCCGGACCTCCGGACTTCCGGTCCGGGGCAATTTTACAGCGACACCTTGTACGCCTTGTTCGGCTTCACGGTGTTCTTGATCTCCTCGACCACTGCCGCAGGAACCGGATCGTCGAGCGTCAGGATCACCAGCGCATCGCCGCGACCGTCGATGCGGCTGACTTCCATACGCGCGATGTTGATGCTGTTGGCACCTAGGATCGAGCCGTACTTGCCGACCATGCCCGGACGATCCGGGTACTCCATCACCAGCAGGTGACCGCCGATCGGCAGATCGATGGCGTAGTCGTTGTAACGCACTACGCGCAGCACGCCGTTCACCAGGCTGCCACCGATGATGTGCTCACCCTTGGCGGTGATCGCCTTGATGGTGAGCTGTTCCGGCGCGCCGCCGCTGCCCCTGACCTGTTCGCTCGATGAGCTGACCAAGGTGATGCCGCGATCTTTGGCGATCTTGGCGACGGTGACGAAGTTGACGACCTGATCGCTGATCTTGGCCAACGCGCCCTTGAGCGCAGCAGTGGCCAGTGGCTTGGTGTCGTACTTGGCGAGATCGCCACGAGCAATCACTTCCAGACCCTTGAGCGGTTCGTCGAGCGTCTGCACCACGGCCGCGCCGAGCGATTCGGCGGCCGCCAGGAAACCATCGATCGCCGGATCGACGCGCAGCTGCACGTTAACCGCATTGATGATTTTACCGGTGGCAAAGAAGGCATTGAACTGGTTGGCGATGTCGACCGACACCTTGACCTGCGCTTCTTCGGTGCTGGCTCCCAGATGCGGAGTGATGATGCAGTTGAGCGCACCCGTCTTGACGTATTCGAACAGCGGAGCACCAGCGGGCTGCGGTTCTTCGGCAAACACGTCGATCGCCGCGCCAGCAATAGTGCCAGCCTTGAGCGCCTCGACGAGCGCCGCTTCATCAATGATTCCGCCGCGCGCGACGTTGACGATACGCGCGCTCTTCTTCATCTTTTTCAAACGGTCGGCGTTGATCAGGTTGCGGGTCTGCTCAGTCAACGGGGTGTGCAGCGTGACGAAATCGGCACGTTCCAGCAACTGATCCAGGGTGACCGATTCGATGCGCAGTTCCTTGGCCACTTCGGCGCTCAGGAACGGGTCATAGGCGATGACGTTCATGCCCGCGGCCTGCAGCACCAACGCCACATGTTTGCCGATCTTGCCCAGACCGACGATGCCGAGGGTCTTGCCGTCGAGCTCAACGCCGGTGAACGATTTTTTGTCCCACTCACCTTTGTGGGCAAGTTTGCCATGCGCTTGTGGGCTGAGTCGCGAGACCGCGAACACCAGTCCGATGGTGTGCTCAGCGGCCGAGACGATGTTGCCCAGGGGCGCGTTCATCACGATCACGCCAGCACCAGTGGCGTTGGGCAGATCGACGTTGTCGACACCCACGCCGGCGCGGCCGACGATCTTCAGTCGGGGAGCGCCCGCTTTGATGACGGCTTCATTCACCTGGGTTGCCGAACGTACGACCAATCCGTCGTACTGGTTGATGACGCGCAGCAGTTCATCGTCCGAAATCTTTTTACTGTCGACGGTGTGTCCCGCCTGCTTGAGGAGGGCGATACCTTCGGGGGCCATGCCGTCGGTGACGAGGATCTGAGCCATGGGAACTCCAGTGCAGGAGGTGGGCGGAAGAGGGCGCGCACCGTCCCGGGGTGACTGGTGAAGTCAAATAAAAGGGGGGCTTTGTTGCCCGTGCCGTGCATCGATTACGGGATAATCGATGTCCAAGGCACATCAAAATTCGGAACTGGCGTCGTAACCTGAGTTTCTGTCGATGGGTTTGTAAATACCCATTGCCCACATCGCCATGCTAAGGACAAGCCCGACCCCGCTCCGATTTCCAGCCAACGACGCCCAAACGTGCCCCAGACCTACGAGATCCGCGACCCCATCCATCGCACCATCCTCATCACTGAGGACGAGCGCCCGGTCGTCGATCATCCCTGGGTCCAACGCCTGCGGCACATCCGCCAGTTGGGCTTCGTCTCGCTGGTTTATCCCGGTGCGGTACACGACCGTTTTCAGCACTCGCTTGGGGTCATGCACCTCGCTTCCGATCGCTACCGTCGGTTGATCGAGGCGAAGCCAAAGTCGCTCGCCGGATTCGCCAAGGCTGACCTCGATTACGGCTATCAGGTGCTACGTTTCGCTGGCCTGTTGCACGACGCTGGCCACGCGCCGTTCAGCCACACCGCCGAACATTACCTGCCGCCAGTCGAGGCCGTTCGTCTTCCGGAGTCGTGGTATCGTAGCGGGCAGATGCCAAGTGGACGGCAGGCGCGACACGAAGATCTCTCGCTCGCGTTGGTGCACGGCTTGGTCGGTGAAGGTGTGTTGTCCGAAGATCTCGCGCACGATGTCACGGCGGTATTGTCATCGACCGTCCGCCGCAGCGCACGCTTGGCGAACCTCGGCACGCTGGTCGGCATCTTGCGCGCCCTGGTCAGCGGCGAGATCGACGCCGACCGCGGCGACTACCTGCTACGCGACAGCCATTTCCTGGGCGTCACCTACGGCATCTACGATCTGCCGCGCCTGAGTGCGTGCGAGACCGTGCTGCAAGGTCCCGACGGTCCCGAACTCGGTCTCGATGTGCATGGCGTACACGCGCTCGAAGGCCTGTTGCTCGCGCGTTACCACATGTTTCTCCAAGTCTATTTCCACAAGACCCCGCCGGCGTTCGAGTATTACCTGGAGCGCGCCATCGCTGAAGGCGAGGTCGAGTTCTCGCTCGCGCGTGGTCTGCAGGACTTGGTCGAACTACGCGACGACAGCATCATCACCCGTCTGCACGACGCGCGCGCCAAGGGCATGGAATGGAGCCGTCGCATCCTCAATCGTGAGCCGGCCAAGTTGGTGCTGCGCGAACGCATCGGTGCGGAATCGCAGGAGAACTTCCTCGCCGCCGAGTTGGTCGGCGCACTCAATCAAGCCGGCTGCCACGTCTTTACTCGTCATTCGCGCCAACAATTCACCGGCATCGCTGGCGCTGGTGCTGCCGCTACGGGCACGCGTCTGCTCTGTGAACGACGCGTGTTGGGTCGTGCGTTGGTCGAGCCAGTGACCAACCACTCCGAGCTTCTGGCGGCATTCAACAAACCGATCGACCTCAACCATACCTACGTGTTGCGCGCCGACGTCGACAAGGCGACGGCGGTAATGGAGAAATTGCAGGCATGGTCGTGAACGGACAGTGCCGATGAACAT
>JANPLC010000140.1:0-4633 GCA_031426335.1 Planctomycetota bacterium
GGGCTGGGCTTGGCGATCTCGAAACAATTGGCCGAACTGATGGGTGGGCGCATCACCATCGAAAGTCAGGTCGGCCAAGGTTCGACTTTCGCGCTCGAAATGCCGTTGGTGGTCGACCCCAAGCCGCCGGAAAAAGTGGTCCCCACCACCGATCTCACCGGGGTTCAGGTGGTGGTGACCGAAGCCAATCCGATCATTCGCCGCGTGATCGAAGAGCAGTTGCGCAGTTGGGGCTGCCAGCCGTTGTCGGCTGAGTTCGGAGCGCAGGCGTTGAGCATCCTCGCATCCCTGGGCGCCGCACCGAAGGGGAAGGTGATCTGCATCGTCGACGCGCACCTGCCGGACGCGGATCCGTATACCCTCGGTCATGATCTGCATGCGCTGCCAGGATGTGCCGAGATCCCGTTGGTCCTGCTGACGTCGATGGGCCAACGGGGTGACAGCAAACGCGCGGCCGAGGCCGGCTACCAAGCTTACTTGACCAAGCCGGTGCAGATGTCGGATCTGCGCGACTCCCTGGCCACGCTGATCCGCCGCAGCGAAGATCCATCGACGCGCTTGGTGACCCGGCACAGCTTGGCCGAAGCCCGCGGGCATATCTCGTCCGGTTCGCGCCGGCGCATGGCGATCCAGGCGGTAAGCCTGCTGTCGGTCCAACCCAACATTCTGGTGGTCGAGGACAACCAGGCCAACAGCGTCATCATGCAACGGACCTTGGAGCGGCTGGGCTGCCAAGTCACCCTGGCCACCAATGGTGCCGAGGCGGTCACCCATTGCCTGACCGGGTCATTCGACGTGGTGTTCATGGATTTCCACCTGCCCGAGATGGATGGCGTCGCCGCCACGCGCATCATCCGCCACCGCGAAGCCGAACGTCGCACGCCGATCCTGGCGATGAGCGCCAGTGTTTTGGATCAGGATCGCAAGCTGTTCATGGAAGCAGGTATGGATGGCGTGATCGCCAAGCCCATCCGGCTGGAGGAAATCGAAGCTGCGGTGGCGAAGTGGGCGGTCGCTCGTCGGGTGATGCCGACCGATGATCAGCGATGAATATTTCGGCCAAGATCTGGCTGAGCATCAGCGCGCTGTTGCTTGGTTACCTAGTGACGGTGACGGTGAACGCCTTGCTCGGGCGTTACGCCGAACAACGGTTGAACGAGACAGCGACCACGTTGTTCCCGGCTACCACCTTCGGCCGAGAGGCCGAGATCGCCTTCACCGCGCAGGTCCAGGCCTACGAAGGTGCGGTCCTGACCGGCGATCATGAGCTGATGCCGGTCGCGACGAAACGCGCGCAGACCCTGTTGACCGCCCTCGACCAGATGCTGGGCATGGCGGATCTGCGCGATGATCGTCGCCAATCGCTGGTGATGTTGCGGACAGACCACGAGACTTTCACGAGGGCTGCCAGCCAGACCTATGCGGCACTGTCCATGGGACAGACCAGTCCGGTACTGCTAGCCGAGGCGGCCAAGCTCAACGCCGAGGCTTCGCTGCTCCAGGAACAGTTCAAAAGCGTGGTGGCAGCATTTACCAGTGATCTGAAGCAGGAACTGGCGGCGACCGTCGATCGCAGCATCCAGCAGCGCCAAGTCAGCCTGATCGTGCTGGCCGCTGCCGCCGGCATCAGCCTGAGCCTAGTGTACCTGGTGATCAGCCGGTGGACCGGCCGACTGACCGAACTGATGGAGGCCAGCGCACGCCTGGCGCGTGGTGATTTCACCGTGGTGCTGGGACGCAGTGGCAGCGACGAGATCGGTCGTCTCTCCAGCTCCTTCGTTGCCATGCAATCAGCTATCGGTGAGCGCAACGAAGACCTGCGGCGCTTCAACGAAAGCCTGGAAGGGACCATCCGCCAGCGCACCTACGAGTTGTCGCAACGAAACGACGAACTGGTCCACGAGATCGATGAACGCAAACGGGCGCAAGCCGAGGTCCAGGAATTGCACAATCGGCTGTTGGACGCCTCACGTCGGGCTGGCATGGCCGAAGTGGCGACCGGGGTGTTGCACAACGTCGGCAATGTGCTGAACAGTGTGAACGTCTCGGCCAATCTCATTCGCGATCAACTGCGTGAGAGCAAGGTCGGCGGCTTGGCCAAGGCGGTGGAGATGATGCTCGCGCAAGGCGAAGCCCTCGGCCGCTTCCTTCAGGAAGACGCCAAGGGCCGGCAATTGCCCGGATACCTGGGGAAACTTTCCGAACACTTGGCGGTTCAACAACGGACCCTGACCGATGAACTGCTCCGCCTCACCGCAAACATCGAGCACATCAAGGAGATCGTCCAGCTCCAACAGTCCTACGGCAAGTCGATCGGCGTCATCCAGCACCTGCGTCCGCAAGATGTCATGGAAGAGGCTCTACGTCTGAACGCGGCGGGATTACAACGGCATACGGTGGAGGTCGAACGGCATTTCAGCGACCTGCCGGAAATGCCGATCGATCGCCACAAGGTGCTGCAGATCCTGGTCAACCTCATCGCCAATGCCAAACAGGCGATCGAAGAGTTCAACCCGCCGCGGCGGACCATTACGGTCACGGTGGAGCGTGATGACCAGACAGGTCTGCGGTTCATCGTCCAAGACAACGGCATCGGCATTCCGGAAGAAAATCTCAAACGCATCTTCGGCCACGGCTTCACTACCAAGAAGGATGGCCACGGCTTCGGGCTGCACAGCTGCGCCAACGCGGCGAAAGAAATGAAGGGCACCATGACAGTCAGCAGCCCAGGCATCGGTCAGGGAGCGACCTTCACCTTGACCCTGCCGGCTGGCGAGGTGACCACGGTCAGTGTTGCGCTCAACGTTTGAAAAAGATCAAGTGCTGCCATGGCAGCGTCGAAACCGTACGATCCCAGGTGAAGCCGAGGGCCTCGAATTCCTTGCGCGCCTGATGTTCGGTCAGCTTGTGGATGGACTTGATCGGGATGCGTTGGTCCTCGCCTTTAAACTCCACCAGCGCGACACGGCCCGTCGGTGAGAGCGACTGGCGGATGGCCGTGAGCATCTCCACCGGGTGATCGAACTCGTGGTAGACATCGACCAACAGGATCAGGTCGACGCCATTCGCCGGCAGCTTCGGGTCGGTGATGGTGCCAAGCACCGGTTTCACATTGGTGATGCCGTTCTTCTTTCCGGCGGCCATCAGCAGATCGAGCATCTCCTGTTGGATCTCGACGCCGAGCACTGCCTTCACTGAGGGTGCCATGCGGTAGCTGTAGTAACCGGTGCCGCAGCCAATGTCGGCGACGACCCAGTCCTTTTTCAGTTCAAGTGCGCGTAGGACCGAGACGGTGTCTTCCTCTTCCTGGCGTTCGGGACGCTCCAACCACGCGGCGCCTTGATGGCCCATGACCTGGGCGATCTCGCGCCCCATGAAATAGCGGCCGATGCCGTCGCGGGATTTCACCCCATCGGTGACGATCGGTGCGTCAGCGGCGATGCCGAGGCCAATGAGCAGAGAGAGCAGCAGGGTGGAGAGGATGGTCGGCATGCACATCAGCGTAGAGGCGCTGATGAGTCACTCCACGCAAGACCCGGTGTCGTTCGCCAACCGTCTCAGGTGCTGGAGGCCATCGATCTCCCGATCACCGGAAGATTGTTTCGCGAGGCCAAGTCGCCCCCACCGCCATCGCGGTGGGGGCAGGCAGAATCAGCTCAGTTGTTGCCCCATGGCAGGCACGGCGCGGGATGCAGCGGTTCATCCAGACGGATGATGATGAACTCGTTGTCATCCGGCTTCCCGGTACCGAGGTGCCGTCCCAGGCTGAACGGGAAATTGTTGTCGTTCAGCACGCCGATGTGCCAGCGATCCAGCACCACGACATCCTCGATGGTCACGAAGGGGAAGGCGAATTGCCGGCCGATGCCGACGTCCCCAGGCTGTGCGCCGTAACGTGAGATACGCCACGGATCGGCGATGTGCATGAGGTCCACCGCCGCGGCCTTGTCGACGGTGCTGCCGGGTGATCCCAGGGTGATCCGGAAGATGGTCTTGAAGCCATCGAGATTCCCCTGCGTGCCATCACGCTCGATCACCAATCCCTGCTCGTGGTCGAACATGATGAAGTCACCGATCGCCACCCCCCGTGGAGCGAGCGGGTAGTGGTAGTGTACGCCGGTATAACTGCGGGTGGACAGTTGGAACTCATGGATCAGCAGATCGCTCCCACCAGTCAGGGGTTTCTCCAACATCGGCAGCAGTTTCCGCCCATCGTCACTGAGCGCCATGCCTTCAAAGCCACCGCTGCTCTGGGCCTTGAAGGGATGATCGAGACGCGTCACGCGGTATGGCCAGTACAACCCGGCGAGCCACGGCGTGTTGGCGCCCTGCTCATCCTGGAGATTGGTGCTGTCGTCCGAATCACCATTACTCTGGTCGGCATAGATCGGGAAGTCACCGAACAGATAGACCGTGCGGATCTCCGGGTAACGCTCCTGAACCTCAAGCAACGTACGGAAATCGAAGCTCTGGATATCGGCGCGTTCTTCCAAATCGTTGCGTGCGATCACCCGCGCCACGCGGCGGGCGAAGCGATCCGCGGCGATGGTGCGCTCGGAATAGACCTCACCATGGTTGTCGAGATCGCTGCGCGGATTGACTTTGGTTTCGATGTTGAAGCGCACCTGGGCCG
>JANPLC010000141.1:0-1538 GCA_031426335.1 Planctomycetota bacterium
CAAAATTCGGTTGGACAGTATTTGTCATCATTCGTCCCTGCTCTTATTCTTCATCGTCCGGATCCTGGTCCACGTTGCGCGCCTGCGCTTCGTAGAGGCGGTGGTAAGCGCCTTCGCGCGCCATCAGGTCGTCGTGGTTGCCCTCTTCAACCACCACGCCGCGGTCCAGCACCACCAGGCGGTCGGCGCGGTGCAGCGTCGACAGCCGGTGGGCGATGGCGATCGTGGTGCGGCCCTGTACCAGGTTGTCGAGCGCCTTCTGGATTTCCTTTTCGGTTTCCGAGTCAACCGACGAGGTCGCCTCGTCCAGGATCAGGATGCGCGGGTCGATCAGCAACGCACGCGCAATCGAGATGCGCTGGCGCTCGCCGCCGGACAAGCCCTGGCCGCGCTCCCCGACCATGGAGTCGTAACCGTGCGAGAGCCGCAGGATGAATTCGTGCGCATGCGCTGCCCGCGCCGCGGCCATGATCTCGGCGCGCGTGGCGTCGGGCTTGCCATAGGCAATGTTTTCCGCGATGGTGCCGAAGAACAGGAACGGCTCCTGCAGCACCAGCCCGATGTGGCGGCGATAGTCCGCCACCGCAAACGAGCGGATGTCCACGCCGTCGAGCCGGATCGACCCTTCGGCCACGTCGTAGAAGCGGCAGATCAGGTTGACCAGCGTGCTCTTGCCCGAACCGCTATGGCCGACCAGGCCAATCATCTCGCCCGGCTCGATGCTCAGGTTCACACCGCGGTTGACGGCGCGGTTGCCGTACCGGAAACCAACGTCGCGCACGTCGATGCGGCCTTCCACCCGCTCCAGTTTCACCGGCTGCGCCGGGTCGGGAACGCTGGACACGTGGTCGAGAATGTCAAAAATCCGCTTGGCCGCGGAGGCCGACTTTTGCGTGACCGACACGATGCGGCTCATCGAATCGAGCCGCGAGTAGAAGCGGCTGATATAGGCCAGGAAGGCGGTCAGCGTGCCCACCGTGATGTCCCCGCGCGAGACTTGCCAGATGCCGAAGGCCCAGACTACCAGCAGGCCCAGCTCGGTCATCAGCGACACGGTCGGCGAGAACAGCGACCAGATGCGGTTGATCCGGTCGTTCACGGCCAGGTTATGCCGGTTGGCGGTGCGAAACCGTGCAGCCTCGCGCTGTTCCTGCGCGAACGCCTTGACCACGCGGATGCCGGGGATGGTGTCGGCCAACACATTGGTGACCTCGCCCCAGACCCGGTCTATCTTTTCAAAGCCGGTGCGCAGCCGGTCGCGCACGATGTGGATCAGCCAGACGATGATGGGCAACGGCACCAGCGTCACCAGCGCCAGCCACGGATTGATGGAAAACAGGATGGCCGAGGTCATCAGGATCATCAGCACGTCGGTGGCGAAGTCGAGCAGGTGCAGCGACAGGAACACGCAGATCCGGTCGCTCTCGCTGCCGATGCGGGCCATCAGGTCGCCGGTGCGCTTGCCGCCGAAGTATTCCAGCGAGAGCCGCAGCAGGTGTTCATAGGTCGAAGTGCGCAGGTCCGCGCCGATTCGTTCC
>JANPLC010000142.1:0-62263 GCA_031426335.1 Planctomycetota bacterium
GGTGTTGCCCGCCCTCCGCGGGGCCGCGCCCATTCAGTACGCCCTACTCAATGGGGACGAAAGTACAGGTGTCTCGATTCAAAAAATGGTTAAGCTTGCGCCAAATCTGAAGGCCCTTGGAGTTCTGCTCACTCTGTATTCGCACAACGAACGCATCTGCCGCCAAGTCGAGTCGATGCTTCGAAAGGAGCTAGGAGCCAAACTCTTCGAGACGAAAATTCGCGTGAACACAAAGGCGAAGGCGGCTCCCAGCGTTCAGAAGACGATGGGCGAGCTGGAAACGTTCGTGCGCGCGAGCGCGTAGGATTCAGAAGAGCCGAGTGCACCTCGGCGATCCCAGGGGACGGCCTGGAAGCCCGGCAGAGTTCATGCTCTCGCGGCTTTCGACCGCCGGATGTCGCTGATCGCCTGCCAGGTTGCCGCGCAGCGGGCGGGCTGGCAGCCCGCGCTCCTGGCAGAAAGAGCAGGAATCAGACGGCGGGTTCGCCGGTCGACCCCGCCATCATCGCCACCACCTTGGCCCGAGTCGGCTGGTGGATCACGCCGCGTTCGGTGATCAGGGCGGTGATCAGCGCGGCCGGGGTGACGTCGAATGCCGGGTTGGCCACCGGAACGTCAGCGGGTGAGAACTGCGTGCCCTGCGGACGACGGACTTCGTCGGGCTTGCGTTCCTCGATCTCGATCTGCATGCCGTCTTTGAGCGAGAGGTCGAAGGTGCTGTACGGCGCGGCGACGTAGAACGGGATGCCGTGGTATTTGGCCAGCACGGCGAGGCCGTAGGTGCCGATCTTATTCGCTGCGTCGCCGTTGGCGGTGATGCGGTCGGCGCCGACGATGACGGCCTGGATGCGCCCACGTTGCATCAGGTGCGCTGCCATGTTGTCGCAGATGAGCGTGACCGGCACCTTGGCGCGTTGCAGTTCGAGCGCGGTCAGACGCGCGCCTTGCAGCAGCGGACGGGTCTCGTCAGCGAAGACGTGGATCTGCCGGCCATCACGATGCGCCTGGACGATACAGCCGAGGGCCGTGCCGACACCACCGGTAGCGAGCGCGCCGGTGTTGCAGTGGGTCAAGACACCGCCGGATTTCGGCAGCAGACGGGCGCCGTTTTCAGCGATGCGCGCGCAGAGTTCAGCGTCCTCGCGATGGATGCGCTTAGCTTCCATCAACAAGCGGGCGCAGAGTTCCAGCGCGGTGAGATCGCTCAGGTGACGCTGGAAACAATCGCGCATGCGCTCCAGGGCCCACTTGAGATTCACCGCGGTCGGGCGGCTGGTGACCAAGCGCTCAAACGCGACGGCGAAGGGTTTCTCCAACGCGGTGGCGTTCTTGGCCTTCATGGCGAACGGCACCAGGTGCAGCACCAGGCCGTAAGCCCCGGCGATGCCGATGGCCGGCGCGCCACGCACCACCAGGTCGATGATCGCCTGCCGCAGCGGCTCCAGCTCACGAATGGCGCGGTACTCGACGGACGCGGGCAGGCGTGTCTGGTCGATCAGGATCAGCGTGCCGTCATCCAAACCACCACGCCATTCGACGCCGCGCAGGACCCCATCAGCGGGACCGGCGATTACCGTCTGCTTCTTGCTGACGCGGACGACTGGACCTTTGGACTTGGCCTTCGTGGACGGACGGGGACGGGACGTGGATTTTTTGCGTGCGGGCATGGCGGCATGCTGCGAGGGCGCGCACATCAGCAAGAGCGGCCCGCCGGCAGCGACCTGCGGCTGTGCATCGGCGATGAGGAAACCGCAAGGATTCGATGAACCTACAACCGGCGATAGATCGAACACAGAGCACCAGAGAACCAGAGACGAAGGGGAATTGCGACATCAGCACGCGTCACCAAGTGGGTGAGAGTCCTCTCGGTCACAAACCCTTGGCCCTTCCTCTGGTGCTCTGTGTTCTATCGCTGGCTATCACCGCGCACGGCTAGGCTCCCGTCTGCTTGGGGGCCGTCGTTTCGCCGGTCAAGCGGCGCTCCAGCCGATGGTACGCATACGACGCGGCGATCAGCACCACACCGACCAGCATGAACGCCAGGATGCGGTAAAGCTGCTGCACGCCGTTCATGTCGACGATCAGCAGCTTGGCCGCAGTCAGAGCGAACAAGCCGAGCGCGAGATACCGCACCAGCTGCAGGCGCCACTGGAAGCCGACGATGAGCGCACCCACCGCCAGCACCACCCACACCACGGTGATGGAAAAGGTCGCCACGCGTTTGGCCAAGGCCGGATCAGCGATGGCGTGCAGGTAATGTGCCGGTGCCTCGATGGTGCAGAGCAGGAAGCCCATCAACGTGGCATACCACCACAGGAACACCGGTCGCCCGGCATCATCCGGCAGCGGCCGTGACTCGACCGCACGCGCGGCGACCACCAGCGCCGCCAGCACCATTGCCGGCGCCAGCACGCGCAAGTTGAGGAACGGCTGCCAGGTGTCCCAAGCGAAAAGATAGACCATCAGCGCCGGCAGCACCGCCGCACCGGCCAGCAACGTGCCGAGCCACCACGCATCGCTGGTCGCACCGCGACGCCAACGTTGCGTGGCCAACACGGCGGAACCGGCCATGACCAGCGCCAACGACCACACGCCGGTGGAAGCTGCCTCATCGCCGCTGAAGTGGTCGTGGCTCCAACGCAGGACCTCACACGCTGCCGCGCTGGTCGCCAACAACTGCACTACGCTCGGCCACCACTCTGGGCCGTTGAACACCAGGCGTTGCAGACCGACTACCACCACCGCCAACACCACCACCAGGAAGCGGGCGTTCGCCACCAACGGCACCGCGGTGCCGTCACGTCCGTACAACAGGAAGGCGGCAAGGACGCCCGCGCACAGCGGCAGCAGATTCACCTGCGCGATCACTCGCGTCTTGAAGGCCAGGGCGAGCACGCTGCCCATCAGCGCGGCGACCAGCCACACCACGGCCAGAGTGCGGTGGAGATCACCGTTGGCTGTGGGTGGTGCCTCTGCCCGTGCGTACCACGCCATGGTTTCAATCGTCGCCAGCAAGACGAGGCCGAGTTGGATCAGCACCAGCACCGGCGACTGCAGCGCGCTGGTGTCGCCCAAGCGATCACCGCCACGACGTGCGCACCACCACCACAGCGCCAAGCCAGCCAACGTCACCACGGTCAACAGGCAACGCGGATTGACTACCACGCTGCCTCCTGGCCAGGACGAGGCATAGGCCGCGAAGGCGAGGACCACCCCAAGTATCGCCGGCAACAGCGCCAACCGCGCGGTGATACCACAACCCCAGCGCCACGCCCCGGCGAGGAATCCCAGTCCGCCGCACATCCACCACAGGCCATGGATGCTCGCCTGCGGAATCAGCACCCACGCTTGCGGATGTCCTGACGCATGCCGGATGAGCTCTCCGCTGCCGATCAGCAGCAGCGCCGCACCGGCCAACCACCAGCACGCACGCTGCCACTGGCGATCACCCGCGGTGTTACCGAACCAGCGATGGACCGCCGCCGTCGCCGCCAGGCCCAACGGGGCAACCAAAAGCGCCATCACCCACGCATTGAATCCCAGGGCGGCGGAGAAGTCCTCGGGCGGCAGGGTCTTCATCAGCAGACGGACCAGCGCCAAGGCCAACACCACATGCGCCAGCAGACGCGTGGGAGCGTGCGCAAAGCGGTAACCGAGTGCCAACAGCGTGACGGACTCGGCAACCCAGGCGGTGGCGATGGCCTCAACCGGCATGAGGTAAAACAACCCGAGCGTCAGCAACATCACGCCGAGCGCGAGGAAGCCGTGCACGACCTTGCGATCATCGCCAATGCGCGCGCGCGTGAACCCGCCGATGCCGCCGTAGAGCGCCGCCAATCCCAGACACACCAACGCCAGCACCGTCGCGTGGTGATCGCGCAACAGCAGGGCGGCGAAACCGAGGGTGAACGCCAGGTTGCCGACCGCGAGGGCGAAACGTTCGACGGTGACCGTCGAACGCATGCGCCAGTGGTGGGCGAACGGCAGCACCAGAAACACTAGGTGGAAGATCATCAACCACGTGAGCATGCCCCACGGTTCAGCGCCCGGTGCTTCTCGGCTAAACTGCCAGCCGGCATAAAGCACCACGGTGCCGACAAAGGCCAGCACATCGAGCGCGCGCCAACGACGATACCACGCCGCGCCAAGCACGCCGAGGTCGAGCATCAGCACGTAGGTGAACAACGCCTCGCGCGAACCACCGCCGGTATCGATCAGCACCGGCGTGGCGAAACCACCGAGGATCGCGCACACCGCCATCGGCAGCGCGTGCGCGCGCACGGCCAGAGTCATGCCCACCGCGGTGATCAAGGCCATCAGGCCGAAGGCGAGTTTGCCAGGGAACAACGGCTCCGGCACCAGCATCACGCTCGGCGAAAATCCGCCGTACACCGCCAAGTACGCCAGCGCGATGCCACCACCGGCCAATCCCTGCCCCAGTGCGGTCATGCCTTGGCGCAGAAAACGCAAGCCGGTGAGCACCATCACCACCGCCGCCAAGGCGATGCCGCCGATGCGCATCGGCGGCGTGACGTATCGTCCGAGCCAATCCTGATCGTAAGCGTATTTCAGCAGGAACACGCCACCAAGGAACAACAGCGCCACGCCCGACCACGTCAGCCAGCGTTTGCCGACCACCACCTCGAAGTCGGCTGCGGGTGCGGCGGCCGGCGATGGTGGTGTGGGGAAGGCGGGTGGTGGCAACGCCGACTTCACTTGCGCGGACGACGCCATGGCGACCGGGATCGCAGCAGGCTCCGGTATCGGCGCAGGTGTGGGCGCGGGTGTCAGCAACGCCGGCGTCGGGCCCGCTGTCACGGCTGAGGTGACGTCTGAGGTGACGGCAGCAGTGGAAGCAGCCGCAGGGACCGCCGGCGCAGGCAGCACTGGTGTTGCGGCCGGCTGCGGAGCAATCGGCGGCGGCGACTGCGGCTTCTGCCGCTGGGGCAGATCAACGAGCAACGATGAACGTGCGGCGCGCGCAGCGACAAAACCGCTGTCAGGCGGAGGCTCGACCGGCCGCGGGGACGGCGACGGGCTCGGCAGTGGGCGCGGCGCAGCGGACGGCGGCGTGGGCGCTTCGGCGACGCGACGGCGCAAGTCGGTCACCTCCTTTTTCAGCTCGATGACCTCCCGCTCCAATTTGCGGACCAGCGCGAAGGCCACCATTCCCAGGATCGCGCCGACCGGCAGGCCGACGACGATCAGGATGCCAAGCAGGATCAGACCACCGTCCATCAGCAACTCCGCGTTACTCGCCGGTGAAGCGGCCGGAGCGAGTGCCGCAGACTGTAGAAATGGTATCGTTCGTTATCAATGACTTTCTGCCGCTCAAGTCGGCGTCACCATGGTCGCCTTGGGCTCGATCGGCAGTTCTTCGCCCGGGTTCACGTAGCGCTCGCGTTCAACCGCGTACTGCCGGTCGTGCAGCGCACGGTAGCGACCGCCAGCGTGCTCCATCAGTTCATCATGCGTGCCGCGTTCAACGATGCGGCCCCCTTCGAGCACCAGGATCTGATCGGCGGCGCGAATGGTCGAGAGCCGGTGGGCGATGACGAAAGTGGTGCGGCCCTTGCGCAACTCGGCGAGTCCGGCCTGGATCGCCGCTTCGCTTTCGCTGTCGAGCGAGGAGGTCGCTTCGTCGAGGATGAGGATCCGCGGATCCGCCAGCAGCGCGCGCGCGATGGCCACACGTTGCCGCTGACCGCCACTGAGTTTCACGCCGCGTTCGCCGACGATGGTGTCGTAGCCGAGTGGGAAGCCGCGCACGAACTCGTCGCAACGAGCGATGGTAGCCACGCGCTCGATGTCGGCGCGCGCAGCTTCCGGCCGGGCGAAGGCGATGTTGTCGGCCACCGTGCCGTCGAAGAGGAAGTTGTCCTGCATGACCACGCCGATGTTGGCGCGGTACGACGCTAGACGCAGCGTGGCAAGATCATGGCCGTCGACGCGGATGACACCGTCCTGCGGACGATTGAACGCCATCAGCAGGCTCATCAGCGTGCTCTTGCCTGAGCCACTCGAACCGACCAACGCGGTGGTCGAACCCGCCGCGGCGGCAAACGAGATATCGTGCAGCACCGGTCGTCCGGCGTCATAGGCGAAGGTCACGTGCTCCATCGCCACTGCACCAGCAAGCGGCGGTGTGGGCTGACGCGTGGCGTCCTCGGCATCTTCCGGCGCCTGTGAACGCAGTTCACGGATACGGTCGAGACCGGCGAAGGCCTCGGTGATCTGCGTGCCGATCGAGGCGATCTGGAACACCGGCCCGGCGACCAACGCGGTCAAGGCGATGTAGAGCACCAGATCGCCGATCTGCATGGTACCCGCCATGATCGCCCGTCCGCCGATGACCATCGCCAGGGTGCTGACCACTCCGATGACCAGCGTCGCCAGCGCCGAGACCAACGAGATACCGGTCATCGAAGCCTTCACTTGCGCGAACAACTTGTCGACGCCGCCGCCGAACACCGCGCGTTCACGTGGCTCGGCGGTGTAGGCCTTGACGATGCGGATGCCGCCGAGCGTCTGATTGAGCCGACCGGTGACCTCAGCATTGAGCCGCCCACGTTCGCGGAAGATCGGGCGGATGCGTTTGAAAGCGAAACCGAGCACGCCACCGAACATGCCAAGGGCCACCAGGATGCCGAGGGTGAGCTGCCAGTTGAGCCAGAACAACACAGTGATCGCTATGGTCCCGGTGAACAGGCCACCAACCAGATTGACGATGCCGGTACCGACCAAGTTACGCACGCCTTCGGCGTCGGTCATCACGCGCGAAATCAATACGCCCGACTGGGTGGCATCAAAACTCTTCACCGGCAGACGCAGCACGTGGTCGTGGACCGCCTTGCGCAGATCGTTGATGGCGCGCTGGGCGGCGATGCCGAGCAGCTGTGCGAGCGCGAAGCCAGAGGCGGCCTCCACCAGCACGGCCCCGAGCACGCCCAGCACTAGCCAGGTCAGCAATGTGTGGTTCTGGTGCGGAATGACCTCGTCGAACAACAGCTTGGCGGCTACCGGCAGGACGAAACCCGCTGCGCGGTTAACCACCAGGATCCCCAGCCCCGTCATCAGCCGACGACGGTGCGTATGCAGCAACACCCGGGTTTCAGCCCAGGCGTTGGCGGTGTTCAGGGGTTTCTTGGGTGATTTCTGGTCATCCGCCATGACTGCCGTCCTTGCCGCTGCGATCTGCGACCCGCGCCAGGTGGCGGAGCCTGAGTGTGTTCCCCGACGATTGGCCGTCGGCCGCCGATCGCGTGCTCAAACGCGTAGCCAATCGGCCTGCCAGTCGCTGATCTTGCGCTTGATCGCATCGTTGCTGAGCGACTGCGCCAACGCCTCATGCACCAGGCCGGGCAACTCGGCATCGCTGGCGAAACGCAACGCGACCAGCTGCGCCAGCGTCAAGCGCGCGGCTTCCGCGTGGCGCTCGACGGGCAGGACGCGCTGCAGACGGACCTGCATCTCCAGGCGGATGATGCGGTCCTGGATGATCTGCGCGGCGCGCCGAGCCACCAACATCGCCAGCACCAGCGCGAGGGCGACCAGCAGTGCCATGACACTGCCGAACCCTGGGACCTGAAACACCCCAATGCCCTGCCACACCACGTTCACCACCAGCACCAGGAAGGCCGCGATGAACAGGGGCGACGGCAACGCCCGGTGATTGGCGTAGGTCTGAGCAGGCGTGGTCATGGGGCGCTCCTGGGGGAGCGGATGACGCCACCGGATTCCCGCGGCGCAAGCCACGGTAGGGAACTGATCCACGCACGCGCGACCAGCGTCAGCTGCCGAGCACGTCGCCCCAGCGCTTGCCGATGGCGCTCAGCGCCTGATCGATCGGCACAGCGGCAAAATGCTCACCTGCGCGCGTCACCAGAGCGAAACGCTGCAATTTCTCCACCGCATCGGCGACTTCGAAGTCGACTGGTTTGCCGATGAGGTCCTTCAGCCAGGCCTCGATGCGCGCGTCCAGGTCAGCGGCAGTCGCCGGGCCATGAGCGAGCAAGAAGGCGTAACCGAGAATCGCTTCCTTGGCCTCTTCTTCTTCCGCGCTGTCGACCAGGTGATGGATGACGCCGGCGTTGTTGTCGAGGTTGCGGTAGTAGAGGTTCTCAGTCAGCGTTTTGAGGAACTGCAGCTTTTTGAAGCGGAAGCGTGCGAGCTGGCGGCTGGCAAAGATGCCGACGGTGAAGATCGCCGCACCGAAGGCCACCAGTTCGGTCTGCGTCACCATGCGCGGTTTGTCGCCCAGGCCGATGAGACTGAGCGCGAGACCGATGACGAACAGCGCAGCGGCACTGAGCTGCGCAAGGATGCCGACACTGCCGAGCAACGCCGGCACGCCGAGTACCAACTGATCGAGGGTACGCATGCGCACCTCGCTGTTGGGCAGCAGCATCTCCAGGTCGGCGACGGGGATGTTCTCGAACAGTTTGAGCGTGGTTGAGCCGGGCTTGAACGGCAGTTTGGCCCGACGCTTGGGCGCGAAGTGTTCGTCTGGCTGGAAACGCACGAACAAGGCGACGTGTTCGAAATACTCGACATCGATCAGGTGCCGACGCAGACCGAACCACGAGCGCACCACCTCATGCCGGTGACCACGACCACGGGCGAACAGCGTCAGTTCGGCGAAGTCGCTCAGCCGGGTGTGCAGCTTGACCTTGAACACCGACTCGGCCTTGAGCGCAAGCTCCAGTTCGGCACTGGAGACCGTCTGGTAGTTGGCCCGCGCCAGCAGTTTCCGCAACTCGGCGCTGAACGCATCTGCCTGCGCGGGCGTGACGGGAACCCCTGGTTTCACCGCGTTGGGATCAAGCGGGGCGTAGAGGTCCTTCAACCGTTCGGCCTGCCGGTGGTACTCCACGTGCAACAGCTCGGTAAGCGCCCCGGCGACCCGTTCCAAACCGTTACGCCACGAGGCGAACGTCGGTTGTTCCAGCATACGCCGCACCAATGCCGAACGGGCGATCGGCAATGAATGATCGCGCGCAGTCGCAGCGCTCACTTCAAGCGCTTCCGGATGTCTTCACGGAAACGTTCGAAGAGATACAGCGGATCCGCTGGGCCGGGGCCGGCTTCCGGATGGTACTGGACGCTGAACTGCGGCTTCTGTTCGTGTTCGATGCCGGCGCAGGTGTTGTCGTTCAGATTCACGTGGCTCATGCGCACGCCGGCCGGCAAGGTTTTGGGATCGACCGCGAAACCGTGGTTGTGGCTGGCGATTTCCACCACGCCGTTGCTGACGCGTTTGATCGGATGATTCACGCCACGATGACCAAACTTGAGCTTGTACGTCGAAGCACCGTAGGCGAGCGAGAGGATCTGATGGCCGAGGCAGATGCCGAAGAGCGGCAGGTCGGTCTTCACCAATTCCTTCACGGTTGCGATGCCACCGGTGACGGCGGCAGGATCGCCGGGGCCGTTGGAGAGGAACAAGCCATCGGGCTTGAGTGCCAGAATGTCTTTCGCTGGATGACCAGCGGGCACCACGGTGACCTTGAAGCCGCACGCCACCAACAGACGCAGGATGTTGCGCTTGATGCCGAAATCGATCGCGACCACGTGCGCCTGACGTGGCAGCTTGTCGCCCGGAATCAGCGAGCCGAAGGTCGCGGCGCTGCTGGCCTCGGTCCACTCGTAGGGTTTCTTGGTGCCGACGTCGCTGGCGAGGTCGAGTCCGGCCATCGACGGCTGGTTCTTCGCCAGCGCCACCAGTTCGGCGTCGCTCTTGCTCTCATCGCTCGACAGCACCGCGTTCATCGCGCCGCTGACACGCAGCTTGCGAGTGATGGCGCGGGTATCGACGCCATCGATGGCGACGATGCCGGAACGGGCAAGGAACGCGGGCAGCGATTCGACCGAGCGGAAACTGGACGGCACATCGCAGCATTGGCGCATGACGAAACCGGCGGCCTGGATCTTCTCGCTTTCCATGTCGTCCGGGTTGATGCCGTAGTTGCCGATCTCCGGGTAGGTCATGGTGACGATCTGGCCGCGGTAGGACGGATCGCTGAGAACTTCCTGGTAACCGGTCATGCCGGTGTTGAACACCGCCTCGCCGCCGACGGTGCCCTTCGCTCCGACGCTGCGGCCGCGGAGCACGGTGCCGTCGGCGAAGGCGATGCGGGCGGGAGTGACGGCGGTCGGCATGGAGGGCTCCCAAGCACGGGGGTGGGTAAAAAAGCTCGGGGACGCTACGAAGGCCCCCCAGGCAGACAAGCACAGCCCAGCCGGCCCCAGCACGCCGGCCGCAGCCCTGCGCTTCCCCCTCGGGCGGCAGCGGCCACCATTCCCGGCCTCCATGCCTGCTCCCCGTCCGTGGTCGAATCGCTTGTTGCTGCTCGTCGCCCTGTTGCCGGCGCTGGTAGCCACTGTCTGGGCGTTCCTGATCCTAGGCCGAGAAGGCCGGCGTGAGCACGAGACGCGCTTCTCTGTACAAGCCGACGAAGTCAGTGCCGGCATCCATGAACGCTTGCAGAACTGCCTGGATGTGTTGTGGGGTGGTCGCGGTCTGTTTGTCGCGTCGGAAATGGTCACTCAAGACGAGTTCCGCAACTACATCGCCGCCCTGCACCTGGATGAGCGGCATCCCACCATCCGCGGCGTCGCCTTCGTCCAGCACGTACCAGTTGGTGGCCTGGATGCGGTGTTGGCGACCATTCGCAGCGAGCTCCCCAGCGTCGCGCCGACCGCCCTGGCGGACGGCGGCGCGGCCCACGCAGTGGTACGGTTCATCGAACCGTTGGCAGCCAATCAGCAAGCGCTGGGACTCGACGTCTTCGCCGAGCCGCTGCGGCGGGCTGCCCTGCAGGCCGCGCGCGACAGTGGCGAGGCGCAACTGACGGCACCGCTGTCGCTGGCGCAGGATCCCGGCGGTGCGCTCGGCTTCCTCCTGATGGTGCCGGTCTATCAGTCCGGTCCGCCACCGACCACGGTGGACGATCGACGGGCCCGCCTACGTGGCTGGGTCGATGCTCCGTTCACCAGCGCCGATATCCTGCGCAGTCTGCCGCTGAATGAACAAATCGGAGTGCAGATCCGCGATATTACTGATGCCCAGCAACCGCTGCTGGTCGGTGATTCCGGTAATCTGGTCGCCACCTCCAACGTCCTCACCGCCCTGCGCCGTTTCTCTTTCGCCGGTCGCACCTGGGAGATCACCTTGCGCGCCAGCCAACCAGCGCTGCGGCAAGGCGCCCGCTCATGGACCGCGATGGTGAGCGGCCTACTGCTCAGCGGTTTGTTGGCCGCCCTGTTGTTCGGGCTCCAGTCGCGCCGCGAACGCGCCGAGTCCGCCGTCGCCCGTCAAGCGGTGGCGCTGCACCACAGCGAGGACCGTTGGCGTACGGCGATCGAGACCATCAACGACGGCTTCTGGGAGATCGATCTGGCCGATGACCGGGTGTCGTGCTCACGCCGCTGGCTCGAACACCTGGGCTACCAACCAGGTGCGATCCCCACCACCCGGGCGGCGTGGCGCGAGCTGATGCATCCCGACGACCAGGAACGGGCACAACAGGCCCTGGCCGACCACCTCGCCGGACGCACCCCACTGTTCCTGCTCGACACCCGCATGCGTCACCGCGATGGCTCCTACCGCTGGATCCATGTGCGTGGACGGGCGCTGCTGGACGCCCACGGCCTGCCAGTGCAGGTGCTGGGGTCGAATACCGATATCACCGAGCAGAAACGCATCGCCGAACAGCTCGCGGCGAGCGAGGCTGGCTATCGTGCGGTGGTCGACCACCTGTCACTAGTGGTGTTCCGCACGGATGACGAGGGCCGCATCACCTTTCTCAACCACGCCTGGCTCGACCTTACTGGCGTGACGAACGAAACCGCGCTCGGCCAGCCGCTGCACGCGTTCTTCCATCCCGACGACCGCACCACCGTCACCGGCATGTTCACCCAGGTGGAGGGCCAGCGCTCGGGACGGCGCGAAATGCGGGTGCTCAACCGCACGCGCACCTACCGCTGGGCCGAAGTCGAAGTGCGACGGCTGGCCGCTGGCGGAAGTGGCTTCACCGGCACGCTCACGGATGTCACCCGGCGCAAACTCGCCGACCTCTCGATCCGCTCATCGGAAGAGAAGTTGCGGGCATTGTTCGAACTGTCGCCACTCGGCATCGCGCTGTGCCGCCTCGATGGTTCGCTGCTGCAGGTCAACCAGGCCTACTGCGATATCGTCGGCTCCAGCGCCGAGGAATGCCTGCGCCTGAGCTTCTGGGGAAACACCTCCCGCGAGGACCACGAGCAGGACCAGGAGCAGTTGCGTCTGCTCGCGGAACTTGGGCGGTACGGGCCGTACCAGAAAAGCTACCTGCGCAAGGACGGCCGCCCGGTGCCGGTGCTGCTCAACGGCATCCTCATCCGCGATATCAACGGCACGCAGCTGATCTGGTCCTTCGTCGAAGACATCACGCCGCGCCAGGCCGCCGAAGACGCGCTCAGGCATTCGCGCGATGCGGCCGAAGACGCCAGCCGGGCAAAGAGCGAATTCCTCGCCACCATGAGCCACGAGATCCGCACGCCGATGAACGGCATCATCGGCATGTCGCGTTTGTTGCTCGGTTCGACGCTGACGGCCGAGCAACGCGAATTCACCGAGATCGTGCGTTCGAGCGCCGACAATCTGCTCAGCCTGCTCAACGACATCCTCGACCTTTCGAAGATCGAAGCCGGTCGATTGGAGCTGGAGGCCATCCCCTTCGACCTGCGCACCGTCATCGACGACGTGGTCTCGCTGATGGCCGGGCGCATCGTCGAACGCCGCCTGGAATGTGTGGTCGACTGCGATCCGCAGGTGGATTCGCGGGTGGTCGGCGACCCGGTGCGTCTGCGTCAGGTGCTGCTCAACCTGGTGTCGAATGCGGTGAAATTCACCCGCGCTGGCGAGGTCCTAGTGCGCGTGCGCTGCCATGGCGACGGACGCCTGCGCTTCGATGTCTGCGATACCGGCATCGGCATCGCCCGTGAGGTCCGCCAAGGCCTGTTCACCGCTTTTTCGCAGGCCGACAGCACCACTACCCGGCAGTACGGCGGCACCGGACTCGGTTTGGCGATCTGCAAACACCTAGTCGATTTGATGAAAGGCGAGATCAGCCTGGAGAGCGCCCCAGGTATCGGCAGCACCTTCTCGGTCCTGCTGCCGCTCAAACGGGCTGACGACCTGGTGCCGATGGACCCACCGCTGAGTGGCGCCGTGGTGCTGCAACATGTGTCGCCCACCATCCGCGATGCGCTCTGCCATCTGCTGCAGCACCTGGGACTCACGCCCTACGCCGTCGCTGCACTGGCCGACATCCCCGCCGCGCTGGCGGAACTGCATGCGCTGGTGCTGCTGGATGGCGACCAGGACGGCGCACGCGACCTGGTCGCGGCGTTGGCTGCGCGCCAGCCACCGGTGCGCGTGGTGGTGATGACCCGTACTCCGCCGGCGTGGGCGGACCGCGCGCTGGCAACACCAGTGGCAAAACCGCTACGCACGTCGCGTCTGGAGGATGCCATCGCTCAGGCCCTGGGGCGGCGCCGTCCGTCGCGCGCGCTGAACACGGTGCTCGGCGCGCCGCCAGTGCGGCGCGGCCAGACCGTGCTGGTGGTGGAGGACAATCCCACCAACGAACGGGTGGCGGTGGCGATGCTGCAACGCCTCGGCTTCGATACCGCCACTGCGGTCAACGGCGTCGAGGCGCTGCGCGCACTCGAGCAGGCCGCCAAGGCGAAGCCGTTCACCCTGGTGCTGATGGACTGTCAGATGCCGGTGATGGACGGCTTCACCGCCACCAATGAATGGCGCCAGCGTGAACGCCGCGGCGCCGTCGCCGGACACTTGGCGATCGTGGCGCTGACCGCCAACGCCTTCGACAGCGACCGGCAACGCTGCCTGGACGTCGGTATGGATGATTTTCTCGCCAAGCCGCTCCAAGTCGAGGAACTGCTGGCGATGCTCGCGCGCGTGTTGCCCAAGGGCTCGCCGCCCCTGCCGGATGGCAATCCGGCGCTGAGCACCACGCCGCCGATGGGCTCGTCGGTGCTCTTCGATCCCTCGCCACTGCGCCGTCTGCGCTCCGCCACCGGCGAGAAGAACATCATGAGCGAAGTCGCCGACCTCTTCCGCGTCGACGCCACCACCCAGCTCGCTGATGTGCGTCGGCTAGCCGACGCTGGCGACAGCGCACAATTGGCGCGCGCCGCGCACAAGTTCAAGGGCGCCTGCCTGACCGTTGGCCTCAACGCCTGCGCCAATCTGGCGGAGGCAATTGACCACCTGTCCGTGATCGGCGACCTGGGCGCGGCCCGTCAGGCGTTGGCGGAACTGGAAGAGCAATTCCCCTCGGCACTCGCGGCGTTGGCGCAGTCGCTCGATAAGACTACGGACTGATACCTGATAGAGGATCCAGGTCAGGCCAGCAGTTGCTTGACCACCTCGCCGTGCACATCGGTCAGACGGAAGTCGCGGCCGGCGTGGCGATAGGTCAGGCGTTCGTGGTCGAAACCGAGCAAGTGCAAGATCGTGGCGTGGAAGTCATGCACGTGGACTTTCTGGTCCGCGACGTTGATGCCGTGGTCGTCGGGGACACCGTAGGCGATGCCGCGTTTGGCGCCGCCGCCGCACATCCACGAGGAGAAACAATCCTTGTGGTGTTCGCGACCCTTGTGGTCCGCGGTGTCGACGTACGGCGTGCGGCCGAATTCGGTGGTGCAGACCACCAGGGTGTCGTCGAGCATGCCGCGCTGTTTGAGGTCGGTGAGCAGCGCGGCGATCGGCTGATCGACGTTCTTCGCCAGCTTGGCGTGGTCCTGCATGTTGCCGTGCGAGTCCCAATTGTTGCTCGCGCCGGTGTCGATCAGTTCGATGAAACGCACGCCGCGTTCAGCGAGGCGACGCGCGACCAGCGCCTGCCAGGCGAAGCCTTTTTTATCGCCACGTTTGAGGCCGTACAGTTCGTGCGTCGCATCGCTTTCACCCGACAGATCAAACGCCGCCGGGCCTTCTTGCTGCATGCCCGCCGCCGTTTCAAACGAGCGGATGCGCGCTGCCAGATTGCTGTCGTCGCTACGACCAGACAGATGGCGATCGTTGAAGGAACGGATGAGTCCCAGTTCCAGATCCTGGAGGCCGGAGCTCGGCAGGATGCGGTTAAGATTCGCGATCGGTTCATCGCCAGGAATCAGCCGCGTGCCCTGATGGCAGGCCGGCAGAAAATCGTTCGCCCAAGTCTGGCCACCGGCGTAGGGCAGGTGTGGCGCAAGCACCATGAACGAGGGCAGATTTTTATTCTCGCTGCCGAGGCCGTAGCTGACCCACGAGCCAATGCTCGGGCGCGAGAACGTCACCGAGCCGGTGTGGATGCCGAGCGTGGCCTCAAAATGATTGCCATGATCGCCGACCAGCGAGTTGACGATGCACAGGTCGTCGGCGCGTTCGGCGATATGCGGGAACATCTCGCTGATCATCAGGCCACTCTGGCCACGCGGCTTGAACTCCCACTCCGGCTTTTTGAGAAAGCGTTTGTCGCCGATTTTCTTGCCTGCTTCCTCGATCAGTTTCGGCCGGTGGCAGAAGCTGTCGACGTGCGAAAAGCCGCCAGTGAGGAAGATGAAGATGACGCGTTTGGCCTTGCCGGGGAAATGCGCGGCCTTCGGCGCAAGCGGGTCGACCACCGCGGACTTGTCGGCGCCGATCAGGTCAGACAGCACCGCGGGCATCAGCAGCGAACCAGCCATCAACGACTGGAGCGCGGTACGACGAGTGATGGGAGTCATGGGTGGGATCCTTGAACGACGGACGGAAAGGCAAAAGAACTATCAAACCGCAGAGACGCAGAGGTGAGAGGAGGGCCGCAGAGATGAAACTTCCAGGTCTGTCTGCTCTGCGGCCCTCTTCGTACCTCTGCGTCTCTGCGGTTTGATCGGCTGCCAGTTGGCAATTCAATCGATGAACATGAACTCGTTGCTGGCGAACAGCGCGCGGACGAAACTGGTCAACGGCTTGGCGTTGGTCGCGTTCTCGGCCTTGGCCAAGTCTTCGAAGCGTTTGAGGTAGTCGACGCCGGCGCGGACCTCGTCCTCGCTCGCCGGACGCGCGAGCACCATGACATAGGCCGCAGCGACGCGATTGAGCGGATCACCCGCCGTTTCCAGACGGCTGCTCAGCGCCTGCGCCTGATCTTGCATGAAGCGGCTGTTGAGCTGGAACAACGCCTGCAGCGGAGTGATGCTGGCGACGCGTTCACCGACCGCGCTGTTGGTGTCGGCGCCGTCGAAGATCTCGAAGAACGGATGTTTGCGGATGCGCTGCTGCATGACGTAGACCGAGCGGTACGGGCTGTCGTAGACCGCCTGGAACGGCGCATGCTGGCTGTAATCTTTTTTGTTCAGCGAGGGGAATTCCTTGTGCGCTCCGGGCATGGCGCGGTCGAGGGTGCCGCTGACCACCAGCACGGCGTCGCGCACTTCCTCTGCCGACAAGCGCCGGCGGTTGAAGCGCCAATGGCGGGTGTTGTCCGCATCCTTCACCAAGGCCTGCGGATCGTTGGTGGTTGCCAGACGGTAGGTGTGCGAGGTCATGATCTGACGGTGCATCTGTTTGAATGACCAACCGTTCTGCACCAGACGCAGCGCCAGCCAGTCGAGCAGTGCCTGGTTCGACGGCGTGCCGCCACGCAGACCGAAGTCATTGGTCGACGGCACCAAACCACGGCCAAAATGCAGGTGCCAGAGGCGGTTCGCGGCGACGCGCGCCGTCAGCGGGTTTTTTGCGTCGGTCAGCCAACCGGCGAGGTCCAGGCGTCCGCTTCCCGCCGAGCCGTCCGGCAGTTTCTGTCCGCCAGCGATCTGCAGGAAGCCGCGGTGGACCTCGTCGCCGAGTTTCCAGCGTTCGCCGCGTTTCTGAATGCGTTCGTTGCGCGGGTCGCCCTCGGCCACGGCATAGGCGGTGGGGATTTCCTGCGGCAGTTCCTCGACCAGCGTGCGTCGTTCCTTCATCAGCTTGTTCATCGCATCGCGGATCTCGGTGTGGCCACGCGGCTCCTTCGGCGGCTCGCGGTTCTCCGCCTTGGCCTTCTTGATCTCCTCGCGGATCTTCCAGTCGTTCTCCTTTTCGTTACGCAGCACCGCATATTCCGCGTCGATCGCCAACACGCGGTCCTTTTTGTCACCGAGCAACTGGTCGCGTTCCTGGTCGCTGACCAGTTGCACGAAGCTGTGTTGGAAGCGGTATTCCTCCGACCCAGGGAACGGATACTTGGTCGACGCGAAGATGCCGTAGAGCGCATAGTAATCGCTGGTCGGGATGGGGTCGAACTTGTGGTCGTGGCAGCGCGCGCACGACAACGACAGTCCCATCATCACCCGCCCGGTGGTATCGATGGTGTCTTCGATGGTCAGGTGATGATCGCTCTCCGGATTGACGCTGAAGCGCCGCGACAAGGCGATGAAGCCGGTGCCGATGGTCATCTCGCGGCGATGCGCGTCGTCGCGCGCGGGCAGCAAGTCGCCGGCGATCTGCTCACGCAGGAACTGGTCGTAGGGTTTGTCGGCATTGAACGAATCGATGACGTAGTTGCGGTAGCGAAAGGCCTGTGGCACCGGGTAGTCGGCGCTGTCGCCTTCGGTGTCGGCGTAGCGCGCCAGATCGAGCCAGTGCCGGCCCCAGCGTTCGCCGTAGCTCTTCGACGCCAGCAACCGGTCGATGACGGTGGCGAAGGCCTGCGGTGAATCGTCGGCGAGGAAGCGGTCGACCTCCTCCGCCGTCGGTGGCAGGCCGGTAAGATCGAACGTCGCGCGGCGGATGAGCGTACGCTTGTCGGCATCACCGACCGGCTTGACGCCCGCCTCGGCGTGGCCGGCGGCGATGAAGCGGTCGATCTCGTTCTGGGCCCAACCGTCGCCAGCACTCGGCACGGCCGGCATGGTCAGCGGCTGGAACGACCAGTGCGATTTGGCGGCCAACAGTTCGGCCGCCGGATCACGGACCTTGGCGCCGGCGGCATCCGGATGCGGGGCGCCCATGGCGACCCATTGCTCCAGCAGCTTTACTTTCTCTGGTGCCAGCCGCTCCTTCGGCGGCATGGCGGTGTCTTCGTCGAGCCAGCGCACCGCGTGGATGAGCGCGCTGGCGTCGAGTTTGCCTGGGACCAGCGAGGGCTTCTTGGAGGTGCCACCGGCGAGCATGCCGGCGTAGGTGTCGACGCGCAGCGCACCCTTGAGCTTCTTCGCTTCGGCGCTGTGGCAGGAATAGCAGGCCTCGGCCAACAGCGGACGGATCTGGCGCTCGAAGAACTCGATGCCCGCGGGATCGCTGGCCGACGGCTCAGCGGCGGTCGCGCTTACCAGTGCAGCGAAAACGATGAGAACGCGGGTGGAGGGGCGGATACGCATGGTCGTTAGTGGGGTACGTCGGAGCCGTCCCGGTGTTTATGCGTGAATAGGTGTGTCTGCTCAGGGGCTTTGCCCCGCCCCTGCGGGCCTGCCCCCACGGGCTTGGTCGTGGCTCGGTTTCGTCGGCTTCGCCTCCTTAACCGTGGGCGGATGCGCTTCGCGCATTGTATCCGCCCACCGCCACTCGGGCGCCCCCCCATCGCAAAGCGACGGGGCCCCAGGCCTGAGTAGATACGAATTGGTTACTTTGGGCGGCTCTTTTTCTTCCGTGGTGCGCGCTTGTCTGCCGTGTCGCGAAGCGGCTTGCTGGATCCTCCAGGGGATACAGCGGAAGAATCCGCCGGGCGCACCGGCCACAAGGCCACCAGCAAGCCCAGCAGCAGCGTGCCGGCTCCGCCCCAGATCAGCCACGGCGTGACCATGCGGTACCACGCCAGCAGTTCCCGCCCGTCAGTGGTCGACCACAGGACCCACGAACGGACGAAGCCCATGGTGCCGGTTTCGAGTTGATAAATCAACTCTGCCCGCAAGTAGAGTCCACGCGACAACGCGACGGCGCCGAGCACCAGCAGGATGAGAGCGAAGATAGCCCGCAGCATAGGCGGATGCTGCCAGAAAAACGCCCTAACGGGAGGTGCAAGGCGATGGAGCCTCGTCTACCGGGATGCGTCGCCGAGCGGCGAAGCACTTCCGGGGCCGCCGGTTTTCAACCGGCGGGTGTCGCTCGCCGGTTGGAAACCGGCGGTCCCAGGCATCACCGAGCGCTGCTGGTCAATGCGTTATTCCCGCAGCGACGTCCGCCGCCACAGTCGCGTCGCGGTGATCACCATGAACACCGGGAACTCTTTGGCCGCGCGGTCCTCGGCGCTGGAGCGGATGCCCTGCGTGCCGCGGCGGGTGCTGCACAGTTCCTCGCAGCCGACCACCGCCAGGCCTGCGGTGCCGAGTGCCGTTAGGATGTGGTGCAAGGGGCGGTGGAACGACGTCGTGCTGCTGGAGTCGTTGACTTGGCCTGGGTGAGTACGGATCGGCAGCGCCAGCGGTGACATGTACGCTTCTAAGCGGCGGTACTGCACGCCGAGCTCTTCATCGAAACCCCACGACGTGCGTTTCGGGATGCGGAAACACGGATGGGTCATCACGATCACCACTCGTCCGCCAGGTTTCACCAGCGCACGCACGCCGGCGAATACCGGTTCGATCGGATCGAGGTCCTGCACCGCCATCACCAATGCCGCGTGATCGAAACGCTTGCCCGGCAACACGGCTTCGAGCGTGCGCGCATCGCCCACTACGTAACGTTCACGATAACCAGCGCGGCCAGTGGCCGCCGCAACGAGCGATGGACTGGCGTCGACGCCGACCACCTCCATGCCGCCTTCGGCAAGGAAGCGTCCGAGCACGCCCTGACCGCAACAGACGTCGAGGATGCGTTGGCCCGGCCGCGCCTGCAGCTGCCGCGCTACCGCCGGCAACAGCAGTTGGCTGTGGAAATCATCGCCGCGTTCACCGTGCAGCTGGTCGTACCAACCGGCCTGCGGTTCCCACGCGGTCTCGGCCGCGGGCAGCTGCGGCTGCTCGGGCGCAACTTCCTCAGGAGGGACATCGGTTCGATGGTCAGCGAACTCGGCATCCCGCTGAGAACGGCCTTCGCCACGATCCGCACGCGGGGCACGGGGCGGGCGGCGATCGCCACGATCGTCCCGCTGGGGACGTGGTGGACGGCCGTCTCCGCGATCACCCCGGGTCGGACGCGGCGGCATCGCCTGCTCCTCTGGAGTGCGACGGGGACGCGGTGCGTAGTTGCGCTTGGGGAACTTATCTGCGGGCATGGGCGCAGCATCGCGCCTCCTCCGGCTACCGGAAGCCCGGAGGTGCGAACACTTGCTGCCGCTGACAAGCGCTTAGGCGCCGTTGATGCGCTCGATGAGTTCACTCGGGCGGAACGGCTTCATGACGACACCGATGATGTCCACCCCGGGAGGCGCTGGATGAGGGAGGACCGGCGGTGCTCCGCTGATGACGAGGACACGCAGTGGAGACACCCGCTGGGCATCCCCCAGGTGCTGCAGCACCTCGCCACCGCCCATGCCAGGCATTTGCCAATCGAGCACCAGCAGATCGATCTCATCAAGCGGCTGTTCGGCGAGAAACCGCAATGGCTCAATGTACGTGCGTACCGGGAAACCAGCATCCGACAGGGTGTCGTGCAGCAGTTGGCTCAGATGAGTGTTGTCGTCGAGCACCACCACCCGCAGACGATCAGTTGGTCGTACCGCCATCGTTCCACTGGGAGTGCCAGTGACCGGAGTCGCCCCCAGCGGGGCCGTAACGGGCTCCTCACACAAGCGCAGCGTGATGCTGACGGTGGTACCCGCCCCAGGGCGACTGCTGACCACCAGGTCGCCACCAGCGCGATCGACCAGCACCTGACAGACCGGCAGACCAAGTCCCGTGCCGCCCACCGACGGCGGAAACAGACCACTGCGATCGTGCGGTCCTTTGCGCGAGAAGAACGGCTGAAACAGCCGCGGCATGTCTTCGGCCTCAATGCCGACGCCGTTATCGCGTACGGTCAGCACCACTTGCTGAGCCCGGCGCTCGATACTCACCGTCACTCGTGGATCGGTCGCACGATGGACGGCATGCAACGCATTCACCACCAAGTTGGACAACACTTGATGCAAGTCGTTGCTGTCGATGCGTACCGGGCAGGGTTGTTCACCGCTGACCAACTGCAAAGTCGCGCCGAAACGCCGAGCGCGCAGTTCCATCAACGCCAAGGTATCAGCTAGGTGCGGCCGCAGATCGATCACGGCGACTGCCCCTTCCGATGGACGGCCCAAGGTCAACAGCGATTCGCTGATGCGTCGGCTGCGTTCCACTACACCGAGGACGCGAGTGATCAGATCACGTGCCGCAGGATCACTAGAGATATGACGGTGTAGCCGTTCGAGTCCGGCCAGCACCACCGCATTAAGATTGTTGTACTCATGCGCCACACCGGAAGCCATGCGCCCGATGGTCGCCAAACGTTCGCTGCGTAACAGATCCTGCTGGCTGCGTTCGAGTGCCTGCTTCGCCTGAGCTTGGGCGACAGCGAACCGCAGCGTGCGATCGAGCAGCGCCGGTTTCAGTTCCTCCTTGGTCAGGAAGTCAGCGACGCCGAGCGACAGGTAGGTTTCCGGCAATGCCGGATCAGCGGAACCGGTAACCACGACGACCGGAGGCCGTGCCACATCCGCAGGCAGCAGTCGCAGGACCTGGTCACCTACCATGCCCGCGAGGTGATGGTCGAGGATCCATACATCATAGCGCCCATGCTGCAGCCGATCACCGAGGCCATCCACCGTCTGCAGCGCATCGACCACCCAACCACGCGGCGAACCACGTAGCAGCATGCGGATCTCAGCTACCAGATCCGGATCATCGTCCACGACCAGGACCCGCGATGCTGTGGCGTCACTGGCTATCGCACGCACTTCCTCACGTGGCGTCCGTTCCTCGCATGGCGTCCGTTCCTCGCGTGGTGGCCGTTGCTCGCGTGGCACCTGCACATCGCGGAGTGACAGCGGCACGCGACCGAACTCCAACCAATGGGCGATCACCGCATTCATCACGCTGGTGGTTTCACCCAGGGACGATGGCTTGGTCAGGAAGGCGTTCGCGCCACTGGCATAGGCGCGGTCCACCTGCAGTTGATCAGAGGCGGTGGTGTAGATCACCACCGGCAGGAGTTCTCCGCGTGGACGCAAACGCAGGCGTTCGAGTACGGTGAATCCATCCATGGTCGGCATGTTGAGATCGAGCAGCACGACACAGCGTTCTGGCAGCGTCGCTTGATCGACGGCATCCAGCAACGCCAGGCCGCCATTCATATGAATGATGCGGATGTCGCGACCCATGCGCCGTGCGGCGGTGCGCAGCATCAGCACATCTTCTTCATCATCATCGACCATCACCACGGTGGTGTCGTAAAGTGTCTCAGGTGCCATGGGCTAATTCCTTTCGCAGTGGCAAGGTAACGGTGAATTCAGCGCCGCCGTCCTCACGACCGGTGGCAGCCAGGTGGCCCCCGTGGGCCTCAACGATACGACGACAGATGGCCAGACCGATGCCGGTGCCTTCGCTGGTCACCTGCGGATGCAAGCGTACGAATGGCTCGAAGAGACGACCCGCCTGGTCCTGGGCGAAACCGCGCCCGTTGTCGTGTACGGTGATCCGCGCCTGACCGTTGCCGACCACCGCCGCGATGCGGATCTCCAGCGGCCGTTGCGGATGGCGATACCGCACGGCGTTGGCGATGAGGTTCTGGAACACCTGGACCAGGAGCTGGGAATCACCCGGCACCTCAGGCAGGGTACCGACCTCCAGCAGCGCGCCACATTCGCGCACACCAGCCTCGCAGTTTTCCAACGCCTCGCGTACGACTTCGCCAAGATTCACCGGTTTGACCGCGACCAGCGATTTTCCCGCACGGGCGAAGGCGAGCAGATCCTTGACCAAGCGCGACATGCGCTCGCTCGCGGAGCCCAAGCGGCGCAGGGCGTCTTCGCCGTCGTGGGTCAGACGACCGGAAGATTCCACCGCCACCACATCGGCAAAAAAGCGCATCTTGCGCAGCGGCTCCAGCAGATCGTGGGAAGCGATGTAGGCGAATTGCTCCAACTGCTGGTTGATGCGTTGCAGTTCCTGGCGCTGCTGCTCCTTGGCCAAGGCATCAAGTTTCTGCACGGTGATGTCCTGCACCGTTCCCCACAACCGGCGCAGGGTGCCATCAGCATGGCGCTCGGCATGCATGATACTGTGGTGCCAAGCGATGGTGCTGTCCGGCAGGCGCACCTCCAGATCACATTCGCTGCGCGCCGCCCCGCGTTCGATCACCGCCATCGACTCCTGCAAGGCGGCAGCTCCGGACGTGGTGTAGAGCGTCAGGTTCTCCTGGTAGTCCTTCGGTGGACCCTGTGCCGTATCACGCCGGAACATGCGATAGACCTCGTCGCTCCAGAAGATGCGTTGGCCCGCCGGATCGAACGACCAGTCACCGATGTGGGCCGCCTGCTGCGCCGCCAACAACCGCGATTCGCTGCGTTGCAGTTCGCCACTGCGGGCCAGCAACTCGTTCTGCGACGCCGTGCGTGCCGTGACCTCCGCCTGCAGGCGAAGGTTCATTGCCGCGATCCCAGGAATGGCCAAGGCCTTGGGCATGATGTGGGCCGTGGCGATGACCGCCGCGATCGACACCAGGGCGGTGAACAATTTCACCACTCCCTGCACGGGATAGATCGGATACCAGAAAATGATCGCTTCGATCAGGTGGGTTGCACCACAGGCGAAGATGAAGGCGCAGAACAGCCAGAACACATAGGGGAATGGCACGTCGCGTTTGGCGCGCACGTACAGCGCAATGGTGATCGGGATGGCGGTGTAGGCGGTGAAGATCGCCAGATCGCTGAGGATGGTCATCCACCCCAGCAACGACGACCACTCGCCGCAATGCCAGCGCGGAGGAAATCCAGAAATGTCGAAGAAGCCGCCCACGGTACCTTCCCGACCCGCTCGTCGTCCGTGGACGCGGATGTCCGGAGATAATTACGGCAAGTTCATTCCTGATTCAACCTGCGGGCGACACGTTGTATGGGTTGAAATAATCCCATCGGTCATGCCCTTCCCCAGGCGACCTCAGGCGAAGGCGGCAAAAACCGCCCCGGCCAACACGGAAGCGCTGCCCAGCCGCAGCGCGTGGATCCACCACGGCAGCGGCTCCAGGCCGGTGGCAAACCAGCGATCGAGGGCGAGCACCATCAGCACCGCGACCAAGCCACGGAAGGCGATGACGATGTTGACCTCAGCCACCGCGTGGCCCGGATCATGGCCGGTGGCAATGGCGAGTGACAGCATGGCGATGAAGCCGGTGAACAGCAGGCCCTGCATGCAGGCGCGCCGGATATTGGCCAACGGTTCCGGACGCTTGGTGGTCCACCACGCCAAGGCCGGCAGCACGCCAAGCCCCATGCACCAGCCAGCGATGGTGGCCCAGCGCAGCTCCGGCCCCGCCACCGCCAGGGCTTTGGCGCCGAACAGGTCGGAGAACGTCATCAACACCACCGACGACAACATCAGCGAGAAACCCCAGCGCGGATGCGGCGCGTGCAGATGACGCCGCACCGGCCCGAGCCCGCCCAGCGCAATGCCGATGGTGGCCAGCGCGCACGCCCAGATCAGCCCAGGGGGCAACGCCGTGCCGAACACCAGCCACACCAGCGGGATCATCACCAGCGGTTTGGCGCCGCTGACCGGCACCAGCACACTCGCATCGCCCCACGCCAGCGCCTGGTTAGCGCACACGTGCGCCAAGCTGCCCGCAACACCTGCGAGCAGACACCAGCCCCACGGCACCGCTGGCGCGCCAAGCGCCAACCAACCGATGAGTCCACACGCGCCCGTGGTCATCAACGTCCAACGCCACAGCGCCTGCCACGCCATGCCGTGCCGCGCGATCACGACCTTGCCGCCAACAAAGAATGCCGCCGACAAGACGGTGGCGATGATGGCGAAGGTGATGTGCATGAACGTCCGAGGTCGCCTACGACGGACCTGGCCGACGCGGAGGACGGACGCTAACCGATTGTACGCGAGCGCAACTCCACCATGGCTAGGCCCTGCTGGCTAAAAATGCCATGCGAGATGCGAGGTGCGAGGTGTTATCCAGCCTCGCACTTCGTACTGCTCTCTTCGGGCTATTTTTTCTTCTCGCCGATCGGCGCATCTTTGTTGTAGATCGGCGTATCCCAGCCGGCGATGTCGGCGGGCTTCACACCCTGGCGGTTGCCGCTGAAATTGAACGTCACCGGGTTGTAGGGACCGACGAACTCGATGTTGGCATCAGGCTTGATCAGGTCGTCCATCCCCAGGCACCACAGATGCGCGTTGAGCAACATGCGGCGGAAACCGGGGTTGAGGATGTCTTCCGACGCGCCGTGCGTGGTGCAGAACACCCGGCTCTTGGGATTGTCCTTCACATAATTGCGCACCCATGCGACCGGCAGGACTTTTTTCGACGCATCCGCGGGATCATCGATCTTCATGCCATTGAGCACCTCACCACGCGCCAGGATCACGCTGTCGGGCATCGGATCGGCGTTGTAGCCACCGCACTGCACGTGCACTTTGTCGACGCCGCGCAACACCGCGTGCATGGCCTGCGCCGGATCGAGCACCAAGCGCGAGCTCTGTTTGTGGTTCTGACCGTAGTGACCAACCCAGTGTTCGCCCAGAATCTGCCGGCCGAAGCCGAACTTGAAGTCCTCGCCCTTGTAGCCTTCGTTGAAGCGCTCGTAGGTGCCCTTGATGCCGTTGAAGCCGTGTGTCGAGGTGCGCAGGCCGATGACCGGGCCACCGCGTTTCAGGTACTCGTCGATGTGCTTCATCTGGTCGTCAGAGAACGCCTGGAAGCGCACGAACACCACCATCAGGTCGGCGGTGCCGAGTGCTTCCAAGCCGGTGATGTAGTTGCTGCCCGGTTTGATGAAGCCGGTGTCTTTGTCGGTGGTGACGAAGAACGAGCACTTGAAGCCGTAGTTCTTCGCCAGGATGCGCGCGAGCGCCGGCAGGGTTTCCTCACCGCGGTACTCGTGATCGCCGGCGATGAAGACGATGTGTTTGCCTTTGCCGGGGCCCGAGTCGCCTTCCCAGCTGACGCCATTGGGCGAATCAACGGCGGGCAGGTGGAGGGAAAGCAGACACAGGACAACCAGGGCGAGTAAGCGGGACATGGGGACCTTGAGCAGGAGTGGGCGCGTGGAGGGAAAGACATACCCCAAACACTGACGATCCGCTGTGGGGTGCTTGGTCGCTCATCAACGACTCGGTAACCGCAGAGACGCAGAGGTGAGAGGAGGGCCGCAGAGACGAAGGGTTAAGCCATCCTCTTTCTGCTCTGCGGCCCTCTGCGGCGCTCTGCGCCTCTGCGGCTACCGAGCCAAAAACCAGCGACGCGCAGGCTAGGCTAGGATGCCCTTCACTACGTGTCCATGCACATCAGTCAGGCGGAAGTCGCGGCCGGCGGTGTAATAAGTGAGCCGTTCGTGATCGAATCCGAGCAAGTGCAGGATGGTCGCCTGCAGGTCGTGCACATGCACCGGATCCTGCACCACTTGGTAGCCGAGGTCATCGGTCGCGCCAAAGGTGATGCCTGGTTTCACGCCGCCGCCGGCCATCCACATGCTGAACGCATGCGGGTGGTGGTCGCGGCCCATCGAACGACCAAGCGCGGAATTACTTTCGACCATCGGCGTGCGGCCGAACTCGCCGCCCCAGATCACCAGCGTATCGTCGAGCAAACCACGGCGCTTGAGATCCATGACGAGCGCAGCCGAACCCTGATCGGTTTCGCCGCACTTGCCTTTGTGATTGCCGACCAGATCGCTGTGCGCGTCCCAGCCTTCATGATAGATGTTCACGAAACGCACGCCCCGTTCGATCATGCGCCGAGCGAGCAGACACGCGCGGGCGAACGACGGCTTGGCGGGATCACAGCCGTAGAGTTCGAGCGTTTCCTTCGACTCGCTCTTGAGATCCATCAGGTCCGGCGCGCTGGTCTGCAGGCGGAAGGCCATCTCGTACTGCGCAATACGCGTGGCGATTTCCGGGTCGCCTAACAGATCGAAACGCTCGCGGTTCATCCCACTGATCAGATCGACGGTGTCCTTCTGCAGCGCGGCATCAACGCCGGCCGGACTCGACGTGTCGAGGATCGGATCGCCCTGATTGCGGAACCGCACGCCGGACAACACCGACGGCATGAAACCGCTCGACCAATTCGCTGAACCACCGCTGATGCCAGCGCCGGTCGACATCACCACGTAAGCCGGCAGTTCCTTGGTCTCGGCGCCGAGACCGTAGATCGCCCACGAACCCAAGCTGGGGCGGCCAGGTTGGGGAAATCCGGTGTTGAGGAAGATCTGCGCCGGCGCGTGGTTGAATTGATCCGTCTTGAGCGAACGAATGATGCAGAGGTCATCGGCGACCTTAGCGGTGTGCGGCAGGACCTCCGCCAACGACGCACCGCTCTGGCCGTGCTGCTTGAAGGTGAAGCGCGGGCCCATCACCGCCGCATCGCTGCGAATGAAAGCGAAACGCTGTCCACCGATGACCGACGGCGGCAGTGGTTTGCCTTCGAGTTTGGCCAACTCCGGTTTGTAATCGAACAAATCCAGATGACTCGGTGCGCCGGACATGAACAGATGGATGACGCGTTTGGCCTTCGGCGCGAAGTGCGGTTTGCGCGGCGCGAGCAAACCGGCGGTATCGGCTGCGCGTAGCGACGGCGTGGCGCCGAGCAGCAATGATCCGAGGGCGATCTTGCCGAGGTTGACGCCGGTCTGCTGGAAAAGGGCGCGACGGCTGAGTGCTGGTCTCGGTTCCATGGTCATTCCTTGCTGACAAATTCATCGGTGTTCATCACGGCGCGTGCCAACGCGGTCCACACCGCGCGTTCGGCGACGTCCCCCTCACCCGGCCCAGCCAACGGTGCCGGATCGAGTTCTTTGGCCGCATAACGTGCACGCTGTTTGTTCACGAAGGTGCTCAGGCGTTTGGCTTCTGCCTCACCAGGAGCACGCACCAAGCAGCGCCGCACCAGCGCAGTGATGCGCGCGCTGTCGTCGCCGGGCATGCCAGCGATGTTCTTGCCGAGCGCCTGCGCACATTCGAGCACCATGGTGTCGTTGAGCATCATCAGCGCCTGCAGCGGACTGTTACTGACCTCGCGCTGGGCAACGCAGGCTTCGCCGCTAGGCGCATCGAATGCCGCCGACATGGCGTACGGCGTGGTGCGTTTCATGAAGGTGTAAAGCCCGCGGCGGTAACGATCCTCGCCCGTGGGAACCTTCCAGTCGAAGCTGCCATAGGCGCCTTCGGTGGTTACGCTGGCCGGTTGCGGCGGGAACACGCTCGGGCCACCGATTTTGTGCGACAGCAGCCCAGACGCCGTCAGCAGGGAATCGCGGATCACCTCGGCATCGACGCGAAAGCGCGGTCCACGAGCCAGCAAGATGTTCTGCGGATCCCGTTCACGAGCCGCATCGCTGACGCGCGACGACTGGCGATACGTCGCGCTGGTGACGAAGAGCTTGTGCAACTGTTTCTGCGACCAGCCGCGATTCATGAACTCGACCGCCAGCCAATCGAGCAATGCTGCATGGCTGGGCACATCGCCCTGGTAACCAAAGTCGTCGACACTCTTGACGATGCCGCGGCCGAAAAACGCCGCCCAGTGACGATTGACGGTCACCCGTGCAGTGAGCGGGTTATTGCGCGCCACCAGCCATTGAGCCAGACCGAGGCGGTTCTTCGGCGCACCTGCGGGAAAAGGATTGAGCGCGCTGAACACCGTCGGCTCAACGATCTCTGCCGGCTGAAGATATTCGCCGCGGTTGTAGCGATGCGTCGGCCGCGCGTGTTCGACCGCACGTTCGCTCATAACCAGCGTGGTCGGATACGAACGCAGCGAGTTGCGCTGACCATCGATCGGCTTGCGCGCATCGGCCAACTCCGGCGCGTTATCCAACCACGCTCGACGCAGCGTCGCCTGCTGGGTCGGCGTGCGTTTCGCGGCGGGCGTCAAGACGATGGCTTCGATCTCGGGCGGCAGAGCGGTGACGGCTTCGGGCGCTGAATCAGTGGTCACCGACCAACGGAAACGACCGAGGGCAGAGGCGTAGTAACGCTCAAACAACATCGCCAGCTGGATGCGTTCGCTTGGGCCGAGCGGGCGTTCCAGCACGAACATCGCACTGTGAGCCTTGCCGGGCTTGCCGTTGGTGCTCCAGCCGGTGTCGGTCTTGCCGTCGATCGCGCCGCCAGCGCCGTTGCGGCCTTCCTTGCCACCGGCGTAGCTGTGTTCGCCGCGGACGAACTTCAACGGCTGGCCTCCCACCGTGGCGGTCAGTTCGGTGAGCAAGAAATCACCGGCCTGTCCTTCGTAGTAAACCCGCCCTGGGCCACCGCTGGGCAGGCGTTCATCCGGCAGCGCTTCGAGCCGCAGCGCAGTGACGCCAGCGAAGTCGCCGGCAAGTTCGACATCGTAAACATCGCTCTTGGTGATGTCGCCACTCGACAGCACTGAGGCGTCGTCGAGCACGCTCAGGATCGGCACGGCCGACGACACCTTCGCCGGACGGATCACGCGCCAACGCACGGTCGACGCCGAGGTTTCTTGCTCCCAGCGGGCGAAGGCTTCGTCCGCCGCCCGTTGACGGGCTTCAACGGTGTTGCGCGTGGGATCGTCATGACCGAGCGAGAGACGTACGCGGCGCAAGGTATGTTTGCTGCCGTACTGCTGAGCGATGGTGACTTCGACGCGCATGCCGCCGCTGTGTTTGACTGGTTTGTCGATCACGGCGGTGGCGGTATGTGTGGCCTTCATGTCGCTACCAGCCACGGCCCAACCGCTCTTGGGGTCGCCGTCGATGGCGCCCTTCACGTCGTAATCCTTTTGCGAGAAATCCGCGCTGATCGCTTTCAGCTTCACTGGCGACAACTCACCACCACGCGGACCAGCGCGCATGACCAAGTCCGTGACGACGAAGTTGCCGCTCTCCGCACGTCCGACGCGCTGATCGCCGTCGGGCAACGCTTCCAACCGCAACACCGAGAACTCGCTGGCGTCGGTATCCAGCGTGATGGTGACGGTATCGGTATCGGCACCGGCACCGGTCAACCGCCATGAGCCATCGCCCTGACGTTCCGCCTGTTCGCCACCGGCACTGACGAAAGTCGACGCTGAGATCGACGCCCACACGCGGGTGTCGAGCGGATACTTCGTCGGCAATTCATCAATCAGCTTGGCGACCTTAGCCTCGACCTCGGCCTGCTTCGCCGGGAAGTCCTCGGGTTTCAGCATCAACACCGGTTCGTCGGCGTTGTTCATCAGCGCATAAATGCCGTAGTATTCGCTGTGCGGCAACGGGTCAAACTTGTGCGTATGGCACTGCGCACACAGCGTGGTCAGTCCCAGCCAGGTCTTGCCGGTGGTGGCGACGCGATCGTTGATCGCATGAAAGCGGAACTCCAGCGGATCGATGCCGCCTTCTTCGTTGATCATGGTGTTACGATGGAAACCAGTGGCGATGCGATCCTGCTGCGTCGCGTTCGGCAGCAGATCGCCGGCGATCTGTTTGATGGTGAAGTGGTCGAACGGCAGGTCGTCGTTGAGCGCGGTGATCACCCAGTCGCGCCACGGCCACATCGAGCGCGGGCGATCTTTTTCATACCCGTTGGTGTCGGCATAGCGCGCGAGGTCGAGCCATTTGCGCGCCCAGCGTTCGCCGTAGTGCTTCGATGCCAGCAAACGATCGACCAGCTTGGCGTATGCCTCCGGCGATTGATCGGCGAGAAACGCATCGACCTCCTCCGGCGTCGGCGGCAGACCGATCAGATCAAGCGACACGCGGCGGATGAGCGTGGTGCGATCGACCTCGGGCGAGGGTACGAGTTTCTCCGCCTCCAACTTGGCGAGCACGAAACGATCGATGGCGTTCGCCGACCACGCGGCGTTCTTTACCGCCGGCAACGGCGCCTGCACCGGCGGCTGGAAAGCCCAGTGCGGTTGGTAGTCGGCACCGGCAGCAATCCAGCGTTTGAGGATGTCCTTTTCGGCATCGGTCAGCGGCTTCTTCACTTCGGGTGGCGGCATCAGATCATCTACATCGCTGGTGAAGATGCGCTTCACCACTTCGCTCGCCGCGGTTTTTCCAGGAACGATCGCGAGCTCACCCGACTTGCCCTTGCCGATCGCCGATTCGCGCTGATCAAGCCGCAGCTTGCCCTTGCGAGCCTTGTCGTCGGGCCCGTGGCACGCGAAGCAGTGCTTTGACAGGATCGGGCGGACCTGCGTGGCGAAGTCGGGCGCCTGGTCCGCGGCAGCAAGCATGGCCACGCCGACCAACAGGGCAGACACCACGGACGACAGACGGAATGCGATGGATGAGGGCATCGTGATGGTTCCCATGACCCTGCGGGTCGACTTCATACCTGCGAGAGGCCGGCCTCGTTGCCCGATGCGGCCCCGGTTCGACTGCCGTATAACCCTACGGGCCGCGGACTTTCAGCAATTCTGCAAATCCGTTGGTGGATGCCCGGTGAGCATCACCTACAGGCGGAAGCGTGCGGGTGCGACCTGCCTGCGAAGGAGCACAGCTCAGCGCACGCCCACCAGCCCACTGGCAGTCCAGGTGATGTTGCCTGGCGGCATGCGGTCGACGCGCTGAAGCATGATGGGGTCCGTCGGCTTCTTCCCTCCGCTGCTCTGCGCGGCAAGTTCGGCGGCGATCGCCTCCGGCGTCACGCCCAGCACGGTGTCGGCATCGGCATCCATGACGCCGGTGGGTTTCACCTGATCGGAATAACGCGCCTTGTTCGCGATGCGCAGAGACGCGAGGGCGAACTGGCAGTTCGCCGTCCAGCTGCCCGGATTGGTGCCATCACCCAGCCCCAGACCACCACCGGCATGCACCGGGATGATGGGGAACTTTGAATCGCCCTGCGCCACCGGTTTGCCGTTGAGCCACAGGCGCACGCTGCCGGCGTCGAACTGGACGGCGATATGCGTCCAGTTGGCGCTGCGGTCGAAGGGCGCCGTGATCGCATAGGCCGTGCTATTGGCACGCACCACATAATGGATTTCAGCGCCGACGACGCCCACGGCTTGGCCATTGCCGGAGGCACCTTCTTCGAACAGCACACCGTCGCCGGAAACCCCACCCACCACCAGCTCCGTCGTGCGCGCGGTGAACGTTTGGGTCAATGTGGGCACGCCAGCGGGCACCAGGGCGCCGCCGGCACCGAAGAGCAGCACCGCCTTGCCGGCACCTGGTTTGGTCGGCCCGGCAAGGGGATTACCCAGCAGATCGGTGGGGTTGTCGATGTCCGCCAACACGGCGTCGAGCGTGCCGAGTTTGGTGAACCACGCGATCGCCTCGGGATGATGGCGGTCGATACGCAGCACCTCGGTCCACGCGGCATTGCCCGCGCTCGGGTCGCTGTCCTTCACCGCGCTTTTGGCGACGCGCACATAGGCCTTGAGCGCCTTGTCGTCCGCCACCTTCACCGCCGCGTCGTAGACCTGCTTGGCCTTGGCGACCTCGGCTTCGCGCTTGGCGATCTCCTTGGCCACATCGTCGACCGTGGCACCGCGTGCCGGAGTCGTCAGCGAGAGAGTCAGGAGCGCTCCCAAGATCAGCCGATGAGGGGTCATGCGGCTGGCGAGGTTGGTCGCCTGGACTGGCGTGTCGACCGCTCAGTGCCTGGATGTGGTACAGCGTGACGGACTGTGCCTGCGCGCCTGCAGTTGCACTGACCCGAAAAACCGCAGGTGAAGAGCGACTTCCAACGCCAAGACGCCCAGACGCCAAGTGGAGACAAGAGCTTGAACGGGGAGCGGCGTGTTGGTGGGGCATCACTCCAGGTGATTGGCAGGTCTGATGGAAGTCCTTGGCGTCTTGGCGTTGGAAGTTTTGCTCAACTGCAACTTTTTGATTCACGTCCTGGGGCGCCAGACCAAGGGCGCCTTCCAGGACACCGAGCTGTTCGCCGCCCTGGTAACCCTGCTGGACGACAAGAGCCCGGCCCTGCGGGCCTTTCTGGGCCCCCTGCGTTCGAGCGCCTACCGACCGGACCCGGCGACCAGGAAGGCGCCGCGGCGGTGGCCGAGTGGAAGACCTGGATCGCGGGATTGGTCGGGAAAAACGGGGTCGGGAAGCATACCGGGCCGATCAAGAAGTGACGGTCTGAACCGGAGTTAGGTACTGGTGTCGGACTCGCTGTAGCGTCCGGAGCGGGCATTCCCTGGCCAAACGCGGTAAACCGCGTAGCCTCTGCGACCCTCCTGGAGAAACCGTGGACGAAGCCAAACTGATCAGCCGCCAGATTGCCGAGACTCGCGTCGAGATCGCCGTCTGCACCCGCCTCAAGACCAACGGCGTGATGATGCGCCTGGGCAAGCCCGTGGGCGACCTGCTGGTGGCCTACGAAATGAAGCTGGTCGACCTGGAAAACCAGCTGCTGGCCCTGGGCAAGAAGCCCGCGCCCAAGCCCGCACCGGCTGCGGCCACCGCCCCAGCACCAACGGCCAAGCCCGCGCTGCAGGCCAAACCGAGCACGCCGATCGCCGCCAAGCCCGCCGCTCCTGCCGCGGTCAAGCCAGCGACCGTTCCGGCCCCGACCAAGGCCATCACGCCCGCGCTGACCAAGCCGGTGGCTCCTGCTCCCGCTCCGGCCAAGCCAGCGGCACCGGTGAAGGCCGTCGCCGCCAAGGCTGCCGCGCTGGAACCCAAGGCTGCGCCGGCGCGCAAAGCCGCTCCCGCCAAGGCCAAGAAGTAGTCCAGAAGCAGCCCACGCGCATGTCCGCATAATCTGCGGACTTGCCCTGCTTGCAGCACTCCGCTGGGTCCAACCCAGCGGAGTGTTTTTGTTTCGCGAGCCGATTCACGGCGGCAGCGGCAGCCAGTTCACCTGAACGCGGCGATGAATAGAAACGGTAGAGACGGCACCGCCATCGAGCGAAACGCAAAGGCCAATCGAACCGCAGAGCCGCAGAGGTGAGAGCACGGCCGCAGAGATGATTTTTTAGGCCTATCGGCTCTGCGGCCCTCTTCGTGCCTCTGCGGCTCTGCGGTTTGATCGGTTGTCCGGAATGACTGACGACTGATGGAGGATCGCGCTCAGGCGGTGAAATCCGCGGTTTTCAGCACCATGCTCACCGACACTTCGGCATTGAGGGTTTTTTCCAGCTCGGCCGCTGCTTTGGTCCGCTGGTTGGTCCACCATTGAGCCGCATCGGTATCGATCCACCGACCAGCATCAGCACAGGCCAGCAACTCCTGGCGGAAGGCGCGTACCGACGCCGGACGTTGGCCCGGATCCTTGCTCAGCGCATGCATGATGGCCGCTTCCAGATCGGCGGGGATCTTCTGCGAAGTCACGGCACTGGGCGCCTTTGGTGCTTCATTGATATGGGCCATGAGGATCTCCATGGCCGAGTTCCGCTCGAACAGGCATTTGCCGGTGAGCAGGAAATACCCGACGCAGGCCAATGCGTAGAGATCGCTGCGTCCATCAATGCCGGGCTTTTGCTCGATGACTTCCGGTGCCATGTACGGCGGCGTACCGCTGATGACATCCGCGCGGCTGAGCTGCGGCGCGTTGCTTTCCATGCTCTTCACCAAACCGAAATCGAGCACCTTGAGTACGTCATTTTCGCCGCCGCGATTGGTGATGAACAGATTGGCCGGTTTGATGTCGCGGTGAATCATTTGCAGATCGTGCGCCTCAGCGAGCGAGCCGCAGGCTTGCACCAAGAAATGGATAACGCGGGCTGGCGGCAACGGGCCGTACTTTTCGATCATCACTTCCAGGTCCATGCCATCGAGCAGTTCCATGGCGTAATAAAAAGTGCCATCGGCGGTGCGTCCATAATCGTAGATGGCGATAGTGTTGGGATGCGACAAGCGGCAGCAAAGCTGGACTTCGCGTTCAAAACGTGCAAGTACGTCGTTGTTGATTTTTCCGGTAATCAGTTTGATCGCGGTCGGACGACGCATCAGCGCGTGACGTCCGCGATAGACTGCACCCATGCCGCCTTCGCCGAGTTTGCGTTCAAGGGTGTATTGCCCGAGCTGCTGCAACTGGCCCTTGGCCTTGTCGAGTTTATGGCTCAAACGCGCAGCATTGCCGAGCCACCACACGCCGGCGATCGCCGCGATGGCGAGCAGCGCGATGAGACCAACAAAGATCATCCGTAGAATGGCCAACGGGCGGAAGGCCTCGGCACGATCGATCTTGGTGATCACTCCCATGCCAGTTTCGCCGAGCATCGCCCAGGCCACCACCACCGATTGTCCGCGGTAGTCGAGCCCCTCATCCAGATCTATGCCCGCCTTACCGGCGATGATGCCGGCAGCAGCGGTGGTGTAGGGCCATGCAGCGGGCGAGCCGTCGACTGGCTTGCCAGGGACCAGCAGTGCTGGCGGACGACGCAGCGCCAAGGTCATGATGGAGTGGGGATACTCCTGCGGCACCAGTCCCACTGATTTGAGGTCATCCAGGTAGCGACTGCGCGAGGCGATGAAGCCCTCCTTCGTGCATGCATAGGTTTCCCCGGTCTCACCAAAACGCGCGGATTCGAGCACGGCGCTGAACTCATCGGTCGGGTCCATGGTGAGCACCAGGAAACCCGCCACCTGCTCACCGTCACGGAGCGCCGCCGCCGACACCATCGCCGGACGTTTACTGTTGCCGTCAGGTACCCAGGCAGGCGCCAGGAGGAGTGCGCGTCCCGCCATCAGCTCGGCTATACGTGCGTGCAGGTGCTGCGGCAAGGTTGGCCAGCCGGTGGCTCGCTGACCAGCCGCGATGATGCGCCCATCCGTCCCAGCCAAGGCCCAGCCGTCGTAATGCTGCGTCCCGATCAGTCCCTCGATCAGCGTGGTTAACTGTTGGCGATGAGGTCCATCACCACGCAAAGTCTGAAGCGCCAAAGGACGCAGCCCAGGCGCGTTGGCCAACACCAGAGTGGTGGCGCGTTGGCGATCGAGAAATCGCACACTGGCGGTCTGTGCCATCTGGAGCGTGCTGGTCAGCGTCGCGCTGACTTGCCGCCGCACCTCGCCAGAGATGGCGTTCAGCGTCAGCCAGGCGACGAGCGCCAGCGCCGCGAGCACGCCAAAGAGGATGAGCCACGTCCGCGAACGGTTGTTGCGCGTGAAGGTAGAGCCGGACGGGACGGTGATGGCCATGGCGGAGAACCTTGGCCGGCCACCGATTCGAGTCTAGCAGGGTGCTGAAAAGCACCCTGCGTGGGGGTAACACGGGGGGCGTCTGCCCCTGGACAAAGAGCCACTGCGGATTTTCCCGTAGGAAATTGCGACCGCCGGTCGCCCCCGGGAAAGTTCGCAGCTAGCAGGCTGCGTTTTTCAGCAGCCTGCTAGCCGCTTGGCACGAAAAACGGACGTGGCTATAACACCAGAACCATTGGAATGAACCGGAAGAGCGCGACTGGCCAGTGATGAACGCGGCACGACCGGCGGTGCAGCTCTGCTGGCCGTACCAGTCAGTGAACAGCGCGCCTTCTTTGGCGATGCGGTCGATGTTCGGCGTCTTGTACCCCATCATGCCGTGGTTGTAGGCGCTGATGTTGAAGCCGCCGATGTCGTCACCCCAGATGATCAGGATGTTGGGCTTTTTCGCCGGCGCGTCGCCGGCGTGCAGCGCAGGGCTGACTGCGCCAAACGCGACGAGCGCGATGGCAAGGTGTTGGAGGAGATTCATGGAATCCTTTCGTCGTGATGATTTACGGTGTGGCAAAGCTGGGTGGGATTGGGGAGGTCTCAGGTTTAGCTAGACGAGACAGCAATGCCGCGCGGCCGCCGGTGGCCTCACAACAATCCGCTTTGGCGCCGGGGAGGGCGCCAGGGATCTGCGAGGTTTTCAGCGGTGGATAGATCGCCTTCCAATCGCGTTTCATGTCGGCGATGGTCCAACCTTTTGTGAAGGCTTCATCAAGGCCCTTGTCCAACTGGCCGATGTGGGAGGTTCGATCATAGGCCCATTCGCGCTCTGCATCGGTGTGATGGACGTAAAGACAGAAACGGGGGCCTGGGCCAGCGGCGGTCCATTGCAGCATTTGCAGATCACCGTCGGAATTGCCGAACGCGGCAATGGGGCGACGGCCGATGTGCTGTTGGATGCCGATGGGTTTGCCGGTCTTGTCGTCAATAAAGTTGATCTCGGGTAAACGTACGAGCACCGGGCCGTCAGCGCGCATCTCGAATTTGGTTTTGATGCTGCTGCCGATCACCTGTTCCGGCGGGATGCCGTAGACGTGTTCCGTCCACGGGCGCATGAACTCGATGCCGCCGCCAGAGACGATGTAGGTTTTGAAGCCGTTCGCGCGCAGGTAGGCGAGCACTTCCAACATCGGCTGATAAACCATTTCGGTGAATAACCGCTTGGTCTGCGGATGCCGCGCGGTGGTGATCCATTCGCTGACGATTGCGGTGAACTCCTCACTGGTCATGCCTGCGTGCGTGGCCATCGCCATTTCGACGATCCCACGTTCGCCGCCAGCTAACGCCGCTTTCACATCGCCTTTGAGCACCGAAGCGAACGGCTCTTTCGTGGTCCACTCCGGATGTTGCGGCGCCAGCGTTTTGATCCGATCGAAGATGAAGAACGCCTGGAAGTACATCGGCTGTTCCGCCCACAGGCAGCCATCGTTATCGAAGGTGGCGATGCGTTCGGCCGGTGGCACGAAGGTCGGCGCGCCGTCGGTCGTCACCTGCGTGACGAAGGTGATGATGGATTGTTTGGTCGCGCCCTCATTCCACGACGGCAATGGATCCGCGGCCGGGAGCCAGGCGACGGTGATCAAGACGAGCGCGATGACGAATGCGCGGTTCATACTGCGGCACCCAGTCGTTTGGCCGCCCCACGCGTGCCGAGCGCGGCGCCGGCCAGCAACACGACGACCAGGAAGATAAGCGCGACACCGGTCGCGTTCAGATTGCCGTCCGTGATCAACGCGGACGAATGCACCACGGCGCCGATCACCACCGCGACAGCGTAAAGCAGGTAACCGATGCCAGCCAACGCCCGTGCGGGCGCAAACAATAGCCCAAGGCCAAGCGCGATCTGGAGCGCACCGACCACGTAGACGCCCCACGGTGCATCGATGACGCCGCCGGTCGATAAACGCAGCAGGGCCGCGCTCGCCGGTTCATTCCCATCAGCGCTCGGCACCAGTTTGAGCACGCCGACGGCGATGGTCAGCAACGCGACGGCCCATGTCGCCGCCAACGCGAGCGGCGCCGCCAGACTGGCAGCGAGCAACGTGATGCAGGAAGTCGGTTGATTGGCGGGTACGTTCATGGCGGTTCCTCAACTGGGACTTACGGAGTTACGGTAAACGACTGGGGCTGCGTCGCAGGATCTTCACCACCACGATGACGCAGACGCTGGCGACCAGCAGCACGGCGATACACCAACCGGCGATGGCCGTAACCAGGGAGTGCAGGCTGCGATCGACCTCGGCGACCCGCTGCGGAATGGCCGGAGCAGCGATGATGGCTTCGGCGCTGGCCAGCGTGGCACGCAGGTCGCGCGCGGCGACAGCGGTCGCTTCCAGCGCTGCGGTGTATTCGCGGATATCGAACGGCCGACCGGGCGGGCCATCGGCGGTTGCCGGCGCCGCAGCGCCCGGCGGCGGCATCACCCGCGCCAACATCGTATCGATCGCGGTGGTGAGCTTTTCCAACGCTTCGGCGGCTTTGGTCGCGGAGGCCAAGGTATCGCGCACATCGCCCTGCGCGGCGCGACTTTGGTCGAGCAATGCCACGGTTTCAGTGCGTACCTGCGCCGGCATGGCGCGGATGGTGGTCAGCAGTTCAGCGACGCTGGCGTTGGCCTGATGGACCTCCCGCAGCAATCCGGCAACGCCGTCCTGCGATTGCATTTCCACCATCGCGACTTGCAGATGCCAGTTGATCAATTGCGGATAGGTGGCCATCAAGTCGACGGCGCGTGCTGCCACCACCGACAACTGTGCCGCAGCGTCACCGCCGGTTTTGACGCCTTCGAAGGCGCTGAAGGGCGACAAGGGGATGGCGATCAGCGATTCCAGCCGGCTCGCTTCCAACAGGCCACTGAGCGGATTGGACTCGCTGCCCTTGCCGGTGACGAAAGCATCGCCGGATTCCGCCGCGGCGAGAATGCGCTTGTGGAGTTCATCAAAGCGTTCTGGTGGCACACAGCGGCGGACCAGTTTTTCCGCCGTGACGACTAAACCATGGATCCGCACCAACAAGACTTCCCGATGGGCGGCAAAATACTTGGCCGGTTCGCCAACGGTCATGTGCCGCTCAGTGACGATGGTCCAGAACCACAGTTCGATCACACCCGCCAGGGCATTGTCGCGCCAACGTGCTTGGGTGCAGACCTCGGCCATGCGGATGCGCCAGCGCAGCGTCCGCCGACGCGTGTCGTTGCCTGGCATCAGGTGTTCCATTTCGTCGGAAGCCACCTGCACCTGCTGCTGCATCTGGTTGCTGAGCGCATCCAGAGCTTCAGCCACTTCCGTCGGGGCGATGCGCGGGGCGGGCGCAGACACGGGCGCGGGCGTGCTGGTGGCGGAATCACCGGCCGACGTGGTCGTCGCCCGTGGAGCGCCCGTGCATCCTGTCAGGAACACGCCCACCACCACCATCAGGACCAACGGTTTCGCCATGCCTGCGGACCATGTCGTCAGCGTTTTCAGGTCAATGGGACAGGATCTGGCAATGGCCGAACACGCCGCTGACCGGTTCAGCGGCGACGTCCGCCACCGCCGCCTCCGCCAGCACGTCCGCCACCGCCGCTGCGTGGCGGCGCTGACCGTTGTTGCACGCGCTGTTCACCACGACTGCGCTGTTGCTGCGTGCGATCAAAGCTGTCGGGCCGGCTGGCAGGTTTCGTCGCCGGACGTTCCGCAGGTTTGGGTGCAGGCTTGGTCGTCGGTTTTTCTGCCGCAGGACGCTCAACCGGCCGGGTGGCTGGCTTGGGTTGCTCTTTCCAACCACCCGCTTCGCGCGTCTGCCAACCGCCATCGGTGGTCGGGCGAGCGATGTTACCATCACGATCGACCGCAAGGTTGTCGCGCGCCGGACGCGTGGTCGCCGGCTTCGCCGCCGCCTTGTCGCGCATGCGATTGCCAGCGTCCTGCAACTTCGGCTGCTCAGCACCTGGAACGCGGTCATAGATGGCCGGCCGCGTGCTCGGGCGATTGCCGTTGCCGATGTTGTTGCCGTTACCATTGCCGATGTTGATGTTGTTGCTGTTGTCGATGTTGATGGTGTTCGAGCCGCCGCAGCCCCACCAGCCGCCGCCGTGGTATCCACCGCCAGAAGAAATACCGATCGACCAGTGTGGGCCGCCGACACCGACGCTCACGCCCCAGCCGCTCCACGGATTGTAATGGATGCCCACGCCCCAGGTCAGCGGACGCGGATAGACGATCGGGCCGTACCAGCCTGGATAGCGCCAACCGGTGCCATAGATCGGGCAGCCGTACCACGAGTACCACCCCATGTACCCAGGCGTGTAGCCGCACCACACGTACTCCGGTGTGCTTTCGTAGACCTGAACGTAGGTGACGTTGTGCCATGGGCAGTCCGCTGGCAGACGACGCAGCGCTTCGGGCACTGACGTCGCCACGGTGAAGCTGCCGCGTGGATCTTTGCCCTCGTACCACACGCCATCGCGGCAAACGTAGAAGAGCGAACCAGGAATACGGAACACCGCGTCGGCGGAGTTTTCGGCGTACTCGACTTCCATTTTGCTGACCTTCACCCATTTCGGTTCACCGTCGAAGGTGACGGTGATGGTCGCGGCGCGCGGGATGCGCGCGGTCTGGGGAATCTGTTGCTGCGCGGTGGCCTCGTCGGCTTCCGGAGTGCCCGCGACGTGCGCGCGTACGTCGTCGTACTCCGAACCCGCAGGGATCGCGGTGAATGCCTCTGGCAGCGCATCCGGCTTTACCAGTTCCCAGGTTGCATCGTCCGCCAGCTTCGCGGCGCTGTACCAACGACCAGCGAGCAGCAGGAATTGTTTGCCGGTGGCGACCTCTACCAGGGCGGTGGTGTCGCTGTTGCTGGCGCCGAGCAACGCGCCATCGCCGATGGGGGCGAATGACGGCTTGCCGGTGAACACCACCAGTTCGCTCGGCTCCGTCGCGATGATCACCGCTGGCGCCTTGGCGTCGCCGGCACGTGCCACCGAAGACGGGTAACCTGCTTTCTTCGCTGCTTCAGCGACCGCGCGTGGAATCGCGGTCGTCGGCAGGGTCCATGGACCTTGCATGCTCACGGCGGTCAGCCAGTCACGGTCCCCGCGTAACCACCACGTGAGACCGGACTCGACCAGGAACGCGGGCGAGTTCACCACGCGTTTGACGCCGTCGACCTCACGGGTCTGCGCTTCACCATCGAGCACCACCAGCACCGTCGGCTCCTGACGGATGAGGATACGCGGCGGTGCGGGATTGAAGTCGGCGGCACCAGGCCCGCTGACCTCTTCCAAGGTGGCAACCAGACGATCGAGATCGAGTTCCAGACCAAGCGCGATCACCGCGTCCTGGATCGCCTTTTTTGCCGCGGCGCCGTCATCGGCTGATTTCTCGCCCTTGGGCGTCACCACCTTGGTGATGGTCATGGTGCGCGCCTTGGCGACGTCGTTCACGCGATCGATGTCGAGTGTGGCGGTAAACCACAAGGCGCCGAACACCCGGTCGTCCTCAGCCTTGCCGGTGGCCAGGTACGAGGCGGCGGCGCGACCGGTGAGCGTGTTGCCTTCCAGCTTTTCCGGCTGCGGCTGATAGAGCGTGATGACGCCCGCTCCATGCGGAATGTCGAGCGGCCAGGGCGAGAGCGGTGCCACGAGCGGTTCATCAGCGGAAAACACGGTTCCCGTGCTGAACATGCACCAGGTCAACAGCACCAGCAGGGGACGGATGGACATCGTGACCTCAGGGGTATGGCGGGCGGGCAACTTTGGGCCCAGCCCTCAGGAGGCAACCGCTCAAAGACCATCCGGGGCATGGTCAGAGACGTTGCGGCGACCTGAGAATCGTGCGCTGGCAGGGACTGGCGATACCAATGCCGGCCTCCGGTGTGGCACAGCACCTGGGGCAGTGCGATTCCCAGGATTGCGCTCGCTGCCGACGACGCCATCCACACGGCATCGATGCACGGAGCCCACCGTGTTTAAACCGTGCTAAGGAGCCAATCGTGAAAAATCTTGCCCTGCTGTTCCTCTCCTTGGTGTGCCTCCCCCTGCCGGCGGCGGTGGTGGTGTCAGGCGGCGATAGCGGGAATTCCGACTGGTGGCGCGAAGGCAACACGGCGCCTGCGTCGTTCGGCGTCATCGACCGCGATCGTGACGGTAAAGTGACCCAGGGTGAGATGGCTGAAGCCCGCCAGCAATTCGCTACGGAGCTGAAACAGACCAAGTCGAGCCTGCAGGCCGCAGTCGATCTGGACCAGAGCGGCAAGCTCTCTCGTTTTGAAGCCGCCGAAGCCACTCCGCGCTGGAACAGCCTGCGTGAACGTGCGCGTGAGCTGGCCGTGGCGGCAAACGATAAGAACCACGACGGCAAGATCACCGAAGACGAGTCGATGGGCTTAGAGAAGCGCATCGGTGCCGTGTTCGTGCGTTATGGCGCCGCGGTCGTCGACGCTGACCACAACAAGAATTTCAGCCGCACGGAAGTGCAGATGGCGATCAAGGCCATCCGCGACGGTAAGGGTGCGATGTTCACCATCTGCGACCTCTCCAATGATGGTCTGCTGTCGGTCAGGGAGGCCGACATGGCCTTCGCCATCCTCGCCGCCGCGGCTGGAATCAGTAACTGAGGAAGCCCAGGCCCGCGTCAGAGCGGGGGCGTACGACTACTTCGCATTGGCGTGTAGGTCGAGGATCCGCCGCAATTCGAGGAGCGCGGCGGAACATTTGTAAATCTGGCCGTGATCGACGGGTAGGATCACTTCGCTGTCGATGTCGGTCAGGTGGGCGCTCTGGTACGAGACCAGTCCGTCATTCCCGTCGCCCAACTCACCCACCACGCTGTTGATCTTCACGTCGATTCCCGCCGGCTTGGTTGCCAGCCACGTCAGCAGCTGGCTGCCCGGCCGCATGTTGTGCAGGCTAGTGCGCTCCCCTCCGCGCATGACCACGGCGAGATCGGCGCTCTCCTTTGGTAGCTCCAGCCAACGGGTTGCACCATCCAACCAGAAGGCATCCAGCAGCTCCACACCGCGATGCGGCGTGCCGATGTAGACCACGCGTTTGATGCGCTTTTCATGAGTGAAGGTCGTGCAGCGTGTCAGGAGTGCGGAACCGGCGTCACCTGCGGGCAGGTCGGGGGCGAGGGTACCGCGCAAGCGCTCATCACTGTCGATGACCACCAAGCGTGCGATGAGTCCGCCCATCGAGTGCCCCATCAGCAGCATGTGGTGCATGGCCGGGTCCTCGTCACGCGGATCAAGCCGCCGCACCTGCGCCGCAATGCTGTCGCGCAGCAGCGTCGCCGACACCGCGATCGAATTGCTGGTCGGATAACGGAAGAACCACACCTGATAACGATCACGCAACCACGGATCCCCGCGCAGGCTGACCAGCAGCGGCAGCCAAGCCTCTGGTGTGGCCATGGTGCCATGCACCAGGATGAGCGGAATGCGCCCAGGCACGTAAGGCTCCAGCATGGTGATGCCGGCTAAGTGGCCGACCTGGTCGCCGTCAAAAAATCCGCTGCTGAGGTGACTCGCTGGCAATTCGCTGGCAAAAACCTGGAGCGGCGTGGTCAGATCCGCCTCCAGACGGATGGGCGGACGTTGGTCGAACAACGGGAAGCGGACGTTGCGCAAGGGATCGAGCACCAGCCATTCACCGGCGAGCTCGTCATGAGCGAGCGGGAATCCCGCGAGACGGACGACGAAGGTCGCGGCACAGACCAGATTGGCCTCGCTCTCCCGTTGTTCGAAACGCACGGCCATCGGCGCGCCCAAACCACGCTGGATCACCGGCAGTTCGTTGCCGATCCCATGCAGGGCATAACACGCGTCGAAGCGACGCGCGGTGTCGAGTGGGTAGGGCAGTTGGTAAGCACCCGGCTTCAACCGCAGCGAACCGGCGACCAGCGGCAGGCTGAACTCCTGACCACGTTCGGTCGCGACGCTTTGCCGATACAATGCCAACCACGACAGGCTGCGGTTGTAGATCTCACGCGCATCGTTGGTGCGTTCGTCGAGTGCCTCCGGAGTCGCGGAAAAATGCGGAGGGATCGGCTCGAAGAGGAAGGTATATGCCGCGACCATCGCCGTGGTCATGGCGCGCAGTTGGTGATCCGCCTGTCCAGCATGGTCACCTGTCACGGCATGCTGGTACGCCGACGCGGCCAGTACGTAGGAGATTCCTTTGCGCAGGACGGCATGCCGTTCGGCCTGCTGCGGATCGGCGACCGGCACACCATAAATTCGCCACTGCCGATCGAGCTCAAGGAGCGTCGGCCACGGCGCAGAAATAAAACGGCCGTCGAGTCCGAGGAAGGCGAGGTGGCTGGTCAATTGTGCCGGTAGTTGCCGGTTGCGGTCCATCGTCACTGGTCGATTCAACCATTCGTCATCCACTACCGTGCGAACCGCGGTACCACCACAGGAGACCAGACCGATCGCAAACGTGATCACGAGTAGCAGCGTGCGCGTAGTCAGCATGCGTCGAGCGTTTGGTGATCCGTCGCTGCGACAAGTGGCGATTCACCGCCGTGTGCGAATCGCTTGGTCAGTTCTCCAGACGGGAAGACACCGCCAGTCGCCGATGGGTGAGCGTGCGCACGAACAACACCAGCAATGGGAACACCAGCAACATGATCATGATCTGGGCGGAGATGGCGCCGAATAAGGATGCCACCGCGGTCGTGGCAAAGTGCGGACTGGCATCACCCGCGATCAGCAGCACCCACCGACTCTGGGTAGGCGCGGGCATGTCGTCGGCCCGCCACAACACCACGTCGATTGGGGTCCGTTCCTTGGCAACGAAGACCAGGCGCTGCCCAGGCAGGCGCGCCTGCCAGGACGCGACGACCAGCCGATGTGGGCCTGGGTCAGACGTTGGGGGAATTGGTGAATCCGCGCTGTACTGATCACGCTCGGAGAACTGCAGCGGAGCGAAGTGTTCCAACGGTAAACGCTGATCACCGAGGCCGATCTGCAAACACTCGCGTAGGACCTGACGCGCTTCCGCGGCATCGGCGATATTGGGATTGTCGCTATAGTCAGCGGTCAGTTCCAAGGCGACGTGGCCGTCGTCACTGATGGTCACGCGGGCGCAGACGAATTGGTTGCCGTGTGCAAAGGATAACGGGGCTGGCAACACCAGCCCCGCAATAAGGACCGCCAGGATGGCGATCCGTCGCATCACTTCTTGTTCCAACGCAGCACGCGGCCGAAGTTGTTCCATTCGGTTTCCAGGATGTTGCCCTGGAGGTCGAAGGTCACGCCGTGCGGCGAGGTCACCAGGTCGTCTTTCCAATCCTTGGGCTCGACCTTGGGCGTGTCGGACTGGTTTTCACCGTTGTTGGCGCCAAGTCTGGCGACCAGACGACCGTCCTTGTCGAACACCACGATGCCGCCGCCGCTCTTGGTCTTGTTGTCGCCGATCTCGGCGACGCACACGTAGTCGCCGTGGAACGAAGCCGAACTGGGACGACGCAGCGCGCCTTTATCTTTGTCCGCAATCACGCCGATGAAGGTGCCGTCGAGCGCGAGGTGCACGATGCGGTTGTTGCCACGATCGCACAGCAGCAGGCGCGGCGGATCAAAACGCGGATCGACGAACAGCTTGTGGGTGTTGCTGAGTTTGAGCGGTTCATCGCGACCACCGAACACCGTCTTGTAGGTGCCATCCTTGGCGAAGACGAAGATCCAATCTTTGCCGTAGCCATCGACGACGTAGATGTCGCCGTTGGGCGCGACGTCGACGCTGGTGAGTTTGAGGTTGCCTTTATCCGCAGGAAACGAGGTCTTGGGAATCTCCAACAGCACCGTGCCGTCGGTCGTGAACTTGATGATCTTCGACTGGCCGAGCACGGCGGCGTAGATCACATCCTTGCCATCTTCCTGACGGATGACGAAACCATGCAGCGAGGCGGGGATGTTGGGGACGTAGCGCAGGAACTTGCCATCGGCACCGTAGACCTGGAGCCCCCCTTCTTTCTGGCCTTCGACGCTGACGTAGATGTTGCCGAGGGAGTCGACGCGGATTTCACCATGGCCGTTGCCGATGGTCTCCTTTCCCGGCGGCGGCGTGAGCGCATTCGGAACGTACGTCCAGGTTGGATCGGCGGCACTGAGCGCGGCAAGGGTGAGCGACAGGGCGCAGGCGACGTGACGGAGCGAAGCGAACATGTGGAAGTTCCCAGGTAGGTGGAGATCGGAGCAGAGATGATGGATGACCAGCTCGCAGATACCAGTTCAAGCGTGGTGGGTGTCCAGATGGACTTACGCGTTAGCGAGTGTGGCCGTGGCAGAGAAGAAAATTTGAACAAGTGAAACGGAGGAACGGAGTGAAAGCAAAGGCTCCAAGCCGTTGTCCTCCGTTGCTCCTCGTGTTCAGGCCAGCAACGCCTTGATCACCTCGGCCTTTTCAACGCCAGTCAGGCGCGCATCGAGGCCTTGGTAGCGGTAGGTCAGGCGTTCGTGGTTGAAGCCGAGTTGATTCAGGATCGTTGCGTGGAAGTCGCGGATGTGGATCGGATCTTTGATGATGTTGTAGCTGAAGTCGTCGGTCTCGCCGTGGATGTGGCCGGCCTTCACGCCGCCGCCCGCCATCCACATGGTGAAACAACGCGGGTGGTGATCGCGGCCGTAGTTCTCTTTCGACAGGCCACCTTGTGAGTAGATCGTGCGGCCGAATTCTCCGCCCCAAATGATCAGCGTGCTGTCGAGCAGACCGCGGCTCTTGAGGTCCTTGATCAGTCCCGCGCACGGCTGGTCGATGTCTTTACACTGCGACGGCATGCGACCACCCAGGTTGCCGTGGTGGTCCCAGTTGTTGTGGTAGATCTGCACGAAGCGCACACCGCGTTCAACCAAGCGACGCGCCATCAGCACGGAGTTGGCAAAGGTCCCGGGCTTCTTCGCCTCGTCGCCGTAGAGCGCGTACGTGCTTGCCGGTTCCTTGTCGATCGCGGTCAACTCCGGCACGCTTGCCTGCATGCGGTAGGCCATCTCGTACTGCGCGATGCGCGTGTTGATCTCCGGATCGCCGACCTGTTTGGCGGTAATGCGGTTCAGCTCGTTGATGCCGTCAAGCGTGGTACGGCGAACATCGCTGCTGACGCCATCGGGATTATTGATGAAGAGGATGGGATCGCCGGCGGAGCGGAACGACACGCCGGCGTGTTCACCTGGAAGATAGCCCGACGACCACACGCGGCCGCTGATGGCCTGCTCTTGCTCGCGATTCGTGGGAGTCGCCACCAGCACCACGAAGGTCGGCAGGTTGGCATTGAGCGTGCCTAGGCCATACGACGCCCATGAACCCAGGCACGGACGACCAGTGACCTGGTTGCCGGTCTGGAGTTGGCTGATGGCGGGTTCGTGGTTGATTGCCTCGGTGTGCAGCGAACGCATCCAGCAGATGTCATCCGCCACCGTGCCCAAATTGGGCAGCAGATCGTTCATCCACATGCCGCACTTGCCCTGCTGCTTGAAGGTGAACTTCGAGGGCGCGATAGGGAAACGCTTCTGACCCGAGGTCATGGTCGTCAAACGCTGACCGGCGCGAATCGATTCCGGCAGCTCCTTATCGTACCACTCCTGCATCTGCGGCTTGTAGTCGAAGGTGTCCATCTGCGACGGACCACCGACCATGTGCAGGTAGATGACGTGTTTCGCTTTTGGCGGAAAATGCGGACCAACAGCGCCGATTGGCTTGCCTGGCTCGCCGGCGGCGAGGTCGCTGGCCATCCCGCCCATCATGCTGGCGAGCGCCGCACCACCGAGGACGTTCATGCCCTGGCCGAGGAAGGCCCGGCGGTTCGCGAACAGCCGACGCTGGCGCAGCAGGTGGGCGAGTACGGGATCGTTCTGGGGAGACATGTGCGGGCTCATTTGTTCAGCACCTCGTCGAGATTGAGCAGGGCATTGCACAACATGGTCATGGCGGCGAGCTCGGCCGGCGGCAGGGCCGCGTCGGCCTTGCGTTCGCCCACCGCGATCAGGGCCTTGGCCGCTTCAGCGTTGGCTTGGTAGTGCGCCAACAGCTTGGCGTGGTTGGCAGTGATCAACGGCAGTTCCGTCGCCGTGAAGGGTCGGAGCAGGATCCGCCGACCGGCATCAGCGACCCGTTTGTCCGCTGGCGCCTTCAGTATCTGTTCCGCCAGCACGCGCGCCGCTTCAATGAACTGTGGATCATTGAGCGTCACCAGCGCCTGAAGTGGCGTGTTGGTGCGTTCGCGGCGCAAACACGACACTTCACGATTGGTCGCGCCCAGGACCTCCATCGAAGCCGGCGGAGACATGCGTTTCCAGAACGAGTACATGCTACGGCGGTAGAGCGCATCACCGCTGTCGCGCTTATAATACTTGGTGTTGCTTTCGCGCATGCCGACCGCCTCCCACACGCCTTCCGGCTGATAGGGTTTGACGCTCGGACCACCGATGGTCGACACCAACAGGCCACTGACCGTCAGGGCGTAGTCGCGAATTACTTCCGCATCCATGCGGAAGCGCGGGCCACGCGACAACAAACGATTGGCGACATCTATCTCGATCTTCTGCGCCGTGGCGACCGCTTGTTGGCGGTAGGTCGCAGACATCACCATCAGTTTGAACAGGCGCTTCACATCCCAGTCGGATTTGAACTCCACCGCCAGCCAGTCGAGTAGCTCCGGATGCGTGGGCGCGTCGCCCATGATGCCAAAGTCCTCACTCGATTTGACGATGCCGGTGCCGAACAACTCCTGCCAGTAGCGATTGACGATCACCCGCGGGGTCAGGCCGTTGTCCTTCGCGGTCAGCCACTGGGCCAAGCCCAAGCGATTTTTCGGTGCGTCGGACGCCTGCGGATGCAACGCGCTGTAGGTCCCCGGCTCCACTTCATCTTTGCGCTTGTCGTATTCGCCGCGGAAGAGGATGTGGGCCATCGCCTTGTTGTTCATCTTCTCCTGCTGAATGTGCGTGACCGTCGAGCGCTCACGCACGGTCTTCATCTCGTTCTCCAGATCCTGGAGCTTCTTCGATGCCGCCATCAACGGTTGGTCGTTGTCGTCCATCACCTCGAACAAACGGTCGATGGCCTTGCCATCACGTTTGTCGACGGCCGTGGTAAGCAGCTTGCGTGCTTCCGGCGTGGCGGCTTGGCGAGCGATCGCCTCACTCGCCAGCACGTGGTCGTAGAATTGGATCTGCTGCAACGCGACGTTGGTGATCAGGCTGCTCGACTTGCGCCGCGCGAGTTGAAACGGTGCGTCCGTGCGCGTGGTGCTCTTGAGCGTGTCGGCCTCCTTATCGAAGCCGTTGTACTTGCCGTTCATCCAGATCTTCAATCCGGCGGGTTTGGCCGAACCGTCATAGGTGATGACGATGTACTGCCAGGTGTCGCGTTTCACCTGGTTGCCCTTGGTGCGAACCTTGAGCGCGTCGTCCGGATAATTGTGGATCAGATGGCTGGCGAATTCGCCGCCCTGAAGCCACAGGTCCCAGCCGCGATGTTGGTTCTCGTTGTCCATGCGTCCGAAGATCGCACCGTCCGGCGTGTCTTTGGCGATCTTCACCCAGGCGCTGACGGAGTAGGGCTTGTCCTTCTCGAAATCACCGACCTCTGCCGTATAGGTGATGGCCATCTCGCCGTTGACCTTGGCCGCTGGGCCGAAAGGACCGTCGTCGACCCACTCCACCGGTTTCGCACTGGTCGCAGCCAGCACTTTGTCGCCTGCTACGCCGTTCAATGCGTCGTCCTTAGCCGGGCCGGTGAGCGACAGTCGTGCGACTGATGCCCGGTCTTTCGCCAATTCCTTATCCCAGCTCTCGAGCGTGGCGGTTTTCAGCCACGCATCGAAATTGCCTCGGGCAGCTTTACGTGCCTCGTCGCGATCTTTCTTGGCTGCCTCGATCAATGGCGGCAGCTCACCATAGCGTTTGTGGTCCTCGTTTTTTGGCAGCACCAGGATCGGCGGGGTGTCCTTGATGTTGCCATCGAGGCCGCTCTGCGTGGTGTTGCGGAAGTACGCGCTCATCGCGTAGAAATCCCGCTGCGAGATCGGATCAAACTTGTGGTCGTGGCACACCGCGCAGTTGGCGGTCAGGCCGAGCCATACCCATGAGGTGGTCTCGACCCGATCACGCGCGTAGCCGACGAGATTTTCTTCCTCGATCGTGCCGCCTTCATTGGTGGTGATGTTGCAGCGATGGAAACCGGTGGCGATCTTTTGTGGTACGGTCGCATTCGGCAGCAGATCACCAGCCAACTGGTCGATGGTGAACTGATCGAAGCGCTGATTGGCGTTGAAGGCGTTGATCACCCAGTCGCGGTACGGCCACATTTCGCGGTAGTTGTCGAAATGCACGCCGTGCGTGTCGGCGTAGCGCGCGGCGTCGAGCCAGTAACGCGCACGAGCCTCGCCGTACTGCGGCGAGGCCAGAAAGCGGTCGACCAGTTTTTCGTACGCATCCGGGCTCTTGTCGGCGACAAAGGCGTCGACCACCTCGGGCGTCGGCGGCAGACCGGTCAGATCCAAGCTCAGGCGACGCGCGAGCGTGCGACGGTCGGCCTCGGGCGCTGGAGCCAACTTGGCTTCTTCCAGACGCGCGAGCACAAAACGGTCGATCGGGTTCTTGACCCACGCAGCGTTCTTGACCTTCGGCTCAGCGGGACGTTCCGTCGCCATGAACGCCCAGTGTTTCTGCCACGAGCCGCCCTGTTCGATCCAGCGCCGCAGCAGTTCTTTTTGCTCCGGCTTGAGCTGGATGTGCGCATCCGGCGGCGGCATGACCTCGTCTTCATCCTTCGAGATGATGCGCTGCCACATCAGGCTCTCGGCCGGCTTGCCCTTCACGATCACGAAGCCGTCTTCACGTTTGGCGGTGAAGTCCTCTTCACGGTCGAAACGCATCTTGGCCTTGCGGCTGGCAGGATCGGGACCGTGGCAGTGGTAGCAGGCCTCAGCCAGGATCGGCCGGATGTCACGGTTGAACTTCACCTCGCCCACCGGCGCAGCGGCAGCGAAGGCGCTGCCCGCCAAACCGGTCAGGACGGCGATCAACGGCAGGCGACGGAAACGGGGCGTGGGGGCGGGAGTGGTCAGCACAAAAGCAGCCTCCGGGTCAGGCAATACCTGGCCTTCGATGGAACGTTGAACTACTTGTGACACAAACAGTTGGATGGAAGCCACAGATCTACGCAAAGGCCTCGCATGACTGCCATTGAGGGCTGCCGAACGACCCCTCCGCCAAACCTACGCCACTCGTCCACCGGCCAGATGTGGCGTCGTGCCAGGTTCTTTCAGCGGACGTGCGCAATGGCTCAACCTGGACGATGGAGTGATGGCGATCTGAGCGCTCCAGGCCACCGCTGGGTTGTCTGATTCTAGTAGGATTTTGTTGAGCAGGCGAACGGCCGATGGCCGATGGCCGATCACCGATGTCTTTTGCGATACTCGCGGGGCGAAACCCCCGCCACGCGCTTGAACACCGCACTAAAATACAACGGATCATCATAGCCCAGACGCTTGGCGATCTCCTGGCACGACAGCGTGGTATTGCTGAGCGCGTCCTTGGCCTGCGCAATCAGATGTTCACGCGCGTACCGCAACGGACTGGTGCCGAGCGCGTCTTTGAACAATCGGTGCAGATGCGACACCGACGTACCGACCGTGCGTGCGACCTGACGGATATCGAGATCACGTGCGCCGCTGGTTTGCAGGATGTGCAACGCCGCCGCGACCTGGGGAGTGAGCGTGCTTACCAACGGGCCGCCGTGATGGGCGACCGACAGCGGCAGAGCCGCGTTGGCGATGGGCGTCAACGTGTCGACGCTAGTCATGGAGGCCTCGCTGGACCACGGGCGTCCGCGCGTGGCTGCCTAACCTTGCGGCGAGGAGCCGGACCTTAGCGAAAGTCTTCTGGTAGATGCCCGCGTCTGTTCACCCAAGCAACGGCGCGGTATGACGCAACCGGCCTTCCATGACTGTCACGGCCGTACCACCGAGCAACACCCGGTCGCCACGTGGCTCGACTTCCAACAGCCCACCGCGGGCGGAAGCCTGCCGGCAGCGGAGCACGGGCACTCGCAAACGTCGACTCCAGTACGGACCGAGGGCGCAGTGCAGTGAACCGGTGACTGCGTCCTCGGGAATGCCCGACGCCGGAGCGAAGAAGCGCGACACCACGTGATGATCCCCCTGGCCAGCCGCGGTCACCGCCACTCCACGACATGGGATCGCGGCCAAGGCCGCGATATCAGGGCGGGTGTCCTCCACCGTCGCGGCATCGTGCGCTTCGATCACCAGATCCGGACCAGCGCGCCAGACCGACAGTGGCTGCACGCCGAGCGCACCGATCAGCCCTTCTGGCGGCGCACAGGGCGTCATCGCCACCTCCGGGAAATCGAGCACGATGCGCTCGCCCTGCGCCGTGGCGGTCAGCAGGCCGCTGCGGGTATGGAAACGCACCACCTGTGTGCGTGGCTGCAGGCCCTCACCCCACAACACCTGCGCCGCCGCCAGGGTCGCATGCCCGCAAAGGTCGACCTCGACGATCGGCGTGAACCAGCGCAGCTCCCAGTCACCGTCTGCACGTTGCATGACGAAGGCGGTCTCGGCCTGGTTCATCTCTCCGGCGACCGCCTGCATCCAGTCCGTGCCCACACCCGCCGGTGGCAGGCACACCGCGGCCGGATTGCCCGTGAACGGACGTTCGGCGAAGGCATCGACCAGAAACAGCGGAATCGTCATAAGGCACCTGTGGGCTGGAACTTGATCGCTTCCTACCGCCCCGCAACGCACGCCGGGCTGGCTTGTAGGAAAGCTCCACAGGACACGGAGTGGCACGTCCGTTCGAATTCGACAAGCTGACTAAACGACTGACCGGCTCAGGTGGTATCATATCACCGCTGTTCTGAGCTAATTTGAGTAAAGGATCCCGCATGCGCCTCCTCATCCCTGCCCTCGCCCTACTCTTCGGTACCGCCGGCCTGCTGGGTGCCGCGACCACCGTCGAGGTGCGCGTCACCAGCGGCGACCTCATCACCGGCGAAGTGGTCGAAGAGACCGCCAGCACACTGGAACTGAAACGTCTGGTGCTGATCAAACACAAGCCGGTCGAAACCTCCATCACCTTGAACAAGAGCACCATCACCACGCGCAAAGAGGTCCCGCCACTCCTGGCCCAGTACGAGACGCGCCGCACGAGCGCCCCGTCGACGCTGCTCGGCCAATGCGCCCTGGCGCGCTGGTGCCTGGATCGTGCGCTGACCGAACCCGCGCTGGTGCACACCCGCGCGGCCGAACAACTCGACCGCTTCAGCCCGATCGTCAACAAGCTGTATGCCGACCTCGGCTACCTCAAGATCGACGACGCGTGGGTACGCGAAAGCGACCACCTCGCGAGCACCGGCAAGGTCAAGGTCGGCGATACGGTGATGAGCAAAGAAGAAGCCGCGCTCGCCAAGGAGCAAACCACCAAAGCCGGCGCCAACGCGCGCATTGAACAGCAGATCCGCGACGCCGAATGGGTGATCAAGACCAGCGAACGCAAACTCGAAGAAGCCACCGAGCGTCGCGACAAGGCCAAGAGCGAACTGGCGACGGCCGAGGCCGACGCCAAAGGTGCCGCGAATCGCAAGGAGCAGGCACAAAAACGCATGGAAGCCCGCGCCGGCAAGGCCCAGAACAACCGTACCCAGAATCAGGACCGCGAAGACCAAGCGAGCCTGCAACAGGCCGCCAGCGATGCCAGCCGCGCCGGCGGTGCACAGAAGAAATGGGAAAAGGAACTTGAGGCTGCCGAAGAATCCCTGGCCAAGGTCAAAGCCGGGATCGAGAAGGCCAAGGCAGCGCTGCCAGAACTGCAGAAACAACTCGCCGCCGCCGGTGGGAAACCCGCTGAGGGCAGCGACAGCAAGCCTGGCGAAAAGACGGACAAGGCCGGCGAAAAAGCCACTGATAAAGCTGGCGACAAGGCGGTCGCCGACGGCAAGCCGAAGAGCCGCTTTGGCGGCGAGTGACCTGTACAAGGTTCACTTGACGGTCAGCCGATTCGTCGGGTATTACTTACGTGGAAGGAACGACGAGCCCACCGGACGCACATCACCAGAGCGCTGGGAGACCCCAAACGCCTACTACCCTGGCATGAGTCCTGCTGCTTCTGGATGACGCCTCACGGCTGCGATCCGGTCTGCTCGAAACGAACTTCCCCCAAGCGCCGGTCACTCGACCGGCGTTTGTTGTTGGGAGTAACGCTCAGCCAGCGACGACGCGTTGGGTCAACGACGCGCCGCAGGCGGTGCAGCGCCCCGCTGACGGGATGATCGGCTGAGTGCATTTCGGGCAGCGATCGTTGCGTTGTTCACGCGCCGCCAGAGCGCGAAGGACTCCCGGCAATTCCCAACTTGCCATCATGCCGTGGTAGAAGAACCACCCGAACAGCGCGGCGACCACGATGCCCGACATCGAGCCGGTGGAATGCCACTGCAGCAGCTTCGAGCCGACGAAGAACACGAACAGGCCGGTCGCGGCGAAACGGTTGGCCCGGAAGGTGCCGTAGATGAGCAGGCTGAGCACCGCGATATCGACGTAGACGAACGTCGGATCGATACCTGCTGCACCCGAAAAGATGCCGAGCGCGAAGCCGATGATGATGGTGAACGCCAAACTGATCACACCGCAATACCCCGCCGTGCGGATCCGCTTGCGCAGCACATCTTCATCCAAGTCGTCATTGAGCATCGTATGATCCCTCCCAGCGATTCGCGCGGGAAGGTAGGGAGCACCTGGCCGGGCTCAAGCCCCGGCAGGTCCTCTTGCCCAGGGTCACTGATCCGTCGACAACCGCTCCACCGGGATCATCTCCGGCTGCTGGTTCGGGCTGGCCCAATCAAGTTTCACCATCATGCCCGACTTGGGCTGCCGGTACTCGACACGCAGAGCGTGGCGTTTGCTCGCGTCGAGCATCACCGAGCCCTGGTGGTACGCCGCGCGTTCGGCACCCCAGGCGTCGATCACCAGCTTGTCGTCGATGAAGAGACGTATGCCGGCATCGCTGCGCAGCGTCAGCAGGTACTTCTCGCTAAAGAGTGGCTGGAGGTAGCCATTCCAACGCACCGAAAAATCCGTACGGCGCTGGTCAACCGGCACGCTTTCCAAGCCGAGGTCGGTGTGGATGCCGGTCTCGATGCGTTCGAAGATCATGTCCTTCAGATTGGTACCCGCGAAATACGTCGCCCGCAGGCCAGCGCGGTAGTTCTTGCGCGCGGCGGTGGTCGTGGCGACCAACGGACGGGCGACAGTCTTGGTGTTTTCCGCCACCGTGGCGAAGTGGCCGGCGGGAACTTCGACCAACGTACGGTTGCTGGCGTCGGTGATGCCGACCAGTCCTTCGCTGACATCCAGGCGCGTCGCGCCGGCGGTGGAGGTGAACTCCAGGGTCAGCACGGTACCGAGCACCACCGCCTGGGCGTTGGGCGTGTTGAAGATCATCGGCCGGCCGGCCGGTTGTTTCGCGACGTCGGCGGTCACCCGACCCCACTTCAGCACCACCCGTTTACCCACGCCGACGGCAGCCGATCCATCGGCAGTCACCTGCACATCGGTGCGCTGGTCGAGTTGGATCCTGGTCTTGTCCGGGTAATCGATGCGCGCCTGCGCGCCGTCACCGACGCGCACGTGATCGCCTGGGAGCACCTGGGTGCCGACCTTGGCGATGATGGTTTCCTTGCCCCGCAGGATGTTGACCTCGGCGGTAACCGCGCCGAGCGCAGCGAGCGGCTCGACTTCACCCGACGGCCGGGTGAGCCACAACGCCACCATCAGCGTGGCCGCCAGGGCGGCGAACGGCACCAACATGCCGAGCGCACGACGCGGCGACGGACGCCCTGGGGCGACGCGCAAGGTCGGGCGACGGCGTTTGCCGAAATCGCTGTTGGAACTGTCGTCCATCACCGGGCACGAATTGCCGGTGATCTGGCGCGCGGATTCCGCGAGCAGTTCCCATTCCTGCAGCACTTCGACAAAACGCACGCGGGCGGAACGGTCGCTAGAGAGCACCTGTTTCAGGCGCACCACATCGCCGGCACTCAGGCGGTTGGCCAAGTAATCTTCAAACAGCGCATCATCAGGTGTGGTCTTCACGGGCGGATCCCTTGGGCTTCGAGCCGTTTGCTCAGGCAGGTGCGCAGCTTGTCGCGCAGGCGGGACAACATCAGACGGATGGCGTTGACGCTGCGGCCATGGCGGTCAGCAAGCGTCTCGCAGGATTCCTGCTTCCAGTAGAAACCAGCCAGCAGGTCGACATTGAAGGTGTTGAGGCGCGACATGCAGTCGCGCAGCGAAGTGCTCATCATGCGCTGACGCTCAGCGAAATGATCGTCGAGATTTTCCTTCACCGCGTGCTCGACCAGATCGAGCAGCTCCTGATCCGGTGTCGAGGTCTCGCGTCCACGCGCGCGGATCGCTTCGAGGGTCTTGAAGTGCACGATCTGACGGACCCACAGGAAGATGCCGCCCTCGTCCTTGAGGTCCTGCCACTTGTTCATCACCACCAGGTAGGCTTCCTGCACCACGTCCTCGGCCAGCGTCCACGAGCGCAGCATGGCGTAGGAGTAGCTCAGCAACGAGTCGCGGTACTGGAACGCCGCCTTGACCACGTCGTCACGTGTGCGCGGCTTGCCGTCAGCAACCGGACCCATCGGGGCCGACGCTGCCGACGCTGCCGACGCTTCCACGGAGGCGACAAGATCCTCCGGAATGGCAGCCGAGGCTGCTGGAGCGACGAAGGTGTCGGTATCGGGCGTTGCGGTCACACAGGACTCCACAGGTGGATGCCCTGCCGGGCAGGGTCATGTCGGCGAAAACCTCCGGACTGGACCGGTCGCAGGTCGCAGGCATGGCAGGCCCGCCTGCGAGGTCCAGCAGGACGCTGGTCCAAGGGCAGCACCCATTCACGCGCTGGTCCTGATCTATCGACCTAAGCAGTGATTTAACAATTAGATAAAATTAAAGAACCGGAGTCCCTCCGGTGCTCCGGTCCTCCATGTCCATCCGGCTGTCTGTACTACGCCGTTGGCCAACTCAGGGAGAAGCGGCTGCCGGTCGGCCCCGTGGCCGTCAGCGTCAGGTCACCCTGCTGACGACGCTGACAGCGCCGGGCCACCGTGGCGCCGAGTCCCAGACCACGAGTACGCCCGGTGATAAACGGTTCGAACAAGCGCTCGCGCAGGATCTCGGGCACGCCACCGCCGGTGTCTTCGACGACGATGCGGCCGTCTTCGATCACCAGCGCGACGTGGCCGCCTTCACGGCAGGCCTGCACGGCGTTGCGGATGACGTTGAGCAAGGCCTGGCGGCTCAGGTCGGTGTCGCCCAGCGCGCGTCCGCGGCCAGCCCACGTCAACTCGACGCCAGCGCGCTCGGCGTCGCTCTGTGACAGCTCGCAGGTGGTGCGCGCCAACCACGGCAGATCGATGGGGCGCAGTTCGGGTTCGCGTTCGCGGCTGTAGTACAGCAGGTCGGTGACCAAGTGGCCGAGGCGCTCGACCTCGGCGAGGATGATGTCGACACACTCGCTGTCCGGACCGCTGACGGCTTCACGCAGCAGCTCGGCGTTGGCGCTGATGCCGGCGAGCGGATTGCGGATCTCATGCGCCACCGTCGCCGCCATGCGGCCCATCTCGGCGAGCGGACGCAGTCGCGCCAACTCCGCCTGCAACTGATCGACACTCAACGTGTCAGTGGCACTGATCTCGCTGCGCGCAAGCGGTTCCATCAGACGCTCTCGGCGACCACTTCATCGTGTTCGTGTCCGGCCGGATCCAGCTCACGCAGTTTGTTGTACAGTGTCGTGCGGTTGATGCCGAGCAGTTCGGCGGCGCGGCTCTTCTGCCCACCGGTCTCGTCCAATGCCACACGCACCAGCATCGCTTCGATACGGGCGAGGTTGCGTTCGCCCGCGGGGATTACCAAGGAGCCCTTGGGCAGTTGCGGTGCTTCGGCAGGCGCCGCTGGTGGCGCAGCCTGGGTCGGCATGGCGAAGGCCAGCGGTGTTGGCGCAGCGGTGAAGATCTGTTCGTCCATACACAGGTCGCCAGCGACAATCTCGCCGGTTTCGGCGGTGATTACCGCGCGTTCAACCGCATTGGCGAGTTCACGCACATTGCCGGGCCACGCATACGCCGACATCGCCGTGCGCGCCGACGCGCTGAACTTCAGTTCTGGCCGGCCAAGTTCAGGCGCCAGACGTTTGAGCAGGTGATCGGCGAGTGGCAGGATGTCTTCGGTACGATCGCGCAGTGCCGGCACCTGGATGGGCACCACGCGCAAACGGAAGTAGAGGTCCTGACGGAAGCGCCCACCGGCGACCTCCTGACGCAGATCGCGGTTGGTGGCGGCGACCACGCGTACGTCCACCGCCACGTCAACCAGCCCGCCGACCCGGCGGAAGCGCCGTTCCTGCAAGACGCGCAGGAGCTTGGTCTGCAATTGCAGCGGCATCTCGCCGACTTCGTCGAGGAAGATCGTGCCGCCATCGGCGATCTCGAAGAGGCCGGCCTTGCCCTTGCTGTCGGCACCGGTGAAGGCGCCTTTTTCATAGCCGAACAACTCGGCTTCGAGCAGGTTCTCTGACAACGCCGCGCAGTTGATGGCGACGAACTGCTTTTCGTTGCGCGCTGAGCGCTCGTGGATGGCGCGGGCGACCAGTTCCTTGCCGACACCACTTTCACCTTGGATCAGCACGGTGGTCGACGGCACTGCGGCGACGCGTTTGACCAGGCCCATCACGCGTTTCATCGCCACGCCGTGCGCCACCAGCGAATGACGACCCGAAGCCTTGCCCGACAGGCGCGCGACTTGGCGTCCCAAGCGCTGTTTTTCCAGCAGCAGATTTACCGTCGTACGCAGGCGTTCGAGCTTGAAGGGTTTCTCGACAAAATCCGCGATGCCTTGTTTGAGCGCTTCGACCGCCAGATCGACGCTGCCATGGCCGGTGAGCAGCACGATCGGCAATTCCGGATCGATGCCGCGGATCTTCGCCGCCAGAGCCAAGCCGTCGCCGTCCGGCAGTTTCTGATCGAGCAGCACGAGGTCGGGATAGGCGTCGCGCACCAGCGCCAGCGCCTGTTCACCGGTCTCCGCCTCGCGCACAGTCAACCCGCTGAAGGCGCGGACGATCGCGTGGCGGATCGATGGTTCATCATCAACGACAAGGATGGTCTCGCTCATGGCTGGACTCCTGGGAGGTTTAGACTGCGACGACGCAGCCGCTCATCCCAGGATCTTGCTCAGCTTTTCCTTGAAGCGGTCGGGCGTGAAGGGCTTGGCGAGGTAGTTGTTGGCACCGGCCAACACCGCGTCCTTGACCTTGTCGGCGCTGCCTTCGGTGGTGACCATGATGATCGGCACCTTCTTCTCGGGATCGAGCTTGCGGATCTCGCGCACCATGGTCAGCCCATCCATGTTGGGCATGTTCCAGTCGGACAGCACCAGGTCGATGCCGCCAGCAGCAAACTTGTCGAGGCCCTCCTTGCCATCGCTGGCTTCCACGACCGTGACATCGAAGCCACAATCTTTGAGATTTTTGATGACGATCTTGCGCATCATGGCGGAGTCGTCGACGACCAGGACGTTCTTAGGCATGGGGAGTCTCCTCGTTCGGAAAATCAGTGTCGAGTATTACCTCAGCTTTGCGCTGGCCGCAAGATGAGGTCTTGAGGTGGTCACAAGTATGTGGCGAAGGTCAACGTCTGGCGACTTCCCCAGGCGGCACGAGTCCCAGGCGTTCTGGACGCGCACCTTCGCTGGCGGTCGGAAGTTCGAGTCCTTGAACCGCTTTGGGGGCCTGGAACTGCAGCCGTTGCCAGCTCCAGGCGGGATCACGCTGGCCCCGCCACCACAGCCCGGTGTCTGACGCGCTGACGCTCAGGCCATTGATCGCCGGCAGCCGGGCACCGTCACAGCGCACGCCAGTGGTGACGCGGTGGACCGACACGTCGCGCAAGGTCGCCGACACACCGGCCCCCAGGTCCAGGCCGATGTCCGCCACCGTCGCCGGTTCAACCACCACCGCGTCCATATCCAGCTGCCCGCTGAGTGCCTGGACCACCGCTCCAGGTCCACCGCCGACCAGGCGGGAACGCACCACCTCGGCGCGGCCATCGCGCAGGTGGATGGCCGGCTGCTGGGTGACCAAGCTGTCCTCCATCATCACCGTGCCTTGCAGATCGAGCAGCACGCCGCCGCGCAGCGTCATGGTGCGCAGCACCAGGTGCGCGCCATGCGCAGCGACCTGCCCGCTGATCGTGCAATCGCTCATCGTCGCGCGTGCGCCAGCCATGGCCTCCACGGCGATACCATCAGGATGAATGATCTCGACACCGCTGAGGGTGAAGCCCGTGAGACCCGGTTCGAGCCGCACCAGCGAGACGTCGCGCGCCACGCCGGCATCGACCACCCGTACCCCTGGGCCTACGGCGCGAATGGTCACGCCGGCATGGGCCGCGCCGAAACGCCACGGACCTGGGTAATCGCCGGGTTCAAGCAGCACGGTGCGCTGGTCCTGGTGGCCGATGCCCGCCAGCACCACCGCAAAAGTTGCGGGCGAGACGCGTTGCCCCTGCTCGCCGAGCTGCGTCAGGCTCCAGGCGCCGACCAGTACCGCGGCCAACAGGCCAACTGATACCGCGGTGAACAACGGCAAACGGCTGCGCGCCGCTTTGGGCATGCGCACGGTCGCATGGATGAGGTTGTGATCCGTGGACTCGTTGCCGCTGGCGGAGGTGGTGCTGCCCGGCGCGGCTGGCACGGCGGTCGGTGCCGGATGAGCGGCCGAACCTGCAACCGAGCCGAGAGCTTTTTCCTGGATCTCGACCAGCGCGGATGCCAGCGTCTTCACCGCGTCGAGGACCTCGTCCCAGGTATTCAAGCGGCGTTTGCGGCTCTTTTCCAACATCCGGCCCATCAATTTGACCATGCCATCACTGGATCCGATGGCGCGCAGCGGATCGAGGTCGGCGCTCTCGGTCACCTGTTTGTACATGATGATGGTCGAGCTCTTGCCGTGGTGCATGGTCTGCCCCAGCAAGGCGTGGTAGACCGAGGCGGCGAGGCTGTAGATGTCGGCGCGCTGATCGAGATCGATTTCGCCGGAGGCCTGCTCCGGCGGCATGTAGTGCGGCGTGCCCAGCGCCATGCCGGCGCCGGTGAGCATGCCTTTGCTGTCCTCGTCAGGCGCGTCGCCTTGGACGATGACCTTGGCCAGACCGAAGTCACAGATCTTGGCACAGAACGGTTCGGCGACCCCCGCCCGCGGTGGCGCCAACATCAGGTTCGCCGGTTTCACGTCGCGGTGCAGCACGCCGTGATTCCAGGCATAACGCAGGGCGCTGGCAATCTGCCACAGCAGGATGATCGCCTGGTCCTCGGGCAGTTTGCCGCGCTCGGTCATGCGCTGCTTGAGGCTCGGCCCCTTGATCAGCTCCATCACCAGGTAGCGCTGACCCTCGACCTCGCCGGCTGCCAGGGATTGGGTGATGTGCGGATGTTTGAGCCGCATCGAGGCGCGCGCTTCACGCTGGAAACGCCGGGCGTTCTCCTGGTTCTTCGCCAGCTTCGATGACAGCAGCTTGACCGCGGCCTCCTGGCCGGCGGCGTTGGTGGCGCGAAAGACATCGCCCATGCCACCCGAGCCGATGCGGCCCTGCAACACGAAGCCTTCGACTTCCAAGGCCCGGATGGAGGTCGAACTGACATATTTGCGCAGGTCACGGGCCTGGGCGTCGTTGACGTACCCCAGGTCGAGCAGCAGGAACCACAAGCTGCGTTCGACCCCGCGATCAGCGAGGGACTGCTGCTCCTTCTTGGCGCGCTCAACCTGCTCGATCGTGAGCAAACGGTTGTCGAGCGCCAACTGCACCATGCGTTGGTCTTCCATGACTGATCAGTCTACCACCGAACTTCTTGGTTCGGCAACTCTTTACCGGTTTTGGAGGCACCTCGTGGGTCTGTTCGGGCTACAAACCACAGGCTACACGCTACGGGTCCTGAACCAGACGTCGCAGCACGATCCTGTGGTCTGTAGCC
>JANPLC010000143.1:0-1582 GCA_031426335.1 Planctomycetota bacterium
GGTCAGGAAGGCGGTGTGCTGCGCCTTCAGGGTGTCCGCCATGTTGTAGCGTTCGAGTGGCTGCACGGCGTTGAAGAACAAGGCGACGAGATTTCCTCCGCCCTCGATATCGGTCAGACGGACGCCGGTGTGGCGCGGCAGACGCCACGACCACATGGCGCCACCGCGAAGCGTTTCACGGTGGATGAGTTTGGCTGGAGGAATCGCTGAGAGTGTGCTCATAGGTTCACCGTAACGGGCCGAGGAATCGACCAGTGCCGTAGCGCAAGCGAGGGAGGTGCCTGATGCCGGCGGCGCTGGACGATGACCATTGGTCGTCGCGGGCCGTCCCGGAGCGTTACCGCACCCTGGCCGTCCAGGGTGGGATGAAGATGGGTGGGGAAACTACACGTGCCCCGCTCCTGGCAATGGGCGTGCCAAGGTTGCTCTGCGATCTCGCGCGATTGGCACCGGCCTTGCTCTACTCCTCTCGCTCCTCGCGCTATTTGCGCGGAGCCGCGCGACGGGACGACCCGTAACGTGTACTGCGCCCGCCGGGACGGCCCGGCATCGGTGGCGATCTATGCTGGTGTGGTCCTTTGTGATCCGCTCGCCTGCTGTTGGCCAGCTGTGTCGTGCAAACGGCCACAGCGTCACCGCTCTCGTGATGAACAGCGTCGCGAACCTGGATTGGGCACCTGCTCAATTCCGGAGCAGCGTTCTGTTCAGCCATCCACCAACCGCTGCCACGCCATCACCACACTAAGGAGCCTTCCATGATCCGCTCGTCCCTGCGTCGTCTCTCTCGTGGACTCGCAACCGCCGCCATCGCCGTTCTCGGCCTTGGCGCTGCCACTGCTGCCCCCCTCACTGCTGCTGATGCCTTGAAGGTCGCCTACAGCGATTGGCCGGGCTGGGTCGCCTTCGACATCGCCATCCAGAAGGGCTGGTACAAAGAAGCCGGCGTGAACGTCGAGTTCGTGTGGATGGAATACGTGCCATCGATGGAAGCCTTCCAGGCCGGCAAGGTCGACGCGGTGACGGTGACCAATGGGGATCAACTCGTCATGGGCGCTGCGGGCAAATCCTCGAAGGCGATCCTCATCAACGACATCAGCTACGGCAACGACATGATCGTCGCCAAGGCTGGCATCGCGTCGATCAAGGATCTCAAAGGCAAGAAGATCGGCTTGGAGCTCGGCTTCGTCGAACACCAGATGCTGCTCAAGGCGCTCGAAGCCAACGGCATGACCGAGGCCGACGTCACGTTGGTGAATGTGCCGACCAATGACACGCCGCAGACGCTGGCTTCTGGCGGCGTGGATGCGATCGCTGCGTGGCAGCCAAGTTCTGGCGCTGCGCTCAAGTCCGTTCCCGGCTCGAAAGCGGTCTACACTAGCAAGGACGTTCCTGGCCTGATCTACGATGTGGTCGCCGTGTCCACTGAGAGCCTCGGCACGCGCAAGGCCGAGTGGGCCAAGTTTGTCACCGTGTGGCCGAAGATCGTGGCCTTCATCCAGGATCCAAAGACCAAGGATGAAGCGGTGAAGATCATGGCCGCACGCGTCAACGTTCCCGCGGCGGACTACGGCCTGCTGCTGCC
>JANPLC010000144.1:0-5216 GCA_031426335.1 Planctomycetota bacterium
CCTATGTCTTTGGGTATCGCGTTCGGTCAGCAGCACCGCACGAAGAACAGGCGAGCTGGGGCTCGCCTCTCCCAGGGGTGTTACGTGCCGTCAGGTTCGCGTCGGAGGAGTCGGGTGATGAGTGGAATTCAGCGTAGGATAAACCACGTCGCCGCGGCCACCGCCACGGCGATGATCACCACAATCCCCAGCACCAATCCCAAGTTGGACTTCGCCCGCCGCTGCGGCCCGGTGCGTGGTCGGGTGGTGGGTGACGACGGCGCACCACGCCGTTGTGGTCCCGTACCGAGTTTTTTCGCGGGTTTCGCCGGTGGTGGCACCACCTCGGGACGGGCGATGGCGTCTTCTAGCTCGACGATGAACTTGCCGCAATTTTCAGGACGCCCCTCGGGATCCTTGCTCAGGCAGCGCATGATGAAGGCGACGATCGCCGGCGGCGTCTCCGGTGCGAGTTCGCTGATCGGCTTGGGTTCTTCGCGTAGGACCTTGGTCATGACCTCGGTGGCGCTCTTGCCGTCAAAGGCCAGCGCGCCGGTGACCATCTGATAGAAGCTTGCGCCGAGCGCGTACAGATCGCTCGCCGGCGTGACGTCCTTGGCGCTGCGGATCTGCTCCGGCGGCATGTAGGCGGGTGAACCGAGCGCGACACCCTGCATGGTCAGGCCCATCGGACTGTCGCCAGTAATGCTGCGCTCGTCGTCGAGTTGTTTGGCCAAGCCCAGATCGGCGAGTTTGGCCACGCCGTCGGTGGTCACCAGGATGTTGGCCGGCTTGATGTCGCGGTGGACGATGCCCTGGCTGTGGGCGTATTCGAGGCCACGGGCGACCTGCAGGACCAGTCGCGCGGCTTTTTCCCACGGTACTTTTCCGAGTTCCTGCACCATCGACGCGAGCGTGTCGCCGTCGACGAATTCCATTACCAGGAAGTGTACGCCGCGTTCAAAGCCGCAGGTGTGTACGCCGACGACGTTGGGATGCTGGATGGCCGCGCACAGGCGCGCTTCGCGTTCGAAGCGTTGCACCACCCGCTCATCATTGGCGGCGCGACTGGTGAGCATCTTCACCGCCACGTGGCGGCCCTGGCCGGGCATTTCCGCTTCGTAGACCACCCCGATGGCGCCGGCACCCAGGCGTTTGATCAACCGACAACCACCGAGGGTCTTGCCCACCAGTTTGTCTTCCGTGCGCCCGGTGCCTGGCTGCAGGTCCATTGGCCGACGGCAGTGCGGACACGGCAGCGTGCGCCCGGCGAGCTGCCCAGGAACACGGAACTCGTGCTGGCACGAGCGACAGGTCTGCAAAAAGGGGGCAACTGACACGGGCTTCCTTATGGAAGGCCTCCACCTACTTTCCACCCCTACGATGGCCGAACCGGGAATCACTGCCACTGAACGCATCGCTGCCGTGGCTGCAGCGCTCGGTCACCGCTTCGCCGAGCCGGCGTTGCTGCTGCAGGCGTGTATGCACACCAGTCGCTGTGGTGCTCAGGCGACACCAGCGGACAAACGTCGCGATGCCAACGAACGGATGGAGTTCTTAGGCGACGCCTTGCTCGGCGCCGCGCTCTGTCAGCTGCTCTTCCGGCGTTTCCCTGATCTGGACGAAGGCCCGCTGTCGCGCCTGAAATCGACCCTGGTATCGCGCGCGACCTTGGCACGAGCGATCGAAAGCACCGGCCTGCTGGCCCATTGCCTGGTCGGCCAGCAGATGTCGCAACCGTGGCCGGATTCGGTGAAGGCCAACTTCGCCGAGTCGCTGCTCGGCGCGATCCACCTCGACGGTGGTTGGCCAGCGCTGGTCACCGCGGTCGAACGGCTGCTCGGCAGCCGCGTCGAAGATCCCGCTGCTGGCGACGAGGACGCGCGCATGCGCTTGCAAGTGTGGTGCCTGGAACACCACAAACAGTTGCCGAGCTACAGCAGCGAACGCAGTGGTGGCACCGACCACGAACCGGTCTTCCGCGCCACCGCGACCATCGCCGGAGTCGACGCCAGTGGTGAAGGCAGCAGTCGTCGGCGTGCCGAAGCGGCAGCGGCCACCGCGTTGATGGCGTTGGTACAGTCGGCGCCGGACGTCTCAGCCGAGTGATTGTTTGAGCAACGCGACCACGTGGAGCACCGCTTGGTCCTGCGGTAGCATCTGCATCTCTGACAGCAACGCACGGCGCTGAGCACCGTCGGCATCAGCCAAGCGCAAGCGCGCGACCAACGGTTCGAGCAGGAACACCAAGTCTTCGATAGACGGATGCGCGGCGGCCGCGGCGGCCGCGGCTTTCTTCGCGGCATCGACGGTGGCCGGAGAGGGAAGGCCCTCGGCCGAGGAACTGCTCGCGGAACCATCACGGGTCATGATCTTGTTGAGCAGTTCCGCAGCCACATCGGACACCGTCTGGCCGCGGGAATTGGCTACCACTTCCAGCTTGCGCTGCAATTTAGGGTCGAGGTCGATGATGATCTTCACGTCGATGGGCTCCAGCGAGGCTGACAGCAGTGTACCACGAAGCCCCACGAGTGGCAGTAGGGACTTCACGGGCATGCACGCCGGTGGACAGGCGCGGGCTCTCTAGCAAGGTGCCGCCCATGCACGCGGACGAGTGGGATGGCCAGAGCGACGGGGAGGAACTGGTACCCGATGTCTCCGGCCTGACGCCGGTCCGCACGCTGGCTGACTTGCGCCGCCGACCTGGCGTCCGTGAGACCAGCACGCCGGTAGAAGCGCTCAAACGTGCCTTTGGTTACGATGCCTTCCGTCCACTCCAGGGCGAGTCGGTCGAGGCTGCGCTGGCCAAACGCGACTGCTTGGTCGTCCTGCCCACCGGCGGTGGCAAAAGTCTGTGTTACCAGATCCCCGCGGCCTGTGGCGCCGGGCTGGTGCTGGTGGTGTCGCCGCTGATCGCGCTGATGGACGATCAGGTTGCTGCCGCGCGCGAGGCTGGCCTCACGGCGGTGGCGCTGCATTCCAACCTGGGCGAAGCGGCGAAACGCACGGCGTCGCAGCAGCTCGCGAATGGCACGCTCGATCTGCTTTATGTCAGCCCGGAGCGCTTGTTGGCGGGCGACCTGGTGGGGCGGCTCGATAACCTTGCCCTGCTGGCGGTCGATGAAGCCCACTGTGTGTCGCATTGGGGCCACGACTTCCGGCCCGAGTACCGTCAACTACGCAGCATCTTTGATCGCTTCGCTGCCGTGCCACGTATGGCGCTGACCGCCACCGCCACGCCACAGGTGCAGGACGACATCTGTGTGCAACTTGGCCTGCGCACGCCGCTGCGCCTGATCGGCCACGTCGATCGCCCGAACTTGATCTACCGCGCGATTCCGCGGCATTCGGCGGCGAAGCAGGCGTTGGAGGTCATCAAGCGCCATCCGCAGGAGGGCGGCATCGTCTACGCCCAGACACGCAAGGAGGTCGAGAGCCTCGCCAACGCGCTGGTAAAAGCCGGCGTGCACGCGGCGGCCTACCACGCCGGCCTGCCGGCTGAAACGCGGGCCAAGGCGCAGGACGACTTCGTCAACGAACGCCTCGATGTCGTCGTCGCGACCATTGCCTTCGGCATGGGCATCGACCGTTCGAACGTGCGTTACGTGGTCCACGCTAACACGCCCAAATCCATCGAGCATTACCAACAAGAAGCCGGCCGCGCTGGTCGCGATGGTTTACCAGCAGACTGCGTACTGTTGTACGGCGCGGCCGATCTGATGACGCATCGCCGCTTGGCGACCATGGATGGCCCGTTATCGCCGGACCGCGAACGCGCACTCGATCGCCAACTGCGTGAGATCGGTCGCTACGCCGTCGCTCCGGTGTGCCGGCATCGTTTGTTGACCGAACATTTCGGGCAGCCGTATCCGGCGCCTGGGAGCGACGTGCGCAGTGACGGCTGCGGTTCCTGTGATGTCTGTCTGGGCGAGACCAAGGAGCTTCCTGCGGATCAGGCGCTCATTACCGCGCAGAAGGTCATCTCTGCCGCGTGGCGTCTTGAAGGCCGCTTCGGTCCCGGCCAGTGCGTCGATGTGTTGTTGGGCAATGCCACCGACAAGAGCGAACGCGCTGGTCACCATCGCTTGACAGTTTTCGGACTACTCAAAGACGCGGGAGAAACCGCGGTGCGTGCATGGATCGACCAGTTGGTGGTGCAGGGGTTCCTCGCGCTGCGTGAAGAGGGGGTCTACTCGTTCCTGGTCATCACCGACGCCGGTCGCGCGCTCTGTCGCGGTGAAGGCGCGGTGCGTCTTGGCGTGGTCGAAGAACGTTCGACCAAAGCCGAGCGCAAGTCGCGCACGCCGTCCGCCTCGGCCGCCGCTGCTGCGGTCGGTCCAGCGGATCAGGGCTTGTTCGAACGTCTGCGCACACTGCGCAAACTGCTCGCCGCCAAGGCCGGCGTACCACCGTACGTGGTGTTCCACGACAGCACGCTGCAGGCGATCTCGGCAGCGAAGCCGACCAGTATGGACACCCTCATCGGCCTCAAAGGCATCGGCGAACGCAAAGCCGCACGGTACGGCGCACAGGTGTTGGCGGTGGTCGGCGGCGAGGCCCCGGAATTGGCCGCCATCCGCGCGGCAAAGGCCTGACTCACTTTTTCAGTTGGGGCAACGCCCCCAACAACGCGTCTCCGACGCTGCCCCCATCTAGGTTTCCGACGCTGTCTCCAACAACGCGTCTCCGACGCTGCCCCAAAGTCTCGCCCCTCATTTCCGCGCATGCGAGCTGAATCACAAGTTGGCAAGCAGTTACTTGTGGCCTCACCACCGTGCCGAAGCACCAGCCGGTTGACGGTGGCGATCATCACCGCGCTGCACTAGAACATGCCTGCCCCTGCTGTGTTCGAGGACGGCCGCTACCCCCTGGCCTTTCAATACCCTAGGGAGCCACCGCCCTGAAAGGCCATGCCTGGAAGGGGAGGCTCCCACCTGAACAATAGGTTCAGGGACGCTTGCTCGAGACGGCACAATAGTGGGGGCATTTTTCGGGATGAGGCGGCTGCGCCGCCTGCCTGCGCTTGAGGCGCAGGCGGGGCCGCTGCGCGGCCCCCATCCCTCACCCCCGCTCACTTCGTTCGGGGGGTTGTTGCACAGGGGGCGTACCGCCCCCCGTACCCCCCGGCGTGTGAAAACCCCCCCGGCCGTGGGCCGGCGGCGTTGGGTTTGTGACTACAACGCGGCACGGGCCGAGGGCCCCCGGGGGGTGCCCCCACGTGAGGTGCAAGATAGGTG